>DASRHW010000135.1:0-6253 GCA_035650375.1 Solirubrobacteraceae bacterium | reverse complement strand
CCCGCTTCGTAGCCTCGCGTCAGTCGATCGTCAGCACGAAGTGGCCGAGCTTGCGGCCCTGCTCGATCTGTGCGTGCACGGCTGCCGCCGACTCGAACGGGAACGTCGCGATCAGGTCGGCTGGAAGCGCGATCGGCGCGGCGCGCATCTGCTCCCAGAAGGGGGCGATGTAGCGCGGGTCGCTCATGTTGACCCCGGTCAGCGTGACCCACCGCATATACAGCTCGACGATGTTGACCGGCAGCGGCTCGAAGCTGTTGGCTGCACGTCCGGCGAACACGACCCGGGCGCGTCGCGCGACCGCCGGCCAGTAGCGCTCCCAGAGGGTGCCGAGCGCGACGTTGTCGACGACCACGTCGACGCCGCGGCCGGTCAGCTTCAGCAACGTGCCGGCGAGCTCCGGATCGTTCGTGTCGAGCACGACCTCGGCCCCGAGCTCCTCGAGCGCCGCGGCGCCCCTGCGCTCGCGGGTCGTCGCGATCACGCGTGCGCCGCGGCGCGCGGCGAGTGCCACGAGCAGCGTGCCGAGCGAGCCACTCGCGCCCGGTACCAGCACCCACGTGCCGGCGGACACATCGCCGGCGGCCAGCTGCGCGCTGGCGAGCGGGCCGTTGGCGGCGAAGATCGCCGCCTGGGCGAAGTCGACGCTGTCCGGCAGCAGTCGCAGGTTGCCGACGGGGACGCATGTGAGCTCCGCGTAGGAGCCGGGCCTCTGGATCCCGATCGCGGCGACCGCCGCGCAGTCCCACGGCTCCGACGCCTCGCAGCTCGCGCAGACGCCGCAGTAGACGATCGACGACACGGCCACGCGCGCACCGACGAGGTCGTCGGACACGCCGGGGCCGACCGCGTCGACGATGCCCGCGTGCTCACCGCCGAGCACGTGCGGAAGCTTGACGAGCTTGCGAAACACCGGATGCCCGCCGCTCCGGACGACGACGTCGCGCCCGAGTGCGACGAACGTCGCGCGGACGCGGACGAGTGCTTCGCCGGGCCCAGGCTCGGGCGGCGCGATCTCCCGCAGCTGCAAGACGCCGGGCTGCCCGAACTCCTCCATCACGATCGCGCGCATCAGATGTCCTCGGTCTCGGTTCGGGCCGGCACCGCGCCTCCCCGGGGCGCGCGATCTTAGGCCACCGCCGGCAAAGTCACTGACAACGATCGCCGATGGGCCCATAGGATCTCGTCATGGCCGGTGAGATCGACCTGAGGGCGCTCCGGTTCCTGATCGCGGTGAGCGAAGCAGGCTCGTTCGGGCGAGCCGCAACGCGGCTTCACATTTCGCAGCCCGCGCTGAGCGTGCAGGTGAGGCACCTCGAAGAGCACTTCGGTACGGCGCTGCTCAAGCGCAGTCATCGCGGAGTCGAGCTCACGCCCGCCGGAGAGCTTGCCGTCAGCGAAGGAGCGCGGCTGCTGCGGTCGTCTGAGTCGTTGAACGAGCGAATCCACGGCTTCGCCAGCACGAAGCAGTCGACCCTGTGGTTCGGCTTCTTCGCCAATGCCGCCGCCGAGCTCACCCCCGTGCTGGTCCGCGCCTTCGAGCAGCGTCGACCAGACGTCAACCTGCTGCTGCGCGAGTTTCCCCTCACTGAGCCGTTGATGGGGATGCCGGACGGGCGCAGCGACGCGGCGCTGCTGCGGTTGCCGGTGGACGGCAGCGAGCAGTTCATGACCCTCCCGCTGTTCGCGGAGCCTCTGGTGGCGGTGCTTCCGTGCAACCATCGCTTCGCTCGACGAGCCACGGTGAAGGCCGAGGAACTGCTCGACGAGCCATGGGTCTCCGCTCTCGATGGCTCCGTTCGCGACTTCTGGACGCTGAAGGCGCATCGCCATACGCCGGCGCACGTCGTGGCCGAACGCAAGAGCCCCGCTGAGTTGTGGTCCGTCGTCGCCTCCGGTCGCGCGATCTGCGCCTGCCCGGCGTCGGGGGCCCGCTACTACCACCGGCCGGAGCTGGCGTTCGTGCCGATCGAGGACGCCGAGCCGTCGGTCTGTGCTCTGGCGTGGCATCGCGACGACCAGCGCCCAGAGCTGCTCGCTCTGCTTGACGCGGCCGAGGACGCCCGCAACAGGCTCCCGCCGGAACTCGGCCGGGTCGGGGTCTGAGCCGAACGACGCGGGCCCCCGCCGGATGACGCGGCGAGGGCCCGTGGGACTGTCGTTCGGCTGCTACTTGATGCCGCTGGCGACGCCCAGGAGCACCTTGAGCTTCGCGCCGGTGACGCACTGCGGCTTCGTGTTGTTGCTCCACTTCGAGCCGTTGAACGTGTTGTAGAACCAGCAGTTGGTGAACGTCGGCTTGCCCTTGGTGTAGGTGATCGGTGCGATCAGCCCACCGAGTGTCTCGTTCTTAAGGCTGTAGAGCCCCTTCGTGACGACGGACGGCTTCGACGTCGGTGTCAGCTTCGCCGTCGTCGCCGCCTTCTTGAACATCTCGAGCGACGCGTTCACGGCGCCGACGTTGGCGTTGAAGCCCGCCGAGTTGGGGATCCCGGGCCCGTACTTCGCCATCACCTGGTGGAACAGCTTGCCACCGGGCGTCGAGGTGTCCTCGATGCCGACCTGCTGCGACGACAGCGAGACCTTGATGCCGCTCAGCGACTTCGTGTCGTTGTGCCCGAGCGAGCCGCCGGAGGCGATGTGGTAGAGCTTCAGCCCCTGCTGGTTGCACTCCTTGAGCACGCGAACCGTCACGCTCGAGTCGCTGACGATGATCGACGAGGTCACACGATTGGACTTCGCGGCAAGGCACTGCGGAGCGAAGCTCGGCGACGACGCCGCGATCTTCGACGACGACACGACCTGCACACCGCTGCCGACGACGTTCGAAAGCCCGGCGAACACTCCTGGAAGCTGCCCGCAGACAGGCGACTCGGCGCAGTAGAAGACGCCGATTCGACGAACGTTGTAGACCTTCGCCGCGCTGAGAACGGCGTAGGACGCGGAGATCTGATTCGTCCCGGTCGGGAAGAAGTCGGAGTTGTTGAACTCAGCCGCGTTCGTCTGCGTTGAGCCGATGACGGGAACGCCCGCCTTCTTTGCGATGTCCGCCCACGCGGCCGCCTGCGTCGAGAGCCAGCCGGCGATCACTTGGACCTTGTTCTCGTTGATCAGCCTCCGCACGGCCGTCGCGGACTTCGTCGCGTCACCGGCGTCGTCGGCGAAGTACAGCTTCACCGGGTGGCCGTTGATGCCGCCGTTGGCGTTGGTCCACTTGACCCACGCGTCGTCATACGCCTTGATGCTCGCCTGGCCGCCGCCCTGGGGGCCCGAGCAGTAGCAGACCGCACCGATCCGAATCGGTGAGCCCTTCGCCGGTGCGGCGCTCGCCTGGCTGGTCCCGATGACTCCTACGAAGCACGCCGCAACGATCGCGAGCACGCCGAACAAACGTCGTTTCATGTCACTCTCTCCTCCGGTTTGGATCGCGATCGTAAGCGAGCGAGAGGGGCCACGATCATCGCGATTCACGATGGGCCCATAGGGACTCCCTATGTGGAACCACAGGCTCCGAACTTCTCGATTACGACCGCCAGGATCAGGCGTCCTCGGTCTCGCCACGGGCGGGCACCGGCATGCGCTCCATGACGCTCCAGTCGTCGCCCGGGAGCTTCGCCATCAGCAACTGCGGCGTCTCGAGCAGCGCCTCGGGCCACTCGCGCGTGATCTTCGGGATCAGTGGCGACGCCAGATGCTCTTCGACGAGCTCGTCCCGGTGAGCCTCGATCAGGAAGAACTCGCTCGGATCGTCGACGTTGCGCGACCAGATGAACCACAGGTTGCCGCGCTCGGCGCGGGTCGCCGCGGTGAACTCCTCGACCATCTCCAACCACCGGTCCGCCCACTCGGGGCGGACGCGAAACCGAATCGTGATCGACAGCACTGGCACTCCTCCCTGGCCGGGCGACCCCGGCCGACGCTCACCGGCGAACCATTGCTACGAGCGCACCATCCCACCGTCGACGACGAGCGTCTGCCCGGTCATGAACTCGGCCTCGTCGGACGCGAGGAACGAGACGGTCCCGACCATGTCCGCCGGCACCTCGACGCGCTTGATCGCCTGCATCTGCGGCGCCATCTCGAACAGGCCCATCTCCTCCTGCCCGCCGGCCGCCGTGCCCGGTGTCCGCACGAGCCCCGGCGCCACCGCGTTGACCGTGATGCCGTCGACGCCGACGTCGGTCGCCAGCGAGCGTACGAAGCCGATGATCCCGCCCTTGCTCGCGACGTAGTGGCTCAGCCGTGGCGCGCCCGAGTAGAAGGCGCTCGTCGCGACGCAGATGATCCGTCCCCAGCCACGCTGGGTCATGCCCGGGAGCACTCCCTGGCAGAGGTGGAAGGCCGAGTCGAGGTTGGTCGACATCACGCGGCGCCAGTCCTCGAACGTCATCTCGAGGAAGGCATGGAACGGATACACGCCGGCGTTGTGAACGAGGATGTCGATCGCCCCGAACCTGGCGATGCCGGCCTCCACCATCGCGCTGACCTGCTCGCCCGACGACACGTCGCAGCTGACGCTGAGCGCCTCGCCGCCGGCCTGCTCGATCATCGCGACCGTCTCGTCGGCCGGCGCGAGGTCGGCGACGACGACCTTCGCCCCGTCGGCGGCGAGGCGCACGCTGTACGCCTGACCGAGCCCTCCTGCACCTCCGGTCACGAGCGCTACGCGCCCATTCAGACGACCTTGCATCGCATCTTCCTCTCGTTGGAATGGGCCGGTCGCGCGAGGCGATCGAGCATCGCGGGCGTCAGAAGGCGACTTCGCCCTGACCGCCGCTGAGCGCCAGGTCGTGACCGGTGATGAAGCTTGCCTCGTCGGACGCGAGGAAGAGCACCGCGTGGGCGATCTCGCGCGGTTCCGCGGCGCGCCCGTAGTAGCGGTTGGACTGCACGAGCATCTCCCAGATCTCGTCGCCGTTGGGCGCCGACGCGGCGCCGCCGCGCGTCGCCGCGGTGTCCACGAGCCCGGGCGAGACGCTGTTGACGCGGATGTCGGGGGAATAGTCGCGCGCCATCTGCCGTGTCAGGGAGCGAATCGCTCCCTTCGACGCGTTGTACGCCGCCAGCTGCGGGGCTGCCGCGGTCGCGAACGTCGAGCAGGTGTTGACGATCGCGCCGCGCTGCTGTTCGAGCATCGGCCGCAGAGCCGCTCGCGTGACGAGGAACGTGCCGCGCAGGTTGACCTCGATGCACCGGTCCCAGGCGGCGATGTCGACCTCGTGCACGGCGCCGAGGGCGACGATGCCGGCGTTGTTGTGCAGGACGTCGACGGAGCCGTACAGGCCGAGCGTGTGCTCGATCAGCGCGGTGGCGTCGTCGGCGTCGGCGATGTCGACCGCCAGCGGCGAGGCGTCGAAGCCCTGCGAGCGCAGGCGCTCGGCGGTCGCCTCGGCGTGCTGGCCGTCGATGTCGGCGCAGACGACGCCCTTCGCGCCGTGTTGGGCGAAGACCTCGGCCGTCGCTTCGCCGATGCCGCTCCCGGCGCCGGTGACGATGCAGACCTTGCCGGCGAGACGACCCTCAGAAGCGTTCATCGGATGAACACTATCGAGGGAACGAGGCCGCGCAACAATCACCGTTGTTCTGTCGGCGCCTGAGCGCAAGAGCCCCGGAAATGCAGGGCCAGAACGAGCGAGGGCCCCGCACACGGGGCCCTCGGACGATCGTTCGGTCTGTGTGAGGCTCAGCCGCAGCCGGTGTTGTTGCCGCAGCTCGAGCACGTGTAGCAGGAGCCGGTGCGCTGCATCATGCCGCCGCACTGGCCGCACGCAGGCCCGAGGTCGAGGCCGACCATCTTCGCCGGCACGACCGGCGGGCTGTCGGTCATCGCCTCGGCCGCGGCACGCGTCGTGCCCGGCTTCGGCAGCGTCGCGTCGGCGCCGTTGGCGGGGCTGGCGGTGTCCGACGAGACCGACGTCATCGCGTCCTCAGCCGACTTCCGCGCCCGCACCTCGGGCGTGAGGATGCCGAGATCCTCCTGCGTGTCGGCGTCGAGGAAGCGCGACGCCAGCCAGCGCATGATGTAGTCGGGCATCGACTTCGCGAACGGGATCTCCGGGTTCTGCGTGATCCCTTCGGGCTCGAAGCGCATGTAGGAGAACTTCTGCACGAGCGTCTCGAGCGGCACGCCGTACTGCAGCGCGATCGAGATCGAGGTCGCGTAGGAGTTCATCATCCCGCGCAGCGTCGAGCCTTCCTTGCCGATGTCGGTGAGGAAGATCTCGCCGATCGTGCCGTCCTCGTACATGCCGGC
>DASRHW010000134.1:0-4734 GCA_035650375.1 Solirubrobacteraceae bacterium | reverse complement strand
GCTGTTTCAGATCGTCGACGACATCCTCGACGTCGTCGGCAGCGACGAGGACCTCGGCAAGCACCACGGCTCCGACGAGCGGCTCGGCAAGCGCACATACGTCTCGGAGTTCGGCCTCGAGCGGGCGCGCGCGCTCGCGGCGGACTCCTACGCCACCACGACCGAGGCACTCTCCGAGGCGGCCGGCGATCACGCCACCGAGCTCGCCCAGATCACCGAATTCATCTTCACCCGCAGCTCGTGAGCCGCGGCACCCGCTGCCCGGGGCGGGCGACGCTGCCGTTGAGGCACCGTAGACTGAGCGGGCCGCGATGACCTCCCGTCTGCTCGACAACATCGACCGTCCGCAGGACCTTCACGGCCTTGACGATGACGAGCTCACGCAGGTGGCGCAGGAGGTTCGTGAGCACATCATCGACACCGTCGGCGAGATCGGCGGCCACTTCGGCGCGAACCTCGGCGCCTGCGAGCTGACCGTCGCGCTGCACTCGCTGCTCGACTCGCCGCGCGACAAGCTTGTCTGGGACGTCGGCCACCAGGCCTATCCGCACAAGATCCTCACGGGCCGCCGCGACGAACTGGCGACGATCCGCCAGTACGAGGGGCTGACCCCGTTCTGCTCGATCGAGGAATCCGAGCACGACATCATGGGCGCCGGACACGCGTCGACCTCGATCGGCTACGCCGTCGGCCTCAAGGAGGCGATGCGGCTTCGCCGCAAGCAGGCCGGCGAGGCCGAAGACGAGGGCGACGCCGGAGGCCCGGCCGAGGGCAAGGTCGTCGCCGTGATCGGCGACGGCGCGATGACCGGTGGCGTCGCCTTCGAGGCGATTCACCAGGCCGGCGGGCTCGGCACGCCGATCACGGTCGTCCTCAACGACAACGGGATGTCGATCGCGCCCAACGTCGGCGCGCTGTCGCGCTACTTCAACCGTGTCCGCCTGAACCCGAAGCTGTGGCACGCGCGTGAAGGCGTCGAGGCCAAGCTCGCGGAGCTGCCGGTGGGAATCGGTGCGAAGTTCGAGCGGCTCGGCCCACAGCTGAAGGAGTCGATCAAGTCGTTCTGGGCTCCGGGCCTGTTCTGGGAGGAGCTCGACTGGGCCTACATCGGCGTCGTCGACGGCCACGACGTCCGGGCGCTGCGGCGCGCGCTGCGGCAGGCGCTCGACGCCGGGCGACCGGTCGTCGTCCACGTCGCGACCGTCAAGGGCAAGGGCTTCGCACCCGCCGAGGAGGGCGGGCTCGAGGGAATGGAGCAGTGGCACGCCGCGAAGCCGAAGTCGATCGCCAACGGCATTCCCGCCGTCGTCGTGCCGTCGATCGCCGGAACAACACCGAAGCCGCCGCCGCAGTACACGGCGGTCTTCGGCAAGGCGATGGTCGACGAGGTCCGCCGCGACCGCCGCGTCGTCGGGATCACGGCGGCGATGAACTCCGGCACGGGGCTCAACCTGCTGCAGCAGTCCGAGCCCGACCACTACTTCGACGTCGGCATCGCCGAGCAGCAGGCGGTGCTGTTCGCCGCCGGGCTCGCGCTCGAGGGAGTCAAGCCGGTCTGTGCGATCTACTCGACGTTCCTCCAGCGCGCGTTCGACCAGATCGTCCACGACGTCTGTCTGCAGGAGCTCGACGTCGTCTTCGCGATGGACCGTGCCGGACTGGTCGGCGACGACGGCCCGACGCACCACGGCGTCTTCGACATCCCGTATCTGCGCTGTCTGCCGAACATGGTCCTGATGTCACCTCGCGACGAGGCGCAGCTGCGCCACATGCTGCGCACGGCGCTGGCGCATCAGGGCCCCGTCGCCCTGCGCTACCCGCGTGGCGAAGGCGTCGGCGCCGACTGCTCGGGGCCCGTCGAGACGCTCGAGATCGGTCGCGGCGAGGTTCTTCACGAGGGCGCGCGCGTCGCGCTGATCGGCTACGGCGCCGGGGTCGGCAAGGCGCTCGAGGCGGCCGAGATCCTCGGTGGGGACGTGACCGTCGTCGACGCGCGGTTCGCGAAGCCGATCGACGGTGAGCTGATGGCCACGTTGGCGGCGGAGCACGAGCTGCTGGTGACGGTCGAAGAGGGCGTGCTCGCCGGCGGCTTCGGCTCGGCGGTGTGGGAGACGCTCAACGACGCAGGTGTGCGCGTGCCGCAGATGCTGCGGATCGGCATTCCTGACCGCTTCGTCGCGCACGGCAAGCCGGCGCTGCTGCATCACGAGGTCGGCTTCACCGGCCGCGCGATCGCCGAGCGCGTCGAAGCGGCAGTAGCCGCCAGCACGCTGATCTAGCTCTCCTCTGCGGGTGCGAACACGCCTCGCGGCGTCCTCAGTCACTCGCGTACGGACGCGTCTCCGTCGACCCTGATCGCTTAAAGAGAAAGGCCCGCCTTGCGGCGGGCCTGTTCTCGGGGGGAGGAGAGGGTGATGCAGGCATCATGATGACCAAGCACCTCCCATAACGCAAAGACGGATTTGCGATGGCATTCATCACGTGTCATGATGAGTGCCCCTCATGGATCTCCAGCAACTCCGCAGCTTCGCCGCCGTCGCGCACCACGCGCACTTCACGCGGGCGGCCGAAGAGCTCCACATCGGCCAGCCCGCCGTCTCCCAGCACGTGCGGCGGCTCGAGACCGAGCTCGGCGTCGAGCTGCTGGCGCGGACGAGCCGCAGCGTCGAGATCACGCAGGCGGGGGAGATCATGCTGGCGCGGATCGAGCGGGCGCTCGGCGAGCTCGACGCCGGCGTCGGCGAGCTCGAGGAACTGCGCGGCCTGCGCCGGGGACGGCTGACGATCGGCGCGATGCAGTCGCTGCTGCCGTTCGACCTCTCGCGTGCGCTGGCGACGTTCCGCGCCGCCTATCCGGGCGTCGACATCCGCCTCGTCGAAGGCTCGGGGCGTGAGCTCTATGAGGCGATCGCGACGGACCGGATCGACGTCGCCTTCGCGCCCGTCGACGGAAACCTGCCCGACACGTTCGAGTCGCACCAGCTGTTCGCCGAGCGCCTCGTCGCGATCGTCAGCCCGTCGTCGCCACTCGCCGAGCGCTCCGGCGTCGACGTCGCCGACCTGCGCGACGAGCCGTTCGTCTTCGTCCAGGGCGGCACCGGTCTGCGCACCGCGGTGGAGCGAGCGGCGCAGCAAGCCGGCTACCGCCCGCGCGTGAGCCTCGAGACGCACGAGGTGCTGCGAGCGATCGCGCTCGTCGAAGCCGGGCTCGGCGTCTCGGTCGTGTCGCCGACGGTGGCCGGGCAGGCCGGCGACCGCGTCGCGGTGTTGACGCTGCGGCCGGCGCTCGAGCGTCGCGTGGCGCTGTTGTGGCGCGGAGATCGCCGCCCGTCGCCGGCTGCGGCGGCATTTCGCGACCAGATCCGCGACCAGCCGGCGCTCCCCGACAAGACCTGAGTCGTCGCGCCCATCGGCGCGATGGCCTACCGTCTGGGCCCGGATGGCCAAGGTCCGTCTCGACACCCTCCTTGCGGAGCGCGGTCTGTTCGAGTCGCGCAGTCGCGCGGCTGCGTCGGTCATGGCCGGCGAGGTGCGTCTCGGCACCGACGGTCGCCGCGCCGAGAAGCCCGGCCAGATGGTCGCCGACGATGTCGCGCTGGCCGTCGACGAGGCTCCGGCCTACGTATCACGCGGGGGGATCAAGCTCGCGAACGCGCTCGACGCGCTGCCGATCGACGTCGTCGGCCGCCGCGCGCTCGACGTCGGCGCGTCGACCGGCGGCTTCACCGACGTGTTGTTGCAGCGAGGCGCGGCACACGTCGTCGCGCTCGACGTCGCTTACGGCGAGCTGCACTGGAGGCTGCGTACGGACGAGCGGGTGACGGTCATCGAGCGCGCGAACGCCCGCGCCGTCGTCGCCGAGCAGCTGCCGTACGCGCCGGACCTGATCGTGGCCGACGTGTCGTTCATCTCGCTGACGAAGGTGCTGCCGGCGGTGCTCGCCTGCGCGGCCGAGCGCTTCGACTGCCTGGCGATGGTCAAGCCCCAGTTCGAGGTCGGCCGCGGACAGGTCGGCAAGGGCGGCGTCGTCCGCGACGAGGCGGCGCGGCGCGGCGCGATCGATGGCGTCGCCGACGCCGTCCGCGCGCTCGGCGCGAGCGTCCTCGGCGAGGCCGCGTCGGGGCTCGCGGGCCCGAAGGGAAACCTCGAGACGTTCCTCTGGATCGCCGAGCCGGGGCGCGCGTCATGACGCCCCGCCGCGTCGCGATCCTCAGCCATGGCCGCCCCGAGCAGGCCGCGTCCGCGCTCGCCGAGCTACGCGCGACGGCGCAGCGGCTCGGCGCCGTCCTCGTCTTCGACGCCGATGAGGCGACCAAGCACGGCGTCGTCGCGGCCGACGGCGTCGTCGTCACGGACGAGCCGCCGACCGACATCGACCTCTGCGTCGTCCTCGGCGGCGACGGCACGATCCTCACGGCGCTGCGCCGCTACGCCGCGACGGGCGTTCCCGTGTTCGCCGTCAACTACGGCGAGGTCGGCTTCCTGGCCACGATCGATCCCAACGGGCTCGAGGAGGATTTCGCGCGCGCGTTCGCGGGCGAGTTCGACACGATCGAACTGCCGACGATCTCCGTCGGTCGCCCGGACGGCACCTGGAGCGCGCTGAACGACATCTCGGTGCACCGCAGGGCCGGCCTGCGCGTCGCGGACCTCGCGTACGCGCTCGCGGGCGAGGAGATCGGGCGCGTCCGCTGCGACGGGCTGGTGGTCTCCACGCCGCAGGGCTCGACGGGC
>DASRHW010000133.1:0-4222 GCA_035650375.1 Solirubrobacteraceae bacterium | reverse complement strand
CTCACGTACCACACGTGGCCGTAGTTGCTGATCGCGTCATCGGACACGAACACCGCATTGCGCAGGATCAGGAGCAGGATCACCGTCCACGCGGCGGCGACGATCCAAAGCACGATCGCCCCCGTGGAGCGAGTGCGGCGCGGCCCGGCGCCCGTGCCCACCCGCAGCGTCTCGTCGACCGGGCCGGAAGTCACCAGCGGAAAGGTATTCGCCCGGCTCGCTGCCGCACTCGGCGTCAGAGGATGACGACGAGAAGGACGACGAAGCCCACTCCGGTGAGCATTGATCCCACCTGCGCGTTGGACTCCTTCTTGATGAGGCGATCGTGTACGAAGGCGACGTCGGCTCTCCTCGGCGCGAAGCCGACCCTCGGGCGACCGGCGTGCGTGAAGAGCGAGGTGGCGAGGAAGCCGAGACCGCCCAGAGCGAACGCCATCGCGAACAGGGCGACGACCTTCGCGGCTTCACCTTGGCCGGATGCGTTCGCGAGGATGCCGGCGCCGGTGACCACGATGCCGGAGGCGGGGACGAGGGGGGTGGTCCGAGCATTCACGGTCGCGGCCGACTTCTCGAAATCCTCGACGACGGCGAGCGTCACGTCCTCCTCGCTCTCGCCCGCGGCGATCCGCTTGTCCATCTCTTCGTTGAGGGCGTCGAGCGGCGGGATCGTCTGGCCCAAGCGGTCCGCATGGACGTGAAAGATCCGCCGCCACCCTCGGGCGCGCAGCGCCTGCCCTGTGGTCGTCACCTGACCATCTTGGCAATTGGAGTCCCGGCGCCGCTGGACCCCATCGCGGTACGCAGAGCACTCAGCCCGAGGAGCACGATGCGTCGGGCTAGGACCGGCGAACCGCTCGCCGTACCCTCGTGCCATGGCCGACTGGACGACGATCTCCGCCCTTGCGACGGCCGGCGGCACGCTCGCGCTCGCGGCGGCGACCTACTCGGCCGTGCGGTCGGCCAATCGCTCGGCCCTCATCGCCGAGGAGCAGCGCCAGATCGGGTTGCGCCCGGTGCTGATGGCGTCGCGGCTCCAGGACCCGGCCGAGAAGGTGGGGTGGGTGGACGACCACTGGGCGAAGGTCGAGGGCGGCCGGGCCCACGCCGAGGCGGTCGACGGGAACATCTACCTCGCGGGGTCGGTGCGGAACGTCGGCGCCGGCATCGCGGTTCTCCAGGGATGGTGGCCGAGCGCCGAGGTCGTCCTCGCAGCCGACCAGCCACAGCAACACGTCGAGCCCGAGAGATTTCGGCGGCAGAGCCGGGACCTGTACATCCCGGCGGGCGATGTCGGCTTCTGGCAGGGAGCGCTGCGAGACCGGGACGACGACGCGTATTTCGCTGTGCTGCAGGCCATCGAGCAGCGCCAACGCATGATCGTTGACCTGCTGTACAGCGACCACGAAGGCGGCCAGCGCGCGATCAGTCGCTTCGGGTTGTTCCCGGGTCAGACATCGGTATGGATGTTCACCGTCGTCCGGCACTGGAACCTCGACCGGATCGACCCCCGCTAGCCCGCCTGCTCCGATCAGCGCCCCGGCGGCCGCGGCGCGTCACGCCACCCCAGCTTCACGGTCACCCAGGTGATCCCCGAGAGCACAGATCCGGTGACGACCGAGGCGACGAATCCGGCGCCGCTGACCGTGCGCGCGAGCAGGAAGGTGACCACGGTCCACACGCCGACGCACGTCCCGAACTCGATGGCAAGCCACGCGGGATGGACCGTCTTCGTGTTGTCCCACGGCATCGTTCCGTACTCCTCGGGTCGGGAGGCCCGAGAATACGCGCCCGATCGCCCACGCTCCGGGGGAGGGCAATCCATCCGGAAGCTCAGACCGTATGAACCAGCAGCTATCGGCCGAGGTAGGAGAAATCATGCGCAAGCTTTTCGCCCTGACCGTCGTGGCGATCGCCGGGACCGCGCTCGTCGGCGGCGTCGCGCTCGCCGCCAAGAACCCGCCCGTCTCGCTCCAGGGCAAGGTCACCAACAAGGGCGAGAAGACGGTGAAGAGCGGCAAGATCTCGGTGGAGGCCGACGACTTCTACTTCAAGCCCACGTTCGAGAAGTCGAAGCTCGGCTCCACCGTCAAGGTCAGCCTGAAGAACGAGGGCAAGACCCAGCACACCTTCACGATCCCCAGCCTCGGCATCGACACGGTGCTCGACCCCGGGAAGAAGGCCACTGTCGACGTGACGCTACCGACTGACGGCGCGCTCGGCTTCTTCTGCCGGTTCCATGGGCCCGACGCGACGAACCAGGGCATGCAGGGCGCGTTCTTCTCCAAGAAGGGCGAGACCGTGACCACAGGCAGCGCGGCGACGCCCGCGAGCGGCGCGTCTACGTCCACGACGACGGGCACGTCGACGAGCATCGACGACCGCGGCGGCAACAGTGGTGGTGGCGGAGGGCCGGGTTACTGAGCTTCGTCCCTGCTCGCGCCGGCGTCGAGCGAGTCTGCGCCGGGTGACATGAACGCGAGCGGGATACCGGCGCCGGCATCGCGACGCAGCGTCGCGATGCGCCGGCCCGGCTGCACCGCGTCCTTGACCCGGCCCAGCCGGTCGCCGAGGAGAGCGGCCGTCGCGTCGAGGTCGTCGACCGTGAACGCGATGCCGTAGAACCGCGCCGGCTCCGACCCGGCGGGCGTCACCGGCCCGATGAGCTCGAGGATCGGTCGGCCCAGCCGGAAGAACGTCTGCGTGAACGGCGGGCCGTACTGGTCGGTGCGCCGTTGCCGGCTCGGCTCGACGCCGTGCGCCGCCAGCGCCGTGATCGTGCGGTCGGAGTCGGGTGACATGACGACGAGATGGTCGAGGGCGATCGTCCGGTTGGCGTGCGGCGCGGCCGGGACCGGGAGCGGCGCCGGGACCGTGGACAGCCCGTCCAGCTCGACGCCGCCCGGCACGCCGGTGAGGGCCCAGCCGCTGATCTTCCGGCCGGGAGAGCCCAGGCGGATGGCGACGCCGTCGACTGCGCACATGTCGTCATCGTCGACGGCGAAGCCGAGCTCGCGCCACGCGTCCGGATCGGCGGCTACGTCGAGAGCCACGAGCTCGTGCACAGTGAGGTGCGGGGTCAGGCCGCGGCTTTCTCCGCCGTCGCGTGGTCGATCTCGTCGAAGGCCAGGAGCTCGCGGCCTGCCACCGTCGCGATGCGATCGTCCCACGCGGCGGTGGGGGAGAGGTTCCGCCGGGCGAAGCGGACGCCGATCAGCGCCTTGTGCGGGTCCGACGACTGTTCCAGCAGCAACGCGGCGGAAACCGTGCGAGCAAGCTGCGTCGTGATGCGGGCGGCGCGCGCTTCGGCAAGGTCGGCCTCGAGTGAGGGCAGCTCGCCGATGCGCCGCTCCAGCTCGTCACGAGCGGCGCTGACCGTCGCGACACCCTCAGCCACGTACTCCGGCCCGGCGGCCGCGGCCTCGATCGCGCGGTCGACGCGCGCCAGCGCGGCTTCGTGGGCGGAGTCTCGCCGGATGGCGCGCAATACGTCGAGCTGGCAGATCTGCTCGGTGCCCTCCCAGATCGGGTGACACTGCGCGTCGCGCAGCTGTCGCGTGAGCGGCCAGTCCTCGCAGTACCCGTTGCCGCCGTGCATCTCGACGGCCTTGCCGGCGGCTTCGACGCCGAACCGGCACAGCCGGACCTTGGTCGCCGGGACCAGAATGCGGCGAAGCCGGTCGCCGTCGCGCGAGCGCGCCGCCGCCGCGCACTCGAACCCGAGCGCGAACGCGGCCTCGAGCTCGGCGAGGAGGTCGACGAGTTGCTCGCGGATCAGCGGGAGGTCGACGAGCAGCCGGCCCTTCGCCCGCCGGTGATGGGCCCAGATCGCGCCCTCGAGGAACGAACGGCGGGCGATGCCGAGACCCATGAGCGCGACACCGAACCGGGAACCGTTGACCATCTCCATCATCCGGCCGAGCCCACCGGCGTCGGACTCGGAGCCACCGCCCTCGCTCGCAGGGGTCGAGCGCAGCGCATACCCGAGCGCGTCGTGGAACTCGACCTCTCCCGTCGGCACGCTCTTCGTGCCCAGCTTGGGCTTGAGCCGCCGCATCGTGATGCCGTTGCGGGAGCCGTCCTCGCGCTCTTTGGGAACGAGGTAGAGGCCAAGGCCCGCGGGGCCGTCGGGCGCGCCCTCGGGACGCGCCAGCATCACGATGGCGGCGCCGTCGATGTTGGAGCAGAACCACTTCTCGCCGTTGATCACGACGCGGCCGTCGCC
>DASRHW010000132.1:0-12898 GCA_035650375.1 Solirubrobacteraceae bacterium | reverse complement strand
AGCTGGCTCCGGTCGCCGACTTCCTGGTGATCAACGTCAGCTCGCCGAACACCCCGGGTCTGCGCGACCTGCAGACGACCGCGCGCCTGCGCGAGCTGATCGCCGCCGTCCGGACCGAGATCGCCGCGACGGCCGCGACGGGCCGGGGGGTACCGCTGCTCGTCAAGATCTCGCCCGACCTCGCGGACGAGGACATCGACGCGATCGCCGACCTCGCACTCGAGACCGGCCTCGACGGCATCGTCGCGGTCAACACGACGACGACGCGCGACGGCCTGCTGACGCCGGCGACGGACGTCGAGGCCATCGGCGCCGGTGGGCTGTCGGGCGCGCCGCTGGCCGGCCGCTCCTCGGCGGTGCTGCGACGCCTGCGCGACCGCCTCGGCGATCGCGTCGTGCTGATCAGCGTCGGCGGGATCGACGGGCCGGAGGAGGCGTGGGCGCGAATCGCGGCGGGGGCGACGCTGGTGCAGGCCTACACCGGGTTCGTCTACGGCGGCCCGCTGTGGCCGGCACGCGTCAATCGCGGTCTCGCGCGGTTGGTGTCGGCGGCGGGCCACGCGACGATCGCAGACGCGATCGGTACCGCTGCGGGGTCCGGCGAGGCACGAGACGCACCGCGGCCGGGCGCGCGCTAGTCCTACGCGAACACCGTCAGCGCGTACGAAAGCCCAGCAAACCGAGCATTCGACCGCGCATAGCAGATTTATGGAAGCCGCGGCGCTCCGAAAAACGCTGCAAATCCGGGGCTTTGCGCAACGCCGCACCTCGACCAGGCTCCATAAGCATCAAGCTCCGGTCGAGGTTCAGATGAATTTCCCGCTTTCGCCTTGCACGCCTTCTTCGGCTCGGTATATTCGCGGCCCGTGCCGCTGACTGAGTCCTCCACCGCGCCAAAGCATTCCTCGGCTCCGGAGCGTTCGCTGACCCAGCGCATGGATGCGCTGCAACGCGCCAACGACATCCGGACACGTCGCGCACAGCTCAAGCGTGACCTCAAGGGCGGCCGCACGTCGATCCATCAGCTGCTGACCCACCCGCCCGAATACCTCGAGACGGCGAAGGTCTTCGACATGCTGCTCGCCGTGCCGAAGTACGGCCGCGTGAAGGTCAACAAGGTCTTGCAGCAGTGCCGGATCTCGCCCAGCAAGACCATCGGCGGCCTCTCCGAGCGCCAGCGGGCCGAGCTCGTTTCGCTCCTCCGGCGATAGCCCGCGTCTTCGTCATCACGGGCCCGTCGGGCGTCGGCAAGGGCACGCTGATCCGCAGCCTGCTCCAGCGCATGCCGCAGCTGCAGCTGTCGGTCTCCGCGACGACGCGCGCGCCACGCCCGGGCGAGCGCCACGGTGTCGACTACTGGTTCCTGTCCGACGCCGACTTCGAGGAGCACGTCGCCGCGGGCGACTTCGTCGAGCATGCGACATACTCCGGCCGTCGCTATGGCACGCTGCGCTCCGAGCTCGAGCGCCGGGCCGCGGCCGGCGTCCCGGTGATGCTCGAGATCGAGCTCCAGGGTGCGCGCCAGGTTCGGGCCTCGATGCCCGAGGCGGTGCAGATCTTCATCGAGCCGCCGACCCTGGACGCGCTGCAGGCGCGGCTCGTCGGCCGCGGAACAGATGACCCTGAGCAGATTGCGGGACGTCTGAGAACCGCCGAGTCCGAGCTCGCGGCCAAGCACGAGTTCGGCTACGTCGTCTGCAACGACCGGCTCGAGGACGCCGTCGCCGCCGTCGAAGGGATCGTCCGCGGGGAGCTAGACTCCAAGCCATGATCTCGCCTCGCATCGACAAGCTGCTCGACAACGTCGACTCGAACTACGCCTCGGTGCTCGTGGCCGCCAAGCGCGCCCGTCAGATCAACAGCTACTACCACAACCTCGGCGAGGGGACGTTCGACGAGTTCCCGCCGCCGATGGTCGAGACCGGTTCGAAGAACTACCTCACGATCGCGCTCGAGGAAGTCGCAGCGGGCAAGATCAAGTACCAGTACCGCTAGGCCGACTCTTCTTCCATGCCCCGGCTCCTGCTCGGCGTCAGCGGCGGGATCGCCGCCTACAAGGCGCTCGAGCTCGTGCGTCTGGCGACGACTGCCGGGCATGCCGTTCGCGTGATCCAGACGCCGACATCGGAACGCTTCGTCGGCCGGGCCTCGTTCGCGGCATTGTCGGGCGCCCCGGTGCTGCTCGACGAGTTCGAGCCCGACCCGGCGCGCGGCAGCTTCCCGGGCGAGCGTGTCCCGGACCACCAGCCGCTGAGCCATCTCGAGCTCGTCCGCCGGGCGGACGCGTTCCTGATCGCGCCCGCGAGCGCCAACACGATCGCCAAGCTCGCCGCCGGGCTCGCGGACAACCTGTTGACGACGGCCGCGCTGGCCGCGACGTGCCCGCTGCTCGTCGCACCGGCGATGAACAACCACATGTACGAGAACGCCGCGACGCAGGCGAACCTCGAGACGCTGCGAGAGCGCGGCGTTGTCGTCCTCGACCCCGGCGTCGGTGCGCTCGGCTCGATGCACGAGTGGGGTGTCGGCCGGCTGATGGAGCCGCCCGAGCTGCTGACGGCGACCGAGGCCGCGATCGCGCTGCCGCCCGCGCAGGACGACTGGGCGGCGCTGCACGTGCTCGTCACGGCCGGCGGAACGCGTGAGCCGATCGACGGCGTCCGCTACGTCGGGAACCGATCGAGCGGGCGGATGGGCTTCGCCCTCGCCGACGAAGCCGCGGCCCGAGGCGCGATCGTCACCTGTGTGGCCGCGAACGTCGCGCTTCCGCGCAATCCTCGTGTCCGCTACGTCGACGTCGGCACGGCGGCCGAGCTGCAGATGGCCTGCGATGGCGAGTTCGACGCCTGCGACGTCCTGCTGATGGCCGCCGCTGTTGCCGACTTCGCGCCGGTGCCCGTCGACGGCAAGCTGAAGAAGGATCGCCACGACGCGCTGGAGCTCGTGCTCGCCCCGACCACGGACGTGCTGTCGGGGCTTGCCGCTCGTCGTCGCGATGGTCAGACGCTCGTCGGCTTCGCCGCCGAGCACGGCGACGACGCGCTCGAGTTCGGGCGCCAGAAGCTGGTCGCCAAGCATCTCGACGCGATCGTCGTCAACGACATCTCGCGCGACGACATCGGCTTCGACAGCACCGACAACGAGGTCACGATCGTGACCTCCGCAGGAGAGCACGCGGTAGCACGGGCGACCAAGCACGCCGTCGCTGCCGCGGTCCTCGACGCGGTCACGACGCTCCGTTCGAGCGTCCGCAGCAGCGCCTGACGCGGCCGTCTGAGACTGCCCGAACCGGTGCTGGACAGCAGGGTCGCTGTCTAGACTGAGGCACGCGATGGACAACGCGTACGAGCTCTTTCGCCGCGGCACCGAACTGCTGGAGCAGGGGGACCACCATGCCGCGATCGTGTCGCTCACGCGTGCGCGCGACCTCGAACCGGGCAAGGACTCGATCCACGAGGCACTCGGCCGGGCGCTGTTTCACGCGCGGCGCTTCGAGGCGGCCCGCGAGGAGTTCGAGACGGTCGTCGAGCACACTCCGACGAACGACTTCGCGCTCTTCTGCCTCGGTCGCTCGCTGCAACTGCTCGGCCGCCACGCCGAGGCCCGCCACCCGCTGGCGCTCGCCGCGAACCTGCGACCGGAGCGACGCGACTACCGCAGCTATCGAGACGAGGCACGCCGCCGCGCCGCCTGATGCGGCGATGCCCGGCGCGCTATCCTCGTTTGCACAGCTTTCGCCTCGTTCCCCGTGGATCGAGGGCAGTACCGGAAGTGGGCGCTCGCCCGCTTTTTTTATTGGCCAAGGGAGGTGACATGGACAGCATCCAAACGCAGATCGAAGCCGAGCTCGCAGCCAGCGAGCCGGATGTCGAGGTGCTGCTCGCAGAAGTCGCTCCCGGCGGCATCCTGCGCCTGTTCATCGATCACCCCGACGGCGTCACGCTCGAGCTGTGCGAGCGTGTCACGCGCCGCCTCGACGGCATTCGCGAGCGCTACGCGCTCGAGGTCTCGTCGCCCGGGGTCGAGCGGCCGCTGACCAAGCCGGACCACTTCCGCCGCTTTCTCGGCCGTCGCGCTCGCGTACGCACGCGGGACGCGGTCGACGGCCACCGCTCCTTCACCGGCGAGCTCGTCGGCGCCAGCGACACCGATGTGACGCTCGCGGCCGCCACGGGCCTCGTTCAGATCGCCTACGGCGACATCAATCGATCCAACCTCGTCGAGGAGTAGCTGCATGAGCCGCGAGATCCTGGAGGCGATGGGTGCATTGGCGCGCGAGAAGGGCATCGCGCCCGAGAAGCTCCACGACGCGCTGGAAGACGCCCTGCAGTCTGCGTACAAGAAGCAGGCCGGCGCCGCCAAGTACGCCCGCGTCGCGCTCGACGACGAGACCGGCGACTTCCTCGTCTACGAGCTGATCGTCCCCGAGGAGCTCGAGGATCAGCTGCTCGTCGAGGCCGAGGAGGAGGCACGCACGGTCGACCCGGAGACGGGGGAGATGATCGAGGTCGCCGATCCTGAGATCGACCCGGTCAAGTTCGCCGAGTACCGCGATCAGATCGACGAGCGTGACGTCACCCCCGACGACTTCGGCCGGATCGCCGCGCAGACCGCCAAGCAGGTGATCCTGCAGCGGATCCGCGAGGCCGAGCGCGACATGATGTTCGAGGAGTACCAGGACCGCGTCGGTGAGCTGATCACCGGCATCGTCCAGCAGAAGGACTCCCGCTACACGCTGATCCAGTTGCGCGAGCGCGTCGAGGCGCTGCTGCCCAAGGGCGAGCAGGTCGAAGGCGAGCGCTACGAGCACAACCAGCGCATCAAGGCCGTCATCAAAGAGGTCTCGAACTCGACCAAGGGCCCGTCGATCATCGTCTCGCGGCGCGATCCCGAGCTGATCAAGTCGCTGTTCGAGCTCGAGGTGCCGGAGATCGCCGACGGTCTCGTCGAGATCGCCAACGTCGCTCGCGAGCCCGGCTATCGCTCCAAGATCGCGGTCATCTCGCACGCCGACGGCGTCGACCCGGTCGGCGCCTGCGTCGGACCGCGCGGCTCACGGGTGCGGATGGTCGTCTCCGAGCTGCGCGGCGAGAAGATCGACATCATTCCCTACAACGACGAGCCCGCCCGCTTCGTCGCCAAGGCGCTGTCGCCCGCGCGTGTGCGCGAGGTGCTCGTCGACGACGAGGCCAAGCAGGCAACGGTCGTCGTCCCCGACGACCAGCTTTCGCTGGCGATCGGCCGCGAGGGTCAGAACGCCCGCCTCGCGGCGCGTCTGACCGGCTGGCGGATTGACATCCGCTCCGAGACCGAGTTCGCGACGGAGGAGCAGGAAGGCGGCTACGAGGAGACCGAGACGAGCGGCCGCTGTGCCGCGATTCTCACCTCTGGCCGGCGCTGCCCCAACGCGTCGCTGCCCGGCTCCCGCTACTGCGGCCTGCCCGTCCACCAGGAGCTGACCGGCACCGGCAGCGACTATGTCGGTGGCGAGCCGCCCGAGGGCGGCGAGCTGCCCGACGAGGACTTCGACGACGAGCTCGAGATCGCCGACGGCGACGCGCTCGAGCCGCAGGGCGACGCGTCCGAGCCCTCGGCCGAGGCGCTCGACGTGGCCGACGCCGACGAGCCGGTCGCGGCGGGAACCGACGAGGAACAGGCCTCATAGTCGGACATGCGCCACAGCGCCGCTGCGTGGGCTGTGGAACGACCCGGCCGAAGGCGGCGCTGCGGCGTCTGGCGCTCAGCGGCGACCGTGTCGTCGCTGACGTGGCCGCGTGCCTGCCGGGCCGCGGTGCCTACGTCTGCGACTCGGGCTGCCTCGAGACGGCGCTGACGCGGCGCGCGCTTTCACGTGCCTTTCGGCGCCCTGTCGAGCTTGGGCCGAACCAGGCCGACCTCCTAGAATCGGTACGGATCTGATGCCAACAAAGCGCGTATTCGAGCTCGCAAAAGAGCATGGAATGTCCTCGGCCGACGTCGTCGAGAAGCTGAAGGCTGCCGGCCTCGACGTCAAGGGCGGCGCCTCGGCGGTCGACGCCGACGAGGCCAACAAGCATCTCGGCAACGGCGCCGGTGCCGCCAAGGCGGCCAAGGCCGCGCCGAAGAAGGCCGCAGCGAAGAAGCCGGCCGCAAAGCCGGCAAAGCCTGAACCGGAGCCCGAGGTCGTCGCCGACCCCGAGCCCGTGGCGGCCGCCGAGCCGGCTGAGCCCGAAGCGCCGGCGCCGCCCGCCCCCAAGAAGCGGGTCGGTCCGAAGATCGTCGAGCAGCCGGCGCCGCCGGTCGCTGCAACTCCGCCGCCCCCGGTGCCCCCGGCGCCGGCGGAGCCCGTCGCCGTCGCGCCCACGCCGCCGCCCGCTGTGCCGGCACCGGAGCCGCCTGCGCCGGAGCCCGTGGCCGCAGAGCCGGCCGCTCCACAGGCAGAGGCTTCCGCAGCGGCCGCCGAGGTGCCGGCCCCGGCCGAGCCGGCTGCCCCCGATGCGGACACGCCGCCCGAGGCCGCCGGTCCGGCAAAGCCCGCGATCGGCGACACGCCGGCCCCCGGTAAGGGCCCGCGCATCGTCGGCGTCGCGCAGGACACCAAGCGCCCGTCGCGCGGCTCCAGCAAGGGCGAGTCGACGCCGGGAGCCGGCGACAGTGCCGGTCGCCGCCGCGTCGTGATCGACTCGCAGGCCGCGCGCCGCGGACCAGGTGGTCCCGGCGGACCCGGCGGACCGGGTGGCCCCGGTGGCCCGATGCGCCGGCCCACGCGACGCCGTGGTCGTCGTCGCCGCGAGGTCCTCGAAGAGGTCGCTGCGCCGATCGACGCGGACGTCCACACGCGGACCGACGTCGTCAAGATCCGCTCCGGCTCGACGGTCAAGGACCTGGGCGAGTACTTCGGCATCGGTGTCGCCGAGATCATCAAGAAGCTGATGGGCATGGGCGAGATGGTCATGGTCACGCAGTCGCTCTCGGACGAGGCGATCGGCGTTCTCGCCGACGAGTTCGAGAAGCGGATCGAGATCGTCCACGCCGCCGACGAGGACGACGTGCCGCCCGTCGCCGAGGATGAGGACGGCGACCTCGTCGCGCGACCGCCCGTCGTCGTGATCATGGGCCACGTCGATCACGGCAAGACGTCGCTGCTCGACGCCATCCGCGAGACCGAGGTCACGGCCGGTGAGGCCGGCGGCATCACTCAGCACATCGGCGCCTACCAGGTGCACTACGGCGACGGCGCGATCACGTTCCTCGACACGCCGGGCCATGAGGCGTTCACCGCGATGCGTGCTCGCGGCGCGCAGGTCACCGACATCGCCGTGATCGTCGTCGCCGCCGACGACGGCGTGCGGCCGCAGACCAAGGAAGCGATCGACCACGCGAAGGCCGCCGGCGTCCCGATGCTCGTCGCGGTCAACAAGATCGACAAGGAGGGCGCCGACCCGACGCGCGTCCGCACCGAGATGACGCAACTCGGGCTGCAGACGTCGGAGTGGGGAGGCGACACCGAGTTCGTCGACGTCTCGGCGAAGACGAAGGACGGCCTCGACACGCTGCTCGAGACGATCCAGGTCGTCGCCGACCTGCAGGAGATCACCGCGAACCCCAATGCCGAGGCGTCGGGCGTCGTCGTCGAGTCGAAGCTCGACCCGGGCCGAGGCCCGGTCGTCACCGTGCTGATCCAGCGCGGGACGCTCGAGGTCGGCGACGCGCTCGTCGCCGGCGCGCACTGGGGCAAGGTGCGCGCGATGACCGACTACGCCGCCACCAAGGTCAAGGCCGCGCTGCCGGGCGATCCCGTCGAGGTGCTCGGGTTCGACGGTGTGCCTGAAGCCGGTGAGAGCTTCCGCGTCGTCGCCAACGACCGCACCGCACGCGCTCTGGCAGGCGAGCGCGCGACGCGGCTCAAAACCGAGATGCTGGCTCGTCGCTCGGGCCGCAAGGTCTCGTTCGAGGACGTCTTCAAGCGCGTCAAGGAAGCCGAGATGAAGGAGCTCGGGCTCGTGCTCAAGGCCGATGTCTCGGGCTCGCTCGAGGCGTTCGAGGACGAGATCGCGAAGCTGCCGCAGCAGGAGGTCCAGGTCAACGTCATCCACACCGGCGTCGGCGGGATCACCGAGTCCGACGTGATGCTGGCGGCGGCATCCGACGCGGTCGTGCTCGGCTTCAACGTCCGTCCCGTCGGCGATGCCGCGCAGGCCGCTGACCGCGAGGGCGTCGAGATCCGCTCCTACTCGGTCATCTACCGCGCGATCGAGGATCTTCGCGCCGCGATGGAGGGTCTGCTCGAGCCCGAAGAGGTTGAGCAGACGGTCGGCACCGTCGAGGTGCGTCAGACGTTCCGCGCCTCCAAGCTCGGAACGATCGCCGGCTGTTACGTCACCGACGGCATCGTCCGCCGCGGCTCCAAGGTCCGCATCGTCCGCGACGGCACCGTCATCTACGACACGACGGTCGGCAGCCTGCGGCGCTTCAACGACGACGCTCGCGAGGTCTCGGCCGGCTTCGAGTGCGGTGTCGTTCTCGACAACTACCAGGACGTCAAGGAGGGTGACGTGCTCGAGGTCTACGAGACCACGCAGGTCGAGCGCGAACTCACCGTCTGATGTTTGGCCTGGCGCGCAGACGCTCGGTCAGGACGCGGAGCCGGGCTGGTATGGCAGGCGTCGCCGGTACGGCGATCGGAATACGATGACCGACCGCATGCGCCGCGTGGACGAGGCGATGCGCGAGGTCCTCAGCAGCGCGCTGGCCGACCTCAAGGACCCACGCGTCGGATTCGTCACCGTGACATCAGTCGAGACAACACCCGATCTCCGCCAGGCGCGCGTCTACGTCAGCGTGCTCGGGGACGACCCGGCGGAGCGCCGCGCGTGTCTCGAAGGCCTGCAGTCGGCGCACGGTTTCCTCCAGCGCCACGTCGCCTCCGAGCTGCGGCTGAAGTACACGCCGCAGCTGACGCTGATCGAGGACGAGACGGCGCGCCGGGCTCAGCGTGTCGAGCAGCTGCTCGACACCGACACCCCGGCGATCGACCCGCGCGCATGACGATCGCCGCGAACGCTGCCGCGGCGCGGCAGCTGACGCTCGACGAGCTGCGCAACGGCGAGCGCTTCGTACTCGTCACGCACGAGCACCCCGACGGCGACGCGCTCGGATCGCTGGTGGCGATGCACGGCGTGCTCGTCGCGCTCGGCAAGGACGCCGTGATGTTCATGTCCGACGCCGATCTGCCGGTGCCCGACGAGTACCGCTTCCTCGACTTCGGCGACATCGTGTCGACCGTCCCCGCGGACCTCGACGAACGCGTCGTCGTCTTCCTCGACTGCGGCAACATCGACCGCAACCCAGTCGACGTGGTCAAGCGCGACGGCTCGCACATCGTCAACATCGATCATCACCACGACAACACCCGCTTCGGCGACGTCGACCTCGTCGTGCCAGAGGCGTCGTGTACGGCCGAGATCGTGTGGGACCTGATGAACGAGCTCGAGATCCCACCGACGCTGCAGATCGCGGAGGCGCTGTACGTCGGGCTCGTGACCGACACGGGCCAGTTCATGTACGAGAACACCGGCCCGCGGGCCCACGCGATGGCCGCGAGCCTGATCGAGGCCGGCGTCGACGTCCACGGCATCTACCGACGGCTCTACGAGGGCACGCCGCCGGCGAAGGTCGCGTTGCTCGGCCGAGCCCTGAGCGGCATGCGCCGCTACGACGACGGCAGGCTGACGATGACGCGGATCACCCGCGACGACTTCGAGCTCGCCGGCGCCGACGACAGCCACAGCGAAGGCGTCGTCGACCACCTGCGCGCCGTCCGTGGGACGAAGGTCGCGGCGCTCGTGCGCGAGCGTGCGGCGGAACCCAGCGAGGAGCCGCAGGCGAAGGTCTCCCTGCGTGCCAGCGATGGCGACGTCGACGTGTCGATCATCGCCCGCGCCGGCGGCGGCGGCGGCCATCGCCAGGCGGCCGGGTTCACGACGACGCTCGGCGCAGACGAGCTCGTCGCGTTCCTGCGCCGGGAGATCGGCGCGCAGCTTCGCTGACCGCCGCTCGCCTGACGAGCGGCGAGCGGTGATGCGACGATGGATCCCCGATGGACGGGTTCCTGCTCTGCGACAAGCCCGTCGGCGCGACCTCGCACGATGTCGTCGCCGCCGTGCGCAGGGAGCTGCGACGGCGTTCGCCCGAGACGCCTCGCCGCGAGTTGCCGAAGGTCGGTCACGCGGGCACACTCGACCCGTTCGCGACCGGCCTGCTGGTCGTCCTCGTCGGCCGTGCGACGCGCGTCCAGCGCTTCGTGATGGCGCTGCCGAAGACGTATGAGGCGACCGCTCGGTTCGGAGCGACGTCGACGACCGGCGATCCCGAGGGCGAGATCGTCGAGACCGGGCTCGTGCCTTCGGGCGACCTGGCATTGCCCACAGGAACCATCCGCCAGCGCCCGCCGGCGTACTCGGCGGTGAAGGTCGGCGGACGCCGGGCGTACGCGCTCGCCCGCGAGGGCACGCCGGTCGAGCTTGCCGAGCGCGAGGTGACGATCCGGCGCTTTGACGAGCTCTGGCGCGACGGGCCGCGGCGCGGCTTCGCGATCGAGTGCTCGTCCGGCACCTACGTGCGCAGCCTCGTGATGGACCTCGGCGACGCCTACTGCGAGCAGCTGCGGCGCACCGCGATCGGCCCGTTCGCCGTGGCCGAGGCAGGCACCGCGGATCAGCTCGAGCGGTTGATCGATCTCGGCGCCGGGCTCGGTGCGTTCATGCCCATGCTCGTGCTCGACGACGAACGGGCGCACGCCGCGGCACACGGGCGGCCGATCGAGGCGAGTGCCGGCGGCACCGTGCTGCTGGTCGACGACGACGGCCCGATCGCGATCGCGGAGCCTCATCCGGGCGGCACGCTGAAGGCCGTCGTAGGGTTCCGCGCGTGAAGATCGTCGAGCTGCGTGCCGCCGAGCCTCGTCCGCGCCGTCTCGCGGTCGGAACGTTCGACGGCGTCCATCTCGGCCATCGCCGTGTCATCGACGGCTCGGACACCGTCGTGACCTTCGATCCGCACCCGGCGACGATCTTCGCTCCGCGTGCGGCGCCACGCCTGCTGACGACGCTGGAGCGCAAGGCGGAGCTGATCGCCGGCCTCGGCATCGACGAGCTCGTCGTCGTACCGTTCGACCGCCCGCTGGCCGACCAAGGGGCACGCCAGTTCGTCGAGCGGGTCCTGGTCGGCGCGCTCGGCGCGACGCGCGTCGCCGTCGGCGAGAACTTCCGCTTCGGCCACCTCGCGGAGGGTGATCCCGAACTGCTGCGAGGCGACGATCGCTTCGAGACGCACGTCGAGCCGCTGCTCGAGATCGACGGCGAGGTCGTCTCTTCGAGCCACATCCGCGGTCTCGTGCTCGGCGGAGCGGTCGACTACGCCCGCCGGCTGCTGGGTGCGCCGTTCGCCCACGCCGGGGAGGTCGTGCACGGCGACAAGCGCGGTCGCGAGCTCGGTTTCCCGACGGCGAACCTCGTCCCGCCGGATGGGTTCGTCGTGCCCGGCCACGGCGTCTACGCCGCCCGGGCCACGATCGACGGCGGCGACGACGTGATCGCCGCAGCCGTCAACGTCGGCGTGCGGCCGCAGTTCCAGACCGGTCGTGGCGAGCTGATCGAGGCGTTCCTGATCGACTGGAGCGGCGACATCTACGGCAGCCGGCTGCGGATCGAGTTCATCAAGCGCCTGCGCGGCGAGCGCCGATTCCCCTCGGTCGAGGCGCTGATCGAGCAGATGGGGCAGGACGTCGTCAGCGCCCGCCAGGTGACGTCGTCCGAAGGTCGTGGCTCGTCACGACCGTAGGACGAAACCGTTCTCGGCCGCAGGCCGTTGCTACCCTGCTGAACCGCATGAGCACCCTTACCCCCGAGCGGACCCGCGAGCTTGTCTCGCAGTTCGGTGCCAACGAGACCGACACCGGCAACAGCCGTGTCCAGATCGCGCTGCTGACCGAGCGCATCAACCATCTCACCGAGCACCTGCGCGAGCACAAGAAGGACCATCACTCGCGCCGCGGCCTGCTGATGCTCGTCGGCCAGCGCCGGCGGCTGCTGAACTACCTCCAGCGCAACGACCTCGAGGGTTACCGGGCGCTGATCAAGGAGCTCGGGCTCCGCCGATAGCTCCTCCGGCGGCCGTTCGGCAGCCTCCCGCAACTCCAGGTCCGCAGCGCCCGCCTCCGGCGGCGACCCCTGCGCCCGCGCTACCATCCTCGCGTTCGGATTCTGAAAGAGACGCGATGACGCCCACCGACCGAAGGGTGTGGCGCACAGAAGGCAGGTAGGCATATATGAGTGACACCGTGACAACGGTCTCCGTGGAGATCGCCGGTAGCGAGATCACGTTCGAGACGGGCAGGATGGCCAAGCAGGCATCCGGCGCCGTCGTCGTCCGCCAGGGCGAGACCATGGTCCTCAACACAGCGACCGTGGGCAACCTCCGCGACGTCGATTTCCTCCCGCTGACGGTGGACATCGAGGAGCGCATGTACGCCGCGGGCAAGATCCCCGGCTCGTTCTTCAAGCGCGAAGGCCGCAGCGGCGAGAAGGGCACGCTGACCGCTCGCATGATCGACCGGCCGATTCGGCCGCTGTTCCCGAAGGGCTGGCACTACGAGACGCAGCTCGTCTCGATCCCGCTCAGCATCGATCACGTACACCCGTACGACATGCTGGCGATGAACGGCGCGTCCGCCGCGCTGATGATCTCCGACGTGCCGCTGCCGACGCCCGTCGGTGCTGTACGCATCGGCAAGATCGACGGCAACTTCGTCGTCAACCCCGACGAGGAGGCGCTGGCCGACGGCTCCTCCGAGCTCGACCTGGTCGTGTCGGGCACCGCGGAGGCCATCCTGATGGTCGAGGCGGGCGCCAGCGAGATC
>DASRHW010000131.1:0-5164 GCA_035650375.1 Solirubrobacteraceae bacterium | reverse complement strand
GAGATCGCCCGCAACACCCCGCTCGGGTTCGCGGTCGGCGACGACGACGCCGGGATCACCTACGACGACATGAAGAACCGGATCATGGGCGAGCTGAAGAAGGTCTTCCGGCCCGAGTTCCTCAACCGCATCGACGACGTCCTCGTCTTCCACAAGCTGCAGAAGGAAGAGATCAAGGTCATCGTCGAGCTGCTGCTGCGGCGGATCCGCTCGTCGCTGGCGGAGCGTGAGCTGCAGCTGGAGCTGACCGAGGACGCCAAGGACCTGCTCGTCGAGAAGGGCTGGGACCCTGCGATGGGCGCCCGCCCGCTGCGCCGGGCGATCCAGCGCTTCATCGAGGATCCGCTCGCCGACTTCGTGCTGCGGTCCGAGCTCACGCCCGGTGCCACGGTGCTGGTCGAGCGCGGTGACGACGACGACGCCGAGGGCCAGGTGAAGCTCTCGATCGTCAAGGGCGAGCGCGTTCCGGCCACGGTCGGCGCGCCCGAGGACGAGGCCGATGACGCGGCCGCCGGCGACAAGCCTGCCGAGCCGACTGCTTCCGAGCCCGAGTCGCCCGCCGCGGAGTGACGCAGGCTCGCTTGATAGCCGTGACGAGGGGCGCCCAGTGGGCGCCCCTCGTCGTTCCGGGGCGAGCCGGACTTGACAGGCGACTGCTAACGATATATCGTGATGCAACGTAAGCAATCGAAAGCAGTCACAGATGCATAGAAATAAGAGGCAGTACCCAGACGTATCGCAGATGATGGGCGGGCCCGGAGGGCCCGGAGGAGGACGCCATCACCGCGGTGGCCGCCATCGCCAGGACGGTCCCGACTTCGGCTTCGGCCCAGGCTTCGGTCGTGGCTTCGGCCGCGGCGGAGGACGGCGGGCCCGCGGCGACGTTCGCTCGGCGGCGCTGCTGCTGCTCGACGAGGAGCCGCGCAACGGCTACGCGCTGATGCAGGCGATCGAGGAGCGCAGCGATGGCGCCTGGCGCCCGAGCCCCGGCTCGATCTACCCGGTGCTCCAGCAGCTCGAGGACGAGCGCCTGGTCACCGTCCAGGAGGGCGGCTCCGGTCGCACCTTTGCGCTCACCGACGAGGGCCGCGCCCACGTCACCGAGCACCGCGACGAGCTCGGGAAGCTGTGGGAGACCGTCTCGCGGGGGATCCCGGAGAATGCGGTCGAGATCGGGGACCTCGTCCGTCAGATCGCCAAGGCGGCGATGGAGGTCGTGCGTTCGGGCACGCCGGAGCAGCGCACCCGCGCTGTCGAACGGCTGACCGAGACGCGCCGCGGGCTCTACCTGATCCTCGCCGAGGACGAGGCGAAGTAGCGGATGGCCGACGCAACGCCGGTCGCGATCGACGTCGACGAGCTGAAGAAGTCCTTCGGCGATGTCGACGCCGTTCGCGGCGTCAGCTTCGACGTCCCCACCGGTGAGGTCTTCGGCTTCCTCGGCCCGAACGGAGCCGGGAAGAGCACCACGATCAACATGCTCTGCACGCTGGTCACGCCGACCGGCGGCACGGCACGGATCGCGGGGCACGACGTCGTGCTCGAGCGTGACGCTGTCCGCCGCCAGATCGGCCTCGTCTTCCAGGACCCGACGCTCGATGGCTACCTGACCGCCGCCCAGAACCTGCGGATGCACGCCGAGCTGTACGGCGTCGAGCGCTCGGTGCTGGCGCCCCGCATGCGCCAGATGCTCGAGATGGTCGATCTCTGGGATCGCCGTGACGCGCAGGTGCTGACGTTCTCCGGCGGCATGCGCCGCCGGCTCGAGATCGCTCGCGGGCTGATGCACTCGCCGCGGGTGTTGTTCCTCGACGAGCCGACGATCGGGCTCGACCCGCAGACGCGCAACTCGATCTGGACCTACATCCGCGCCCTTCAAGAGACGGAGCAGACGACGATCTTCATGACCACGCACTACATGGACGAGGCCGAGTTCTGCGACCGCATCGCGATCATGGATCGCGGCGAGGTCGTCGCCCTCGATACGCCGACGGCGCTGAAGGCGAGCGTCGGAGCCGATCGCGTGATGATCCGCACCGGCGACGACGCGGCGGCGATCGAGACGCTGGCCGAGCGCTTCGGGATCGAGGCGACGATGGCCGAGGGCGCGGTCACGCTGTTCGTGCCGGCGGGACAGGAGTTCGTGCCCCGGCTGTTCGCCGAGCTCGGCGTCTCGATCACGTCGGTGCAGGTCTCGCGGCCGACCCTCGACGACGTCTTCATGAACTACACCGGCAGCACGATCCACGACGCCGAGGCCGATACCTCCTCCGACCAGGGCAAGATCCGTGCCCGCGCGATGGCGGGGGTGCGGCGATGAACGCGGTTGCGGAGGCCCCCGAGGTCGCACAGGTCCCCGAGGTCGCGCGCGTCCGCGTGCCTGACCGCAGCTGGCGCAACGAGGCCCGCGCGATCAAGGTCGTCTGGCACCGCGAGCTGATCCGCTTCTCCAAGGACCGGATGCGGGTCGCCACGACGCTGCTGCAGCCGCTGCTGTTCCTGTTCGTGCTCGGCTCCGGCCTCCAGAACCTCTCGGGCGCCGCGACGCACGGGGTCGACCTGAAGACCTTCATGTTCCCGGGCATCCTCAGCCTCGCCGTCATGTCGACGGCGATGTTCTCGGCCGGGTCGATCGTCTGGGACCGCGAGTTCGGCTTCCTGCGAGAGATGATGGTCGCGCCGGTGCGGCGCAGCTCGATCGTGATCGGCAAGTGCATCGGCGGTGCCACCGTCGCCAGCTTCCAGGCAATCGCGGTCCTCTGCCTGGCCTGGGCGGTGCACATTCCCTACGACCCGCTGCTGATCCTCGGCTTGCTGGCGATGATGCTGCTGCTGGCGTTCACGATCACCGCGTTCGGCGTGATGGTCGCCGCTCGGATCAAGCAGATGCAGTCGTTCTTCGGCGTCATGCAGATGATCGTGATGCCGATGTTCTTCCTCTCCGGCGCGCTGTTCCCGGTTTCGGGGCTGCCGGGGTGGCTCGCGGTGCTCAACCGCATCGACCCGCTCACCTACGCGGTCGACCCGACGCGGCGGGTGGTGTTCTCGCACCTCGACGTCAGCGAGGCAGCGCGCCGCACGCTCGACCCCGGCGTGACGTGGTGGGGCTGGCACCTCCCGGTCATGTTCGAGGTCGCCGTCGTGTTCGTGCTCGGGATCGTGATGCTCGGCGTCGCGATCTGGGAGTTCTCGGCGAACGACTAGCCATTGCGACACGCGCCGCCGGCCGTCCGCCGCGCCGCCTACCCTCGGCGGCCGATGGCACGCCCGACGACGATTCACGTCTGCTCCGCGTGCGGCCACGTCGAGAGCCGCTGGCACGGCCAGTGCCCTGGCTGCGAAGCGTGGAACACGCTGATCGAGGAGCGGGCCCCGGCGCCGGCTGGGCGCGGTTCGTTCGGCGGCGCTCGCCGGCCCGCGACTGCGGCGGCCGCCAAGCCGGTTCCGCTCGGCGACGTGCCCGCCGAGCGCGTGCCGCGCCTGCACACGGGCATCGGCGAGCTCGACCGCGTGCTCGGCGGCGGCCTGGTGCCAGGCTCGCTCGTGCTGCTCGGCGGGACGCCGGGTATCGGCAAGTCGACGCTGACGGGGATGGCGCTCGGCCACCTCGAGGCCGAGGGACGGCGGACGCTCTACGTCAGCGGCGAGGAGTCGCCGGCGCAGGTGCGCCTGCGCGCCGAGCGGCTCGGCGGCGACGCGCTGCGCGTGCCGATCCTCGCGGAGACCGATCTCGACGCGGTCCTGGCGACGATCGCCGCCGAGCGCCCCGAGGTCTGCGTCGTCGACTCCGTCCAGACGATGCACGCGAGCGAGCTGACGGGCGCTCCGGGCTCGGTCGGGCAGGTGCGCGAGGTCGCGTCGCGCGTGATGGCCGTCGCGAAGGCCAGCGGCACCGCCGTGGTCCTCGTCGGACACGTGACGAAGGAGGGCGAGCTCGCGGGCCCGCGCGTGCTCGAGCATCTCGTCGACTGCGTGTTGCTTTTCGAGGGCGAGCGCGAGCGCACCTACCGGACCGTGCGGGCGTCGAAGAACCGCTTCGGCTCGACGAACGAGGTCGGCGTCTTCGAGATGTCCGACGGCGGCCTCGTCGAGGTGCTCGACGCGAGCGCGCGCTTCGTCGGCCAGGCGACGCGTGCTCCCGGCAGCGTCGTGCTCGCGTCGATGGAGGGCTCGCGGCCGCTGCTCGTCGAGGTCCAGGCGCTGGTGTCGCCGTCCGAGCTCGTGCCGCCGCGCCGCGTCTGCAACGGCATCGATCGCAACCGTCTCGCGCTCGTGCTGGCGGTGCTCGCGCGCCACGCCGGAGTCAGCGTCGGCTCCGCCGATGTCTTCGTCAACGTCGTCGGCGGCGTGCGCGTTGACGAGCCCGGCGCCGACCTTGCGATCGCGCTGGCCGTCGCCGGCGCCGCCCGAGGCGTGCGCGCCGGTGACGACGACGCGCCGCTGGCGTGCTTCGGCGAGGTCGGCCTCACGGGTGAGGTGCGTCCTGTGGCGCACGCCGAGCGGCGGATGCAGGAGGCGCGCAAGTTCGGCCTCGATTCGATCGTGACGCCCGACAGCGCGCCGACGTTGCGCCGGGCGCTCGAGCTGGCGCTCGGCGGTGATCGGCCCGCGACGATCGACGCGGTCCGCGCCGCCTGAGCCCCGGAGCGAGCACGGAGGCCGCGAACTAGGCCCGGAAACACAAGGTTTTTCGAAGAATCCGTGCTAGAATGCCGGGCGATGACGACGCGTCCCGGGGATGAGCTTCATGAGCTCGAGCGTCAAGAACCCCGGCTCGTCAAGGCGCTGGAGATGGTCGCTCCCGGCACGCAGTTGCGCGAGGGGATCGACAACATCCTGCACGCGCGAACCGGCGGAATGATCGTCGTCGGAGACCTCGAGGAGCTCGCGTTCCTCTTCTCCGGTGGGATCAAGCTGGACGTCGAGTACACGCCGGCGCTGCTGTACCAGGTCGCGAAGATGGACGGCGCGATCGTGTTGAGCAACAACGCGACGAAGATCGGCTGGGCCAACGTCCAGCTGATGCCCGATCCGACGATCCTGACGCTGGAGACCGGCACCCGGCATCGCACGGCGGAGCGCGTCTCGAAGCAGACCGAGGCGCTCGTGATCGCGATCTCCCAGCGGCGCGAGGTCGTCTCGCTCTACGTCGACGGCAACAAGT
>DASRHW010000130.1:0-7160 GCA_035650375.1 Solirubrobacteraceae bacterium | reverse complement strand
CGGAACATCTCGACGCCGGTCACGACCGTGTTGGTCGTGTCGGTGATACCGACGATCTCGACGGTGTCACCGGTGTTGACGACGCCCTGCTCGATGCGGCCCGTGGCGACCGTGCCGCGGCCGGTGATCGAGAAGACGTCCTCGACCGGCATCAGGAACGGCTTGTCCAGGTCGCGGACGGGCTCGGGGATGTAGGAGTCGAGCTGTGCGGCGAGCTCGACGATCTTCGCCGTGTACTCGGCGTCGCCCTCGAGCGCCTTCAGCGCCGAGCCGGTGACGAACGGAATATCGTCGCCCGGGAAGTCGTACGCGCTGAGCAGCTCGCGCACCTCGACCTCGACGAGCTCAAGCAGCTCGTCGTCGTCGACCATGTCGACCTTGTTGAGGAACACGACGATGTACGGCACGCCGACCTGGCGAGCGAGCAGGATGTGCTCACGCGTCTGCGGCATCGGGCCGTCGGCAGCCGAGACGACGAGGATCGCCCCGTCCATCTGGGCCGCGCCCGTGATCATGTTCTTGACGTAGTCCGCGTGGCCGGGACAGTCGACGTGGGCGTAGTGACGGTTGTCCGTCTCGTACTCCACGTGCGACGTCGCGATCGTGATCCCGCGCTCCTTCTCCTCCGGAGCGTTGTCGATCTCGGCGAAGCTGCGCGCCTGCCCGCCGTATGTGTCGGCGAGGACCTTCGTGATGGCGGCGGTCAGCGTCGTCTTGCCATGGTCGATATGACCGATGGTTCCTACGTTGACGTGCGGCTTACCGCGCTCGAACTTCTCCTTGGCCACGTTGGCTCTACCTCTCTGCTTTCAGTCTCTTGGGCAACGGGGGAAGGTAGCGAATCACGCTACGCAGCCGCCGACTGGCCGCCACGCTCTTCGACGATCTGCTCGGCGACGTGAGACGGCACTTCCTCGTAGGTGTCAAATTGCATCGTGTACGTCGCGCGGCCCTGGGTCATCGACCGCACGTCGGTGGCGTAGCCGAACATCTCCGACAACGGGACCCGAGCCGTGACGGTCAACGCGTTACCGCGCTGGTCCTGGCCCTCGACCCGTCCGCGGCGGCGGCTCAGATCGCCGATGACGTCGCCCAGGTAATCCTCCGGGGTGACGACCTCGACCTTGAAGATCGGCTCCAGCAACACGGGCTTGGCTCGGCGAGCCGCTTCCTTGAACGCCAGCGAGCCGGCGACCTTGAAGGCGATCTCCGAGGAGTCCGTGTCGTGGTACTTGCCGTCGGTGAGCGTGACGCGGATGTCGACCATCGGGTAACCGGCCTTGACGCCGGTTCCCATCGACTCCTCGCAACCCTTCTCGACGGCGGGGATGAACTCGGACGGCACGGAGCCGCCCTTGATCTTGTTGACGAAGTCGAAGCCCTCGCCCGGCGCCGGCTCCATGTCGATGTAGACGATGCCGTACTGGCCCGAGCCACCGGTCTGGCGCACGAAGCGGCCTTCGATCTTCGTCGCGGTGCCCTTGATCGTCTCGCGGTAGGAGACCTGCGGGCGGCCGACGTTCGCCTCGACGTTGAACTCGCGCTTCATCCGGTCGACGAGGATCTCGAGGTGCAGCTCGCCCATGCCCGAGATCTCGGTCTGGCCGGTGTCCTCGTTGGTCTGGACGCGGAAGGTCGGGTCCTCTTCCGCCAGGCGTCCGAGCGCGACCGACATCTTCTCCTGATCGGACTTCGTCTTCGGCTCGACCGCGACCTTGATGACCGGCTCGGGGAACGTGATGTTCTCCAGCCGGATCGGATGGTCCGGTGAACAGAGCGTGTCGCCCGTGACGATCTGCTTGATGCCGACGCCTGCCGCGATGTCTCCGGCGTAGACGCGCTCGACCTCTTCGCGGTCGTTGGCGTGCATCATCAGGATCCGGCCCATGCGCTCCGACCGGCCGGTCGTGGCGTTGAGGACCTTCATGCCGGGCTCCAGCGTTCCGGAGTACACGCGGAAGTAAGCGAGTTTGCCGACGAAGGGGTCGGCAGCAATCTTGAACGCCAGCGCGCTGAACGGCGCTTCGTCGGATGGCTCGCGGACCTCGAGCTCGCCCTCGTCGCCACCGCGCAGGAGGATGTGGCCCTCCATCGGCGGGACGTCGAGCGGGCTCGGCAGGTAATCGATCACGGCGTCGAGCAGGGGCTGCACGCCCTTGTTCTTGAACGACGAGCCGCAGAGCACCGGCGTCAGCTTGATCTCGAGCGTGGCGGCGCGGATCGCGCGCTTGAGCGTCGCGACCGGGACGTCGGCCTCCTCGAGCAGCAGCTCGAGCAGCTCGTCGTCGTAGTGCGAGACCTCTTCGAGCAGATGCTCGCGCGCCGCCTGCGCAGCGTCGGCGTAGTCGTCGGGGATGGCGCCGACGATGACGTCCTTGCCGAGGTCGTCCTGGTACGTGATCGCCTGCATCTCGACGAGGTCGATGATGCCCAGGAAGCCGCCCTCGGCGCCGATCGGAAGCTGAATCGGGACCGGATGCGCGCCGAGACGATCGATCATCGTCTGGACGCCCTTGTCGAAGTCCGCGCCCGTGCGGTCCATCTTGTTGATGTAGGCGATCCGCGGAACCGAGTACTTGTCGGCCTGGCGCCACACCGTCTCGGACTGGGGCTCGACGCCGGCGACCGAGTCGAACAGCGCGATCGCGCCGTCGAGGACGCGGAGGGAACGCTCGACCTCGACCGTGAAGTCGACGTGGCCGGGCGTGTCGATGATGTTGATCCGGTGGTCCGACCAGGTGGCGGTGGTGGCGGCAGACGTGATCGTGATGCCACGCTCCTGCTCCTGCTCCATCCAGTCCATCGTGGCCGCGCCCTCGTGGACTTCACCGATCTTGTACGTGCGTCCCGTGTAATAAAGGATGCGCTCGGTCGTCGTCGTCTTACCGGCGTCGATGTGCGCCATGATGCCGATATTGCGGGTTCGTTCGAGCGGATACGTACGAGGCATGTCTATCTCGGTCTGCGGTCAGCGTTGATGTCGTCTTCGAGCAAAAGAAACGGGCCCCTCGGGCCCGCGCGTGCACCAGGTTCTGTCCCGTGCTACGGCGCTATGTGCTCGAGGTATCCATCCTTGCTCGGCCGACTCGGGGACGAACGCGTGTGAGCGTCTCCGACCCCGAAGCGAAGGCCGACTATAGCAAGACCCGGAGGCCTTTCGGAGACGATGAACGGTCTTCCCCAGGCCTTTCCGCGAGCACTGTGCAACAGGGTGTCGGCGCAGCGCCGACGTGCCGCGAGGGCCTGCCCGCGTGACCCGCTTGGAGCACTTCGACGACGACGCGCGACGCGTCGTCGAGCTGGCCGAGGGCGAGGCGCGGCTGCTCGGTCACCGCGAGCTCGGCGACGATCATCTGCTGCTCGGCATCGCCCAGGTCTCCCCCGAGCTCGTCGGCGTCCCGATCGAGGCGCTGCGAGCCCGAGTCATCGCCGGCCGTGGTGGGCTACCGCGGGCGTCGTCCGCCACCCTGCCGCACCTCGGCCGGAGCGCACGGCAGGCGATCTCGGTCGCATCCCGCGAGCGCGCCGGAAAGCCGGTCGCTCCGGTCGACATCCTCGCGGCGATAGCGAAGGGCGACGGCTACGGAGCCGACGCGCTCGCACGGATCGGCGTCGACTCGATGGCCGACGCGCCGAACTACCTGACCGAGGAGTAGGGCTGCAAGTGCGCCGACGAGCGCACGCAAAGAGCCGAGCGAGACGGGCCGCCGGACGCGGCCCGGCGGTCCGGCTCTACCAGCGGTAGTGAGCGAAGGCCTTGTTGGCCTGCGCCATGCGGTAGATGTCGTCCTTGCGCTTGTAGGCGCCGCCCTGCTGCGACTGCGCATCGAGCAGCTCGTTGGCGAGCCGCTGGGCCATCGTCTTCTCGCGACGCTGGCGGGCGAACTCGACGAGCCAGCGGACAGCGAGCGTCCGTGCACGTCGAGCGGGGACCTCGACCGGAACCTGGTAGGTGGCGCCACCGACACGGCGGGAGCGCACCTCGAGCGAGGGCGTGAGGATCTTCAGCGACGACTCGAGCACCTCGAGCGGGTCGTTGCCGGAGCGCTCGGCGATGATCGCGAGCGCGTCGTAGACGATCTTTTCGGCCGTCGACTTCTTGCCGTCCAGCATCACCTTGTTGATGACCTGCTGAACCTGGCGGTTGCGGTGGACGGCGTCCGGCTCGACCGGCCGGATCTGGGCTGCTGCGCGGCGAGGCATGACTACTTCTTCTTCACGCCGTACTGCGAGCGCGCCTTCTGGCGGCCGCTGACGCCGGCGGCGTCGAGCGTGCCGCGAACGACCTTGTAGCGAACACCCGGGAGATCCTTGACGCGACCGCCACGGACGAGCACGACGGAGTGCTCCTGAAGGTTGTGGCCCTCGCCCGGGATGTAGGCGGTGACTTCGATGCCGCCGGAGATGCGAACACGTGCGACCTTGCGAAGCGCGGAGTTCGGCTTCTTCGGCGTCGTCGTGTAGACGCGCGTGCAGACGCCACGGCGCTGGGGAGCGGCGACCTTCTTCTTGCGCCCCTTGCCGGACTTCAGGCCCGGGGTGGCAAGCTTCTTGGTCTTGGGGTGCCGACCCTTGCGGATCAGCTGGCTCGTCGTCGGCATGCGGCGCAGCATGGTAGCAGCGGTGCGGTCGCCGGCCGCACCCACGCGCGGGCAGTCAGCCGGCCAACGTCTGCAGTGCCTGCTCCGGAGCGACGTGCGTGAGACCCTGATCGCGCGCCACGGGCTCGTAGGTGACGCTTCCGGCCGCGATGTTGAGCCCGGCGAGAAAGCCGGCGTCGCTTGCCAGCGCTTCGCGGACGCCGAGCTCGGTGAGGCGGATGATGTACGGGATCGTCGCGTTCGTCAGCGCCGCCGTCGAGGTCACCGGGACCGCGCCGGGCATGTTCGCGACGCAGTAGTGGGTGATGCCGTCGACCTCGTAGGTCGGGTCGGTGTGCGTCGTCGGGCGTGACGTCTCGAAGCAGCCGCCCTGGTCGATCGAGACGTCGACGAGGACCGCCTGGTGCTTCATCAGCGCGAGCTGGCTGCGCGTGACGACGCGCGGCGCGCGAGCGCCGTGGACAAGCACGGCGCCGATCACGAGATCGGCGTGCGACAGGTGCTCCTCGACGCTCAGCGTCGAGGCGTAGCAGGTGTCGGCGCGGCCGTCGAAGACGAGGTCGAGCTCGCGCAGGCGGCCGACGTCGCGGTCGAACACCGTCACCGAGGCCTGCATGCCGATCGCGATCAGAGCCGCGTGCATCCCGACGACGCCGCCACCGATGATCATCACGTTGGCCGCCGGCACTCCGGGCACGCCGCCGAGCAGGATGCCGCGGCCGCCGAGCGGCTTCTCGAGCATGAAGGCGCCCGCCTGGGTCGCGATCTTGCCGGCGACCTCGCTCATCGGCGCCAGCAGCGGCAGGCGTCCGCGACCGTCCTCGACCGTCTCGTAGGCGATGCAGGTGGCGCCGGAGTCGACGAGGCCCTGTGTCAGCGCCGGATCCGGAGCGAGATGCAGATACGTGAAGAGGACGTGCCGAGGCTCGAGCATCGCGACCTCGGGTGCGAGCGGTTCCTTGACCTTGACGATCAGGTCGGCACCGGCGAACACCGCTGCCGCGTCGGCGACGATCGTCGCTCCCTGCTCGACGTATGCGGCGTCGACGAGGCCGGAGCCCTCCCCCGCGCCGGCCTGGACGATGACGTCGTGGCCCCGATCGGCGAGCTCGCGCACCCCGGCCGGGGTCAGCGCGACGCGATACTCGTCGACCTTGATCTCGGTCGGTACGCCGATCCTCATCCGAGGATCTCCGCGCTCGCGGTCTCGAGCGCCGGTCGCAGCGCGGCCTCGATCTCAGCGAACTGCTCAGGACCGGCGATCAGCGGCGGCGACAGCTGGACGACCGGGTCGCCGCGGTCGTCGACGCGGCAGATCAACCCGCGCTCAAGCAAGTCCGGCCCGAGGATGCCGCGCAGCAACTGCTCCGCCTCGCTCTTGTCGAAGCGCTCACGCGTCTCCTGGTCGCGGACGAGTTCAAGCGCGTGAAAATAGCCGGCGCCGCGGACGTCACCGACGATCGGGATGTCGCGCAACGAGTCGAGCATCCCGCGGAACTCGGGCTCGTGGGCGCGCACGTGCTCGAGTACGCCCTCGGCCTCGAGCGCCGCGATGTTGGCGAGCGCGATCGCGCAGGACATCGGGTGGCCGCCGAAGGTGAACCCGTGCATGAACGAGTTCGTGCCCTCGAGGAACGGCTCGGCGACACGATCGGACGCGACGACCGCGCCGAGCGGCGCGTACGCCGATGTGAGGCCCTTCGCCGTCGTGATCAGGTCGGGCTGATAGTCATAGCGCTGCGCGCCGAACCACTCGCCGAGCCGGCCCCAGCCGCAGATCACCTCGTCGGAGATCAGCAGCACGTCGTAGGCGTCGCAGATCTCGCGCACGCGCTGGAAGTAGCCATCGGGCGGCACGAAGCAGCCACCGGCGTTCTGAACCGGCTCGACGATGACGGCGGCGACGCTGTCCGGCCCTTCGAACTCGATCCGCGCCGCGATCGACTCAGCCAGGCTCTCGACGCCGTAGCCGGGCGCCAGCCGGTAGGCATTGGTATTCGGAACGTGGCAACCACCGGGCGTGAGCGGCTCGAACGGCTCTCGCAGCGACGTGATGCCGGTCGCCGCGAGCGCGCCCAGCGTCGTGCCGTGGTAGGCGACCTCGCGGGCGATGAACTTGGTCTTCGTCGGCTTGCCGGCCAGCTTGAAGTACTGGCGGGCAAGCTTGATCGCCGATTCGACGGCTTCCGATCCGCCGCTCGTGAAGAAGACCCGGTTGAGGTCGCCGGGAGCCAGCTCGGCGATCTTCGCGGCAAGCTCGATCGCCGGCGGGTTGGCGTAGGACCATGTGGTGTAGAACCCGAGCTCGACGGCCTGGTCGGCCCCGGCCCGCGCTATGTCGGCGCGCCCATGACCGATGTTGACGCAGAACAGCGCGCTGAGCCCGTCGAGGTAGCGGCTGCCGTGCTCGTCCCAGACGTAGCAGCCGTCGCCCCGAACGACGATCGGGATCTCCGCGTCGGCGGACTGGAACGCGCCCATGCGGGCGAAGTGCATCCAGAGGTGTCGCTTCGCGAGATCCTGGAGCGCCATCGACGTAACTTACAGTCGCCGGCCGCT
>DASRHW010000129.1:0-11507 GCA_035650375.1 Solirubrobacteraceae bacterium | reverse complement strand
GGAGACGAGCTCACGGCGGCGCACACGCTCGCCAAGAGCGAGCGCTGGCGGATTGTCGGGGCGTGCGGATGAGCGCGCTCGACCGGGCATGGCGGCGACTGACGACGCCGGAGATGACCGTACGCCGGATCGTCCTCGGCCTCGCCGGTCTGATCGTCGTCTCCTTCCTGTTGCGTACGACGGCGCTTCACGGCCGCTATTGGATCGACGAGGGGCTCTCGGTCGGCATCGCCTCGCATCCGCTGACAGACATCCCCGGGGTCCTGCGCGCCGACGGCTCGCCACCGCTCTACTACATGCTGCTGAAGCTCTGGATCGGGGTGATCGGCGGCGACGGCGAGGCGCGCACGCACGCGCTCTCTCTCGGCTTTGCGCTGCTGACGGTTCCGGCCGGATTCTTCTCTGCGCGGGCGCTGTTCGACGAGCGCGCCGGCTGGTTCGTGGCGGTCGTCGCCGCGCTCAACCCGTTCCTGAACTACTACGCGCAGGAAACGCGGATGTACGCCCTCGTCGTGCTGCTCTCGCTGCTGGTGGCGGCAACGTTCGGGCTCGCGTTCGTCGAGCGGAAGCGCGTGTGGCTCGTCGGCTTCGTCCTCGCTTCGACGGCGCTGATCTACAGCCACAACTGGGGGCTGTTCACGATGGTCGGCACGGTCGCCGCGTTGCTTCCGCTGCTGTGGTCGCGGCGCGTGCCGTGGACCGATGCGGCGATCGCGTATGGCGCGATCGCGCTGCTCTACCTGCCGTGGCTGCCGACGCTGCTCTACCAGGTGGATCACACCGGGGCGCCGTGGTCGCGCTCACCGACGCTCAACGGCCTGCCAGGTGCGCTGGCGGGGCTTGCGGGCGGTCCTGGCCCGGGCGTCGGCATCTTGCTCGCCGTCGGCACCGGGATCTTCGCCTATGCCTCGATCCGCGAGGGGGATGCCCCGGCGCGTCAGTCCTCCACGGCCAACTCGACCCTGATCATCGTCGTGGTCGGCATCGCGGTCGCGTTCGTCGTCTCGCAGATCTCTCCCGCATGGTCGGGCCGCTACTTCGCGGCGCTGATCGGGCCGTTCGTGCTGCTGATCGGCGTTGGTCTGGCGCGTGCGGGCGTCCTCGGTCTCGTCACGCTGGCACTGCTGGCGGGGCTCTGGATGAAGCCGCCGACGTTCCGCGTCAACAACAAGAGCGACGTTCACAGGGTCGCGGCCGTCGTCGGGCCGCGGCTGGCACCAGGAGACATCGTCGTCTCGACGCATCCCGAGCAGCTGCCGGTGGTGCACTTCTACTTCCCCAAGGGCCTGCGCTGGGGTGACGGGATGGGGTGGGTCAAGGACCCGACCTACATGGACTGGCGCGATGCGCTCGACCGCTACGAGGCTGCTCGTCCGACGCAGGTCGCGCAGCGCTTCATCGCCGCGCTGCGGCCCGGGCAGCAGCTCGCGCTGGTCCAGCCGATCATTCGCAGCGGCAGTTGGAGCGCTCCGTGGACCGAGCTCGTGCGCAAACGGGCCAGCCGCTGGGAGCGGGTGCTCGGACGCGACGATCGGCTCCAACGCGTCGCGGCGTTGCCGGTGCTCAAGGGCAGAGGCCTACCACGCGGCGTGCGCGTCGTGATCTATCGCCGGGTGGGTTAAGAACGGTTGGGTTTGGTTAGCGGTGGGCCGAATCGGCCGTCGCGGTGGGCAACCATGCAGATATGGCTGCTACCGCTGAGTTTCCTGCCGTCGCCGACGACCGCGGCGACCTGCCGCGAGCGCGTCCGCGCCGTGACGACGGGGAGCGCCCGTACTGCGTCATCGGCGGCGGCCCCGCCGGCCTGACGGCCGGCTACCAGCTCGCCAAGGCGGGCAAGAAGGTGATCGTCTTCGAGGCCGACGAGCAGGTCGGCGGCATCGCCAAGACCGTCGTCGACCCGGAGGGCTTCCGCTTCGACCTCGGTGGCCATCGCTTCTTCACCAAGAGCAAGGAGGTCAACGACCTCTGGCTCGAGATCATGGGCGACGAGTTCCTGATGCGCCCGCGGATGTCACGGATCTTCTGGCGCGGCCGCTATCTCGACTACCCGCTCAGCGGGATGAACGTGATCCGCAAGCTCGGTCCGCTCGAGGTCGCGCTCTGCGGCCTGTCCTATCTGCGCGCGTCGCTCAAGCGCAAGGGCAACGAGGAGAACCTCGAGCAGTGGGTCTCCAACCGCTTCGGCTGGCGTCTCTACTCGCACTTCTTCAAGGGCTACACGGAGAAGGTCTGGGGCGTGCCGACCACGGAGCTGCGTGCCGAGTGGGCGGCGCAGCGGATCAAGGGGCTGAGCTTCGCCTCGGCCGCCAAGGCCGCCTTCCTCGGCAACAAGGGCAACAAGATCAAGTCGCTGATCGACAGCTTCCAGTACCCGCGCTTCGGCCCCGGTCAGATGTGGGAGACGATGACGGAGCGGATCGAGGAGATGGGCGGCGAGGTCCGGCTCGAGACACGCGTGACGAAGATCGAGATCGAGGACGGCCGCGTCGTCGCGCTGCACGCCGGCGGCGAGCGGATCGAGCCGGTGTCGACGATCTCGTCGCTGCCGCTGGCGCAGACGGTCGGGATCGCCGATCCTGTCGCGCCGGCCACGGTCCGCGAAGCCGGAGAGGGCCTGCGCTACCGCGACTTCCTCACCGTCGCGCTGATCCTCGACGGCGACGATCTGTTCCCCGACAACTGGATCTACATCCACGAGGACGGCGTCGAGGTCGGCCGGATTCAGAACTACCGCTCGTGGTCGCCGTGGATGGTCCCGGACCCGGACAGCGCCTGCGTCGGTCTCGAGTACTTCTGCTTCCGCGGCGACGAGCTCTGGAACTCGTCCGACGAGGAACTGGTCGCGCTTGCCGCGAGCGAGCTCGAGAAGCTCGGCCTCGCCTCGGCCGACCGCGTCCGCCGCGGCCACGTCGTCCGCGTTCCGCTCGCGTACCCGATGTACGACGAGCACTACGCCGAGCGCGTCGAGACGATCCGCGGCTGGCTCGACCCGCTGCAGGACTTCGTCCAGGTCGGCCGCAACGGCCTTCACCGCTACAACAACAGCGATCACTCGATGCTGAGCGCGATGCGCGCCGTCGACAACGTCCTCACCGCCGCCGGACACGACATCTGGGCGGTCAACGTCGAGTCGGCCTACCACGAGGAAGAGACCGACGCCGACAACGAGAACCCGTACAAGCGGCTGCCCGATGCGCCTGCGGCCGCCGAACCGGTCGCCGAGCAGGCCGTCGCGTAGTGGCCCTGTCCGCGACAGCCGACCGGTAGCCGCATGACACGGCGAGGCGTCGCCGCTCTGCAGGTCGCCGTCAGCGTGCTGGCGCTCGGCGCGATGGTCTGGTGGGCGAGCAGGCAGCAGCTTCCATCGCTGCCATCGGCACAGGAGGCGGCGGGCCCGATCGCGGCCGCGCTCGGGCTCTATGCGGTCGCGACGCTGCTGCGCGGCGAGCGCTGGCTCGGGATTCTCGGCCTCGGCGGCGTCGTCGCCGACCGCTCCGACGCGTACGCGCTGACGACGGTCGGCTACATGGGCAACAACGCGCTGCCGGCACGGGCCGGTGATCTGATGAAGGCCGTGATCTCCGCCAATCGGGCCAGCGCACCCCGGCGGGACGCGTTCGGCGCGCTCGTCGCCGAGCGGCTGCTCGATGCGGTCGCGCTGGCGCTGATCTTCGCCGTACTCGTCGTCGCCGGTGGTTTGCCGCTCGGGCTGTCGGCGCTGTCGCTGGCGCTGATCGGCGGCCTGCTGCTCGTCGCCGCGATCGTCATCGTGGCGCTGACGCCGCGCCTGCGGGGTCTGATGGCCGCGCTGCTCGCGCCGAGTCGCGCGCTCGCCGGCCGCCGCGGCGCGACGATGTTCGCGTTGTCGCTGGTGATCTGGCTCACCGAAGGCGGCGTCTACGCGATCCTCGGGCCGGTCTCCGGGCTCGACCTGTCACTCGCCGACGGGCTCTACATCATGGCGATGGCGAACGTCGCCGCGATGGTCCCAGCGGCGCCGGGCTACATCGGCACCTACGACGCCGCCGTGCTGCTGGCGGTGCGCCTCGTCGGTGCCGGCGGTCGCACGGCGGCGTTGCCGTATGTCGTGCTCGTCCGCTTCGTCCTCTTCGTGCCGATCGCCATCGTCGGCCTTGTGCTGCTCGTCGCCCGCTACGGCGGCCTCAGGACGTTGCGCGCGGCACGGACGGCCGAGGCCTAGCGGCCTCAGGATCGTCGTCGCTGCCGCCCGACGGCAGCTCGATCGGCAGCTCGCAGACGAAGCGCGCTCCGATCGCCGTGTCCTCGAGCACAAGCGTCCCACCGAGGCGCTCGGCGAGCTCGCGGCCGATCGCCAGCCCGAGCCCGAACCCGCCCTCGCCGCCGGTGCGGTTGCCGCGCTGGAAGCGCTCGAAGACGACCTCGCGCTCGTGTTCGGGCACGCCGGGTCCGCGGTCGCTGACGGCGACGTAGGCTCGGTCGCCGCGATATCCGGCTTCGACCTTGACCGTCTGGCCGCCGGGTGAGAAGCGCAGCGCGTTGTCGAGCAGGATCCGCAGGATCCGGACGACGGCGCCGGGGTCGGCGCGCGCCCAGCACGGCCCCTTCGGCGGGCTGACCTCGAGCGGGATCTCGGCGGCCTCGGCGCGGAGCGCCATCTCGGCGGCGACGGCGCGGCAGAGCTCGCCGAGCTCAACCGGCTCGCTGCGCAGCGGCGTGCCGGCATCGAGCCGCGACAGGTCGAGCAGCTCGGTCGCGAGATTGCCGAGCCGTCGCAGCTCGACCTGCGCCGAGGCGACCTGGGCGCGGGCGTCGTCGAGGTCGAGCCCGCCGTTGCGCAGATCCTCCTGAAGTAGCTCGAGCATGCCCGAGAGCGACGTCAGCGGCGTGCGCAGCTCGTGCGAGGCGGTGGACACGAACGCCCGCCGCGCCTCCTCCTGGCGGACGAGCGCCGCCTGCATCGCCGCGAACGCGCGCGCGAGGTCGCCGATCTCGTCGCGACCGTCGTCGGCGGGGGGAGGCGCGCTGGCGCCGTCACGCATCACGCGCAGCGCGGCGCGTCGCAACCGCGTGAGGCGGCGCGACAGCGTCGTCGAGAATCCGAGCCCGAGCAGCAGCGCGATCGCGAGGCTGACGAGCGCCGCCTTGAGGAACGCGTCGCGGACCTGGTTGACGGTCTCTGAGACGTCGCTGAACTGCTTGCGCACCGCGAGGATGTGGCCGCCCCCGATCGGCATCGAGATGCGCACGCCCTCCGAGGTGACGACCTGTTGCGTCTGCTGCGAGCGCAACGCCGTCAGGACATCCTCGGATCTGCTCGGAACCTCGTCGGTGAACGACGGCGAGCACTGCGATCGCACCGGCGGGTTGCCGCTGGTGATGAAGACCTGGGCGTTCGCTCGGGTTGCCAACTTGTCCTGTTGGTTGTAGAGCAGGGGGCAACCCTTGCCGACGGCGGCCTCGATCTCCGGTCGCGACGCGCGCACAGTCGCGAACAGGCTGTTGGCGCTCTCCTCGCGTAGCTTCTCCTGCAGCGGCGAACCGCCGACGCTCGTCAGCAGCGTCAGCGCGGCCACGGCGAGCGTGAGCGCCGCCGTCAGCAGCAGCGCGATCAGCAGCCGCGGTCGCAGTCCGAGGAAGCGACGCATCACGGCTCCCGGAAGCGGTATCCGGCGCCGCGCACGGTGATGATCAGCTGCGGCTGGTCGGGAATCGGCTCGAGCTTCTCGCGCAGGTGGCGGATGTGGACGTCGATCGCGCGCGGGTCGCGGTAGGCGCTGTCGCCCCAGATCGCGCGCAGCAGCTCCTGGCGGTTGAACAGCCGGCCGGGCCGGCTCATCAGACAGCTCAGCAGCTCCATCTCCGAGAACGTCAGACGAACGGGCTGGCCGTCGTTGGTGACCATCCGCGCGACTCGGTCGAGCGTGACCGGCCCGATCGTGACGACATCGCCGTCCGCCGTCCGCACGCCCGCGCGCCGCATGACGGCGCGAACGCGCGAGCGCAGCTCGGCGAGCCCGAACGGCTTCGTCACGTAGTCGTCGGCGCCGGCCTCGAGGCCCTGGACGATGTCCGCCTCGCTGTCGAGCGCGGTGAGCATGATGATCGGCACCATGTTGCGCCGCGCGCGCAGCGTCCGGCAGACGTCGTGGCCGCTGGGCCCGGGCCCGAGCGCGACGTCGAGCAAGACGATGTCGAACGATCCGCCCTCGGCCTGCTCGAGCGCCTCGGCGCCGCTTGCGACGGCCGTGATGCCGTGGCCCTCGCGCGTGAACGAGCGCACCAGCGTGTCGCGCAGCGGCGCGTCGTCGTCCACGAGCAGGATGTCGAGCGAAGCGGCTGAATCCACGTTGCCGGACGCTACCGCCCGGAGTGGTCCGGCCGCGACAGCCGTCGCCCGCGGTGCGGCAAAACGCGCTCGCGCAACAGGCATCGCGCCGATGCCGGAGAATGGGGCCTTCGTGCGTTCCATTCGCCTCTACGACACCCGCAGCCGCTCGGTCCGTCCGCTCGAGCCGCGCGATCCGGGCACGGTCGGGATCTACGCCTGTGGGCCGACCGTCTATGACCGCATCCACGTCGGCAACGCCCGGCCGTTCGTCGTCTTCAGCCTGCTGAAGCGGTTTCTCGAGCACGAAGGTCTCGCCGCCACGCTCGTCGTCAACATCACCGACGTCAACGACAAGATCTACGACGCCGCTCGTCCGCTCGGCGTTCCGAGCGCGCGGCTGGCGAGAGAGATGGCGGACGCCTACCGCGCCGACACGGACCTGCTTGAGCTGGGCCGGCCCGACCACGAGCCGCTGGCGTCCGAGACAATCGGCCCGATCGTCTCGTTGATCGAGACGCTGCTGTCGCGCGGCCACGCGTACGCGGTCGAGGGCGACGTCTACTTCCGCGTCCGCAGCGACGCCGGCTACGGCTCGCTGTCACGCCGCGACCTCGACCAGATGGACCAGGGCGAGGGCATCGAAGGCGCCTCGTTGAAGGAGGACCCGCTCGACTTCGCGCTGTGGAAGGCGCAGAAGGACGGTGAGGACACCGCCTGGGACGCACCGTTCGGCCGCGGCCGTCCCGGCTGGCACATCGAGTGCTCGGCGATGGCCGAGGAGCTGCTCGGCGTCGGCTTCGACATCCACGGCGGCGGCAACGACCTCGTCTTCCCGCACCACGAGAACGAGGCGGCCCAGACACGCGCCGCCCGCGGCGCCGAGCTCGCCGGCCTGTGGATGCACAACGGGATGCTGCAGATGGGCGCCGACAAGATGGCGAAGTCGGTCGGCAACGTCGCTCGGCTCGGCGACGTCGTCGAGCGCTGGGGCCGCGATGCGCTGGTCTGGTTCTTCTGCACCGGGCACTACCGCCAGCCGCTGGCGTTCACCGACGAGACGCTGGACAGCGCGTCGGCGACTGTCCGTCGTGTCCGCGAGCTCGGCCGCCGCCTCGTCGCGGGCCCATCGCCGTCCGACATGACGCCGCTGACGCAGCGCTTCTTCGACGCGCTCGCCGACGACTTCAACACGCCTGAGGCACTGTCGGCGCTGCTGGAGTGGGTGCGCGAGGCGAATCGCCGCGCAGACGACGGTGCGCCGCCGATCGGCCGCGACGACCTGGTCGAGATGCTCGCCGTGCTCGGGCTCGCGAACGTGCTCGACGCGCAGGCATCGGCGCCGCCCGAGCTCGTCGAGCTGGCGACGCGGCGCGAGCAGGCGCGGGCGGCGAAGGACTTCGCCGAGGCCGATCGCCTGCGTGACGCGATCTCGGACGCGGGCTGGATCGTGCGCGACGTGGCCGGCGGCTTCGAGCTGCTGCGAAGCGCGTGATCGTCTACGGCCGTCAGCCGGTGCGCGAGTTGCTGCGGGCACGTCGCCGGCGCGTCACGCAGATCTGGGCGACCGCACGCGTCGCTGAGGAGGAGTCGTTCGCCGGCGTGCGCGTCGAGATCGCCGAGGCGCCCGAGATCGCCCGGATCGCCGACAGCGACAGCCATCAGGGCGTCTGCGCCGAGACCGAGGGCTACCCGTACGTCGGTGCGGCGGAGTTGCTGCGCGTCGCCGATCCGCTGCTGATCGCGCTCGACGAGGTGCAGGACCCACAGAACCTCGGCGCGATCGCGCGCACCGCTGAGGTCGCCGGAGCGACCGGCCTCGTGCTGCCGGAGCGCCGTTCGGCCGAGGTCACGCCGGCGGCGTGCAAGGCGTCGGCGGGCGCGGTCGAGCACCTGCGGATCGCCCGCGTACGCAACCTCGCCGATTTCCTCGCCGAGGCGAAGACCGCCGGGCTCTGGTGCTACGGCGCCGATGCGGCAGGCGTTCCCTACATGCGGCCGGACTACAGCGGTGGCGTCGTGCTCGTCATGGGCGCCGAGGGCAGCGGCCTGCGGCCGCGTGTCGCCAAGGCCTGCGACGAGCTGATCGCCCTGCCGGTGCGGGGCGAAGTGGCCTCGCTGAACGTTTCCGCCGCGGCCGCTGCTTTGCTGTACGGAATCTTGCATGCGCGCAGCGGTGCTTGACAATCGGGGCGCGACTATGGAAACTGCCGCGCAACGGTAAACCTGAGGTTGAGAAAGCCTCAGGAAAGATCACGGTTGGCGCCCTGGGAGGGGTCCGCCGCCGAGCACATTCCAATATCCGGCCACGGGCCGGAGGAGACTGCTCATGGCGCGGATTTCGGCACAATCTCACGGTCAGGTACAGGTCGATGATGGGTATCTCATCGCCCTGGCGAAACAAGGCGACCCGACGGCCTACGACCGCATCGTCCGCCGTTACTACGGCTTCGTCCGGCTCAAGGCCTCGTCGTACTTCCTCGCCGGCGGCGACAGCGACGACCTGATCCAGGAGGGCCTGGTCGGCCTCTACAAGGCGGTGCGCGACTTCCGCACCGACCGCGAGTCGTCGTTTCGCAACTTCGCCGAGCTGTGCATCACACGGCAGATCATCACCGCGGTGAAGACGGCGACGCGCAACAAGCACACACCGCTGAACCAGTACGTCTCGTTCTCGGCGTCGCCGTCGTCCTCGTCGGACAGCGAGCCGACGCTTGAGGAGGTCATCCCCGGCCCGTCGGTCAACGACCCGATCAGCCAGGTGATCTCGAGCGAGGAGCTCCAGTCGCTCGTCGGCTGCCTCTCGACGGCGCTCAGCGAGCTCGAGTCGCGCGTGCTGTCCCTGTACCTCGACGGCCGCTCGTACGAGGAGATCGCCGAGCGCCTCGACTGCGACGCGAAGACCGTCGACAACGCGCTGCAGCGGGTCAAGCGCAAGGTCGGCGCGCACATCGAGTCGCGCCGCATCCCCGCCTGAGGCACGCCGCCGAGCCGCCCGGCGGCGTCGTCAGAGCTCGAAGGTCTCGTCGCCGAGCGTGACGACGACGGCCTCGCCGCTGCGCGCTGACAGCGCCAGCGGCATCTCGGGTGAGGTCGTCTCGAACTCGACGACCGCAACGGTGCGGCCGCCGATCGCCTCTGCCAGTCGCGTCACGGCGGCAGCGAGATGTTGCAGGCCTCCGATCGTGCCGGTGACCTCGCCGCGCTCGGCACTGACGTCGAACGGCGGCATCTGCCGGACATCTCCGAGGTCCGGAGGCTCGGCGTCGAGCTCGACACCGTGCGGCAGCTCGAGCTCGCGCTCGCCGACGATCACCTCGATCGGCCCGAGCCGCGAGCAGGCGACGAGTGCCGGCGGGCTGTCGGGGCCGGCGTCGACGACCGCCTGCGCGCGGAGCGCGCCCGAGCGGTGCAGGAACTCGCGCAGCGCCGCGGCGGCACGATCGAGAACGGGCTCTGGCATCGCCCGAGAGCGTAGGCGCCCGGCGCGTGATTCCGCGCGCGCGACATCCGTCCAGTGTTCGCGGGTGTGCTGCAGCCGTGGCCGTCTGCTGCCGACCACTGGGGCATGGAGTCGCAGGCCCGTCACGGGGCGCCCGTGCACGAGAAGCCGAATCGGCATATACTTGAGTCCGCAGTGCGGATCGCGCTCGCGGTTGGAGCCGTCCTCGTCGTGCTGACGCCGGCGTTGCTCCGCTGACCGCCGCATCTTTCCGGCCGCCCGGACGTTACTTGGGTGGAGCAGGGGGTTAGGAGTGTGTAGCGAAGGGGACCTGTGCACCCCTTTCGCCCCCACGGATGGGCCAGGCAGGACCGCCAAACCTGCCCAGATGTTGCACAAGCAACAAAGATGTGCAAGAATACCTACTGCACAAGTACGATTTGAAGGAACTCGCTTTGGAAGTCATCACCTACGCCGATCCCCTCGACGACCTACTGCGACGCGCTTCGCGCTACCCGCTGTTGCGTCCGAGCGAGGAGGTCGAGCTCGCCAAGCGCATCGAGAAGGGCGATCTCGCCGCCAAGGAGCGCTTGATCAACTCCAACCTGCGCCTCGTCGTTCACGTGGCGCGCAAGTACCAGGGCCAGGGGCTCTCGATGGGCGACCTCGTCCAGGAGGGCATGCTCGGGCTGATTCGCGCCGCCGAGAAGTTCGACTGGCGCAAGGGCTTTCGCTTCTCGACCTACGCCACGATCTGGATCCGCCAGGCGCTGCAGCGCGGCCTCGACAACACCGGCCGCACGATCCGCCTGCCCGCGAACGTCGCCCAGCGCGCACGCAAGCTGGCGCGGATCGAGCGTGAGCTGACGGTCAAGCTCGAGCAGGAGCCGACGCTCGACCAGCTCGCCGAGGCGACCGAGTTCGATCTCGAAGAGGTCGAGCGGTTGCGCGGCTACGAGCGCGCCCTGGCCAGCCTTGACGCCGGCGTCGGCGAGGACGGCGACACCCCGTTGGGTGCGCTGATCCCCGTCGAGCACGCGGACGTCGAGGAGGAAGTCCAGAAGGCGGACCACGCTCGTCGCGTGCGTCGCTTCCTCGAGCAGCTGCCGACCGAGGAGCTGAAGGTCGTCAACCTTCGCTACGGCACCGGCGGCGAGGGCGAGCACACCGTCGAGCAGGCCGCTCGCAAGCTCGGTCTGACGGTCTCCGAGACCCGTAAGGCAGAGCACCGGGCGCTCGAGAAGCTCCAGCAGCAGCCGGAACTAGCCCTCCTCCGCGACGCCGCGTAGTCCAGCGGCCTCCGGTCGTCATGTGGCTGTGTCCTCGCGCGTTCGCGTGCGAGGCACGCCACACGCGCTGCGTCCTTGCCAGATGACGCCGGAGTCTCGCTGGATCGATCGTTAGAACCGCGCGGTGCGAATGCGCCGCGCGAACGTCGCCGTCCACGGAGCCCCGCCGAAGCGCGTCACGACGCCCTCGGCGGCGGCCTCGTGCTCGTAGTCGACGCGGCGGTGCTCGACGCTGCCGTCGTCGTGGATCAGCGCGTAGCTGGCGCGGACGTCGCCGTCGAGCGGGATGCCGACGCTGCCGGGGTTGACCAGCTCGACGCCGTCGGGGCCGCCGCGCAGGAAGGCGATGTGGGTGTGACCGAAGATCACGCGATCGGCTTGGGTCGTGCCGAGTAGGCGGCGGTCCTCGCCGCCGTCAGCTGCGGCCGCGAACGACTCGACGTCGCTTCAGGGCGAGGCGTGGCAG
>DASRHW010000128.1:0-5632 GCA_035650375.1 Solirubrobacteraceae bacterium | reverse complement strand
ACGATCAGCGCCGCGATCAACGCGAGCATCCTGCCCGTCGTCGAGCGCACGACGACGCTCGTCGCATCCGCGCTCGCCGAGGCGGGGCTCGACGCGCCGCTCCTCGTGCTCCGCGGGGACGGCGGGGCGATGAGCGTCGGCGAGTTCCGCCGCCGTCCGTCGTTCACGATCGGCTCCGGCCCCGCGGCCGGTGTCTCTGCGGCCCTGCATCAGCTCGAGATCAGGGACGGGATCGTGGTGGAGTGCGGCGGCACCAGCTCGAACGTCTCGGTGATCAAGAACGGCCGGCCGTTGCTCCGGACGCTTCGGGTGATGGGCCGCCCGACCTGCGTCCGCTCGATCGACAGCTGGGTCGTCGGTGCCGCCGGGGGGAGCATGGCCCGGGTGCGACGCCGCCGGCTTGAGGATGTCGGCCCGCGGAGCGCCCACCTCGCCGACCTCCCGTACGCATGCTTCGCGACGCCGGAGGAGCTGGCGGATGCTCGACTGGAGCTCCGCGCGCCACGGGCCGGCGATCCCACCGATTACGCGGTGATCTGCGCGGCGGGCGGCGACTTCGCGCTCACTGCGACGTGCGCCGCGAACGCGCTCGGCCTCGCGGACGGCGCATATTCGGCCGGCAGCCGTGACGCGGCTCGGCTGGCCTTCGCGCCGCTGGCCGAGCGACTGCGGACGACCGTCGACGAGGCGGCGACGCGCGTGCTCGACGGCGCAGCCCGGCGGATCGCCGACGCGGCCGCCGAGGCGGCGAAACAGCATGCGCTGCGCGACGATGTGCCGCTGATTGCGCTCGGCGGCTCGGGCGAGGTGCTGGTCGCACGGGTGGCAGAGCTGCTCGGCAGGCCGATGGTGCGAACGGAGCATCCCGAGGTGTTGTCGTCGATCGGCGCCGCTCTCTCGCTCGTGCGCGTCGAGCTGGACCGCAACGGCGTCTCGGCGCTGGACGTCCCCGCGCTCGCGACACAGGCCGAGGCGGCGTGCATCGCAGCCGGCGCCGCTCCGGCATCGATCACCGTGGAGACGGTCTACGACAAGGCGGACCGGATCCTGCGCGCGGTCGCGACCGGCGCCGCGGCGCTGGAGACCGGCGCGGTCGGGGCCGAGCCGGCCGACGATCGACGTCGGCTGGAAGCCGCGGCCAACGCGCTCGAGCTCACGCCCGCCGACCTGACGCTGCTGGCCGCGAACGACTTCTACCGCGTCTTTTCCGAGAACGGCTCCGGCCGGGTCGCCGTCGTGGACGCGCGCGCAGCCATCCCGGTCGCCGAGGACGCCCGATGCGTCTTTGCCGGCGAGGGAGCCGAGTTCCTCGACCGGCTGCGTGTCGAGCTCCGCGAGCACACCCGCGAGCTCGGCGTCGCGACGATGCTCCCGCGGGTCGTGCTCGTTTCCGGGTCGCGCATCCTCGACCTCTCCGACGCCCGCCGGCCCGAGGACGTGCTGACGGCGGCGGAGCGCGCACTGGACGCCCCGGGCACAGCCGTCGCCGTCCTGGCGCGCTGATGTCGCTCTACCGGCAGGCGGGCCGCCGGAGCGGGTGGCTTGCGGCGGCTGTCCTCGTTGCGCTCCTGGTCGGCATCGGAATCGGCTTTGCCGTAGCCCGGGCGACGGCCGAGGAGCCGACGGTCGAGGAGGCCGTCGCGAGCGTGCAGGAGGAAGCGGGTGCGACTGCCGATGCGCTGGAGCTCGTCGCTATCCACTACGAGACGACCGAGGCCGCCGCCCGTCAGCAGCTTCAGCGCGCGGAGGAGTCCTTCGACGAGGTACGGCCCGACCTCGAGGTGCTCTCGCCCGAGGAGACCGCCGACGCCGGCCAGGCGATCCAGAGGCTGGCGACGCTGGTCGACCAGAGCGCGTCGGCCCAGGAAGTCGAGCGTGCGGCCGAGGAGGCGCGCACAGCCGTCCGGCGGGCAGCCGGGCTGCGATAGCCTCGTGGGAATGGCGCACGCCGGTCACTCGGTCGACGAGTACCTCGAGACGATCTACTTCCTCGCGTTTCCGATCGGCGAGTACAAGCCGCTCACCGGAGGGACCTCCCCCACGCTCGCCTCACGCGTCGCCGAGATGCTCGGCGTCTCGCGCGCGTCGGCCGGCGAGATGCTGAAGCGAATGGAGAGCGAGGGGCTGATCAGCCGCGGCGAGAACAAGGAGGCCGTTCTGACGAAGACGGGGCGCGCCCGGGCCGAGAAGGTCGTCCGCAAGCACCGGTTGATCGAGCGGCTGCTGACGGACTTCATGGACTACACGCCCGCGGAGGCGCATGTCCATGCGGACGAGATCGGGGACTCGTTCTCCGACGACATGGTCGAGCGGATGGCGAAGAAGCTCGGAAATCCCGAGCGCTGCCCCCACGGCTGGCCGGTCGACCCGGCGTTCGAGCAGGCGGAGAACGACGAGCTCAAGGCGCTGGCGGAGCTGAACGAGGGACAGGCCGCGACCATCGTCCGGCTCGCGGAGCACGACGGCGATCTCCTCCACTGGTTCTACGACCAGGGCTTCGAGCCGGGCCGTGAGCTGCGGTTGACCGCCGCTGATCCCGCCGCCGGCAGTTTCCGCGTGCAGCTGAACGGCCGCGAGGAGACCGTCGCGGAGAAGGCGGCCGCGGGGCTCTTCGTCAGGCCTTCGTAACGGCCAGGAGCCGCGCGAGCGCGGCGGCGTCGAGCTCGCCGCGATTCTTGGCGAGTGCGATGAGAGCAGCCTGCTTCGTCATGGGCCTCAACGTTCGCAGGCGCGCCTGACGTTCCTGCTCGGCGCGAGGGACTGTCCCTCGGCCACGGCCCGCAGGGCCGTGGCCTTCGCGCCGAGAGTGTGACCTTTTCGCGGCGCGCGCAGCGTGCCGCGCGCGATCGGGCAAGCTCGGTGAGCGGCATGCCGACGGAGGCTGTCCCGACGGGACGACCCAATCGGTCGGGCCCCTCTGCGCCCGAAACCGCTAGACGGTCGCCGTCTCGCCGATGCCTGCGGCGGCCTTCAGCGCCGCCGCCTTGTCCGTCCGCTCCCACGTGAAGTCGTGGTCGTCGCGGCCGAAGTGCCCGTAGGCCGCCGTCTTGGCGTAGATCGGCCGCCCGAGCTCGAGGTCGCGGATGATCGCGCCGGGCCGCAGGTCGAAATGCTCTTTGACGAGCTCCTCGATGCGCGCGACGGGGATCTTCTCCGTGTCGAACGTCCGGACCGCGACCGAGACCGGATGCGCGACACCGATCGCGTACGCGACGTTGACCTCACAGCGGTCGGCGAGCTCCGCCGCGACGATGTTCTTCGCGACATACCTGGCCGCGTAGGCCGCCGAGCGGTCGACCTTGGTCGGATCCTTGCCCGAGAAGGCGCCGCCGCCGTGCCTTGCCGCGCCGCCGTACGTGTCGACGATGATCTTGCGCCCCGTCAGGCCCGTGTCACCCATCGGCCCGCCGAGCACGAACTTGCCCGTCGGGTTCACGTAGACGAAGTCGCGGTCGTCGTAGAGGCGGCGCTCGTCGTAGAGACGCGGGTCGAGGATCGGATGGAGGACGTGCTCGATGATGTCCTCCTTGATCGTGGCCGGGTCGACGTTGTCGGCGTGCTGTGTGGAGACCAGCAGCCGCACGATCTCAACCGGCTTCTGACGACCCTGATCGTCCACCTCGTACCGGACGGTCACCTGCGCCTTGCCGTCCGGCCGCAGGTACTTGAGCTGCTCGGACTTCCGAACCCCGGCCAGCCGCCGCGCGATCTTGTGGGCGAGCATGATCGGGAGCGGCATCAGCTCCTGCGTCTCGTTGGACGCGTAGCCGAACATCATCCCCTGGTCGCCGGCGCCGATCTGGTCGATCGGATCGTCGTCGCCCGGGTCGTGCTGAACCTCGTACGACTGGTCGACGCCGAGCGCGATGTCGGGCGACTGCTCGTCGATCGCCACCACGACGCCGCAGGTGGTCGCGTCGAACCCCCACTCCGAGTGCGTGTAGCCGATCTCGGAGATCCGGGCGCGAACAAGTGCGGGGATGTCGACATACGTCTCGGTCGAGATCTCCCCGGCCACGACCACGAGTCCGGTCGTGATCAGGGTTTCGCACGCAACTCGCCCTTTCGGGTCGTCCTTCAGCACCGCGTCGAGCACGGAGTCCGACACCTGGTCGGCGATCTTGTCCGGGTGGCCCTCGGTGACGGACTCGGACGTGAAGAGGAATTCGCGCGTCGCCATGCGAGCGCGAACGCTACCTACTCGATTCCGACGAAGACGAGCGACTTGACGAGGTTCCCGTCCTTGTCGCCGTACGCGACGAGCGAGCGCAGCGGCTCGAGGTTCCGGGAGACCTCAGGAGGCACGGACTCGCCGGAGAGCGAGGCGAAGCCCATGACCAGGTCGATGGTCTCCTTGAGGTCGATCCAGGCAAGGCCGGTGTACTGGTCGGGTGCGCCGGCTGTCTCGAGTGCGTCCTTGTAGCGATCGCTGTCGGCCAGCTTCTCCCCGGAGCTCCCGAGGTCGGCGATGGCGTTCTTCGTCGTCGTGAGCACCAACGTGTCGTCGACCATTCCGAGGTTGACCGCGAAGTCGTCGAAGACCGCGGTCGTGACGTCGCCGTCCTCGGTCACCTCGCCGACCGCCATCGCTGCGAGCGCGCGCAGGAGCCGCTCGGCTGACGCGCGAGCCTGCGCCGGGTCGTCCGGCCGAACGAGCAGCGTCAACTCGGGGATCGGCGCACCGGGCGCCGCGTAGAACGCGACCTCTCCGTCGATGAGGCGGAGGAGCTCGGCAACTGTAACGCCGGTCTCCTTCTCGAACTCCTTGAGCGCCGAGCCGTACAGCGGATTTTCTTGCAGCGCGCCGACCTGCTCGCCGATGCCTGTGCCCATGAAGCTGATGAAGGCGAAGGCATCTGCGGGAACGAGCTCGAGGAGGTCGGACGAGTACTCCTCCGAGGCGCCGAGCAGCTTGTCGGCGCCCTCGCCCTGCACCACGCCCGCAACTTCGGCGCCGTCGTCGAGGGCCTTGGCCCAGGCGCCGGCGAAGTCGAGCTGGTCCAGGCCGAACATCCGCAGCGCCTGCGCTTCCTCGCCACGGCCGAAAGTCTTGAACGCGGACGCGACGTCAACGTAGACGCGGCCCAGCGCGTCATCCGGCAGCTCCGCCATGCCCTTCTGGAAGGCCTCGTCGTCGGAGAGCGCCTCACCGCCTTCGGGCTTGAGCGCTGCATCGATCGATGCCTCCTTGTCGGAGGCGGCGATCCAGTGGCCGACTCTCCGCGTGACCAGCGGATCGTCGGGCTCCTCCTTGTTGATGCGCTCGATCAGCTTCTGCGCCTCGTCGACGTCGTCGGGGCGCAGCAGGGCGACGACCTTGACGTCGTCCATAGAGCTCGCGTAGACGGCGACGGACGCGTCGCCGCCGAGCGTCTCGTGAACCTCCTCCCAGGTGATGTCGCTGCCGCTCTCGATCTCCTTCTTCAGCTCGGCGAGCCACTTCTCGCCGTCGGGGAACCGGAGGACGAGCTCTTCGACCTGCTTCCACTGGTCGGACTCTGGATCGCTGTCGAGATCGGCGTAGACGAGGGCGCCGGGCTTGAGGAGCTCCGCACCAGCGGACTCGCCCGCGCCGACGTTCTCGCTGCCGCAGCCTGCGGCGACGAGCACGAGAGTCGAGACGAGGGCGGCC
>DASRHW010000127.1:0-9343 GCA_035650375.1 Solirubrobacteraceae bacterium | reverse complement strand
GTCTTCGAGAGCTCAGCCACGGTGGTCAGACGGGACGTTCGTAGGAGGGCACCAATCGCCGCTTCGGCTCGTAACGATAAGCGGCGCCTTAGCAATGACGTCGAGTGCGTCGCGCTGAGCGCCGCTCTCGGACACCATTGTCCACCACTTCAGTTCCCCCAACCACCCGCCGATCACATGCCCCATGAACCGCCTCCTGGCCGTCGCGTTCGCCGCTGCCCTCCTGGGCGCCACCGCGGTCGCCGCCTTCGCCGCCCCCGGCACGATGATGCCGTCGCAGGAGTTCGTCGACGCGCCGATGCCCGGCTCGCCGAACAACGCCACGTGGTCCGATCTTCCCGGCGGCCTCGCCGCCCGGCCCTACGTCAAGTCGCTCGCCGTCGTCAACGGCAGCCAGCGCACGACGGTGTTCTCCGGTGGCGTCGACGCCGCCAAGAGCGTCCGGACGGGCGATGTCACCGCCGTCGTCTCGCCGACCAACCTCTGCCGCGCCGGCCAGACGCCCGCGCCGGGTCAGTGCTACGCGACGCCGAACCGCGTCGGCATCTCCTTCGGCTACAAGACCGACCAGGGTCTCGGCCTCGACTTCTCCAGCCCGAGCGTGCCGCTCAACCAGACCGTCAGCGCCAGCACGGTGCTCGACGTCGTCATCGGGCTCAACACGCTCGGCAAGACGCTGCGCTGGTCGTGGATCAACGGCCAGCTCGTCAACTGGAAGACCAGCGGCCTCGGCACCGACGCCGCGGAGATCCACCTGCGCGTCCGTCCGTCGCAGACGCCGAACATCGACTGGAGCACGCGCGGCCCGGTCGGCTGCACGGCGACGCCGATCCGCGACTGCGACATCGCCCAGGCCGACGGCACCTACCTCGGCAGCCAGATGGTCCTGAGCCTCGACGACACGCTCGACGCCTCGCTCACCGGCGCCGCCTTCGCGACGCAGGGCGCGATCGCCGGCTACCTCGTGCCCGGTGGCTCGGCCGCCGCGCCGACGCTGGACATGCAGATCGCCTCGTCGCACCTCGCCGCCGACGGCTCGCCGCAGCGCGGCATCCTCCAGGCGTTCCTGCCCGCCGGCGCGCTGACCACCCTCTACGGCGTCGTCCCCGCCGACGCCGCCTCGTTCTTCACCGCGACCCGCCGCGGTGATCCCGGCACGCAAGACGCGCCGACCTTCGCCGCCCGCAGCGAGAGTGACGACGACAGCGCCGGTCTGATGATCACCGTCGGCGGCATCACCTTCAGCGCCCCGACCTACCGCGTCACCCGCAAGGCGGCGACGCTTCGCGCGCGCACGTCCGCGCGCGGCAAGACGGTGTCGGTCAGCAGCGCGAGCAAGGTCGCCGGCTGCCGTGCGAAGGCCTGCACGGCGACCGTCTACCGCATCGCCAAGGGGCTGACGGCCAAGGCGACGAAGGTCGCCGGCGGCCGCAGTGACGCGCGCGGCGCGGTCACCGTGAAGGTGCCGCGCGGCAAGCTGCCCAAGGGCGCCACGTACGTGCTGTCGGTCCGCAAGGCCGGCAAGGCGGTCGCGAGCACGCGCGGCCGCGCTGCCTGACCGCCCTACCTGGCCTCACCGTTGCAGGGTCTCTGACGGAAGCTCGCCGTAGCGGTGCTTGTAGTAGCCGGCGAAGCGGGCGAGGTGGGTGAAGCCCCAGCGATAGGCGATGGTGTTCACCGACGTGTCATCGCGTGACCCGGCGAGCAGATCGTCGCGTGCATGCTCGAGGCGGACCTCGCGCAGATAGTGCTGCGGCGTGACTCCGATGTGCTGGTGGAATCCCTTCTGCAGGCTGCTGATGCTCACGCCGACCAGCTCGGCGATCATCGGGATCGTCAGCGGCTCGGCTGCCCGGGCTCGGATGATCTCCAACGCGTGTCGCACCGCCGGCGGGCGTGCGGCGGGATAGCCGGTGGCGAGCTGCTCGGAGAAGTTGTGCCGCTGGCCGACCAGCAACCGGTCGACGATGAGCTGCTCCATCCGGCTCCGCACGAGCGGATGATCGAGCGACTCGCCGCCGCCGCGTATCTCGTCCAACACGCAGCGCAGCGTCGCGGCCAACGCCTTTCCGTCACGTGAGGTCAGGTCCATCGCGACGTCGAAGATGACGGGCGCGTCGGCTTCGTGGCCGAGCATTCGCGCCAGCTCCTGATCGATCGCGTCGCGATCGACGCAGAACGTGATCTGGTCGTGGTCGGCGCTCCAGCGCATCACGACCTCCTGCGTCGGCGAGAGGACCGTGGCGATGCCCGGCGCGGACTCCGCCGTGCCGTGGCCCTGGCGCGTGATCGCCGCTCCCTTCAGCGGGACTTGGATCGCGTAGTACGAGCAGAACTTGCGCGGGCGGATGACGACCTCGACGCCGTGGCGCAGGCAGCCGATCTTGAACGTCCCAAGGTCCCATGCGGCCACTGCCGCGTCGAAGCGGTCGCGACGACCGACGATGTCGAGCTCGTGCTCGCAGAAGACGGTCGCGATCGCGTCCCGCGCCTCATCGACATCGGTCGATCGGAATGGGCCCGAGGACGCGCTTCGTCGTCCGGTTCCGTCTACATCGAGCACGCGATGATCCCAGCGCGCCAGTCGTCTTCGGCGATCATTCGCTCCCCCTGGTAGACCGCGAGTCGATCCTAACGGCGCGGCCCTGCCGGCACCACCCGCGCCGCGACTATCCGAAATGCCGACCCGGATCGTTTCGGTTCCTGGGTCACGCGGATAACGTCGCGATCGGCTTACTACTACGTACTCGGGAGAGGTTGGGGGACGAGATGAAGACGATGTTCACGAAGCGCGTCTCCGCGCGCGCAGGGGCGGTCTCGCTGGCCGCGGTCGTCGCGCTGGGGTCTGCTGTTGGTGTGGCTGGCGCCGAGGCGGCAAAGCCGAATCCAAGGCCGAAGGTGGCGATGGTGATCGGGCTGACGGCCAACCCGTTCATGAAGACCGTCTCTGACGGTGCCAAGGATGGAACGAAGGCCGTTTCCGGCGCGTCGCTGAAGTACGTCGGGCCGCCGGCGCCGAATCCGACGACCGAGATCCAGTTGCTGCAGAACGTGCTCTCGACGAAGCCCGCGGGCGTCGCCGTGATGCCGCTGCAGGCGTCGGTGTGGAATCGCGCGCTCTCGGATGCGGGCAAGACGGGGATCCCGCTGCTGGCGTTCAACGAGGCGCCGAAGCAGCCGTCGCCGGTCAAGACGTTCGTCGGCATCAACGATCGCCAGGCGGCCTACAGCCTGCTGCTGGAGTTGCGCAAGAAGGTCGGCGCGAACGCGCGCGGGTCGATCGTGCTCGGCAACTGCATTCCCGGCGTCGCGACGCTCGACTTCCGGATCACGGCCTTCAAGCAGGGGATCGCGAAGTACCTGCCCAACGCCAAGGTCGTCGGCCCTATCGAGACGACGACGGAGCCGACGAAGAACCTGGCCGCGTGGCAGGGGGCGATGGGGGCGAACCGCGACGCGCTGGCGTTCATCGGCAACTGCGACAGCGACGGTCCGGGCCTGGTCAAGGCGAAGAAGGAGTCCGGCGTCAAGGGCGAGCTGCTGACGTTCGACATCAACCTCGAGTCGGTCCGCGGGATCAAGGACGGCACGATGCTGGCCGCCCTCGGCGAGGCGCCGTACGTCCGCGGCTACATCTCGGCCCGGTTGCTTGCCGAGACGGCCAAGAAGGGCACGACGCTGCCGAAGGGCTTCGTCAACATCAAGGGCGAGCTCGTGACGAAGTCCAACGCCAGCCGTGTGCTGACGCGTGAGTCGTCGCTGGCGAATACGCGCAAGGCGTACAAGCAGTACCTGACGACGTTCTTCAAGAATCCGGCAGCACAGATGGAGCCGCTGTCGAACGTCTACAAGTAGGTCCCCAGCAGCATCGGTAGCGCGCTCCCGCCGGGCCTTGTCACAGGCCCGGCGGGGGTCGTTTCCGGGGTGTGCGCAGGCGATTGCCGCGCGCCGCCACTGACAGCGCGTTCGCAAACTGGATACTGGGAGCCGGTCTGGCTAGGATCCGCGACCCTGGGAGGCGAGTCTTCGCGCGAGCGAAGAGGGAGAAGATGTAATGGCTGACTCGAGTGCTTCGTTGGAAACCACCGGAAACGCACCGTCGCCTGAAGGCGGCGCACGGTCGTCCGGAAGCAGTGGTGTCGCCGCGGTCGCGCGCAAGGTCTTCTCGATCGAAGAGCTGGGCACCGCGCTCGCGCTTGCCGCGCTCGTTGCCTTCATCGGCGCCTTTCACGGCGACTTCCTGCAGTCCGACGTCCTCCTGAGCACGGTCCGTACGGCGGGATTCGTCGCGATCGCCGCCTACGGGATGGTCTTCCTGCTGGCGATGACGGAGATCGACCTCTCGGTCGGCGGCATCTACGCCGTCAGCATCATCCTCGCCGCGAAGTGGATGTCGTCGATGGACCCGTACCTCGCGGCGCTGCTGGCGATCGGTGTCGCATCGCTGATGGGCGCGGCCAACGGCGTCCTCGCCAGCCTCTTCCGCATCCCCGTGCTGATCGTCTCGCTCGGCACGTTCTCCATGTACCGAGGCCTGGTGACCGTCATCTCCGACGGCAAGCCGGTCGAGAACATCCCGATCGACACCAGCTACTTCACGCAGCTGGGCAACGACTGGCTCGGCTTCCCGGTCGTCGGCTGGTTCGTGATCGGCATCGGCATCGTCCTGACGATCGTCTTCACCAAGACGCGCTTCGGCGCGATGGTCAGGGCCGTCGGCTCGAATCATCGAGCCGCCGAGTTCTCGGGCATCCCCGCCGGCCGGATCCGGATCTACGCGCTGATGCTCACGGGCGGCCTCTGCGGCCTCGCCGGCGTGCTCAGCCTCGCGTACTTCCAGGGCGCGGACCCGACGATCGGCGTCGGCTTCGAGCTCCAGGTGATCGCCGCGGCGATTATCGGCGGCACCGCCGTCACCGGCGGCTCCGGCACTGTCCCGGGCGCGTTGCTCGGGGCGCTGATCGTCGCCGTCATCAACAGCGGCCTGATCTTCTTCTCGGTCAACTCGAACTGGACCAACTTCGTCACCGGCGCGGTCATCATCCTCGCGGTCGGCACCGATGCGCTGGTCCGCCGTCGTCGAGCAGAGCGCGCGCTGCGAGTCTCGGTGTAGCCGGCGATGTTCGTCGCCAGCGACATCACCAAGAACTACGGCGGCGTCCGGGCGCTCCAGGACGTCTCGCTCGAGATCCACCCCGGGGAAGTGCACGCGCTGCTCGGCGCCAACGGCGCCGGCAAGTCGACGCTGGTCAAGATCCTCGTCGGCGCGGAGCAGCCGACGCACGGCACGCTGACGCTCAACGGCGAGGAGGTCAGCTTCAGCGACGTCGGCGAGGCGGCCGCCCAGGGCATCGCGATCGTGTCGCAGGAGCTGAACCTGTTCCCCGACTTCGACGTGCTGCACAACCTGTTCATGCTGCACGAGCCGCTTCGCGGCGGCACGCTCGTCGACCGCTCGAAGATGCGCAAGCTCGCGAAGCCGGTCGTCGACTTGGTCGGGCTGCACGTCAACCTCGACCGCAAGCTCGGCTCGCTGCGGCTCGGCGAGCAGCAGCTCGTCGAGATCGCCCGCGCGCTGCTCAACGACCCGAAGATCCTGATCCTCGACGAGCCGACCTCGGCGCTGCAGGCAGGCGAGACGCAGCGTCTGCTGAAGGTCGTCCGTTCGCTGCGCGACCGCGGCGTCGGCATCGTCTACGTGTCGCACTTCCTCGAGGACGTCTTCGAGATCGCGGACACGATCTCTGTCTTCCGCAACGGCCGCGCCGTCGTGCAGCGGCGCCCGCGCCAAGAGATGACGATCTCCGGCGCCGTCTCGGAGATGCTCGGTGAGGCGCAGACGCGCAAGATCCGCGACGTCAACGTCTCCGACGGCGCCAGCGAGCAGGTCAACACCGAGCCGCTGCGGATCGAAGGCCTCAGCGTCGACTACGCCCTGGAGTCGTTCGACCTCACAGCGAAGCCCGGCGAGGTCGTCGGCCTCGCTGGGCTCGAGGGCTCGGGCGTGCAGGCCGTGTTCGACGTCGTCTTCGGCAAGAAGAGCGCCGACGGCGGCACCGTGACGCTGCCGGACGGCCGGCGCACCCCGACGAGCATCCCGCGCGCGGTGCGCGCGGGGATCGCCTACGTGCCGGCCGATCGCGCCAACTACGGCGTGATGATCGAGAAGACGATCTACGAGAACGTCTGCCTCGTCAGCGGCGGCCCGCTGCGGCGCATGGGCCTCGTCCTGCGCAAGCGGCAGATGGTCGCCAACGCGCAGAAGTGGGGTGCCGCGCTCGGCGTCAAGATGACCTCCGCGTCGTCACGCGTCAACGAGCTCTCGGGCGGCAACCAGCAGAAGGTCGTCTTCGCCAAGTGGCTCGAGGCCGATCCGCGCGTCGTCCTGCTCGACGACCCGTCTCGCGGCGTCGACGTCGGCGCCAAGGTCGAGATGCACGCGATCATCGCCGAGATGGCGGCCAGCGGGCGGATCGTCATCTACACGTCGAGCGACCTCGAGGAGATGGCCGACATCTGCGACCGCGTCGTCGTGCTCTTCCAGGGCCGCGGCGTCGGCGAGCTCGCCGGCGACGATCTCTCCGAGCATCGCCTGCTCGAGGCGATCAACACAGGGTCGGTCGCCGCTCCTGCGGCCGTCTGAGCTAGTTGGCCTGAATCACGCCGCCGTCGACGCAGTACTCCGAGCCGGTCACCTGGCGTGAGATGTCCGACGCGAGGAACAGGACGACGTTGGCGACGTCCTCCGGCTCGCCGAGGCGGCCGGCTGGCAGCTTGCGGACGTCCTTGACGAAGTGCTCGATCGCTGCGTCGGTCGACATGCCCCACTCGGGCGCGACGTGCTTGTCGAAGAAGCCGACGAGCCCCGGCGTACGGGTCGGGCCGGGGGAGACGGCGTTCGAGCGGATCGTCGGCGCGAACTCGATCGAGAGGCTCTTCGAGAGGCTCAGCACGGCGGCCTTCGCCGCGCAGTAGTCGAAGAAGAACGGATCGGCCTGGCGGCCGGCGTCGGAGGCGATCGAGACGATCGAGCCGCCGCCCTGGGCCTGCATGTGCGGGATCGCGGCGCGGCACGTCCGCACCATCGCCATGAAGTTCAGGTCGATCGTCCGCCGCCAGCCGTCGTCGTCGGCGCCGAGGAAGCCGTCGGGCCGGTGGGCGGGGCCGCCGAGCGCGTTGACGAGGATGTCGATACGGCCGTGCTGCTCGACCGCCTGTTCGACCGCCTGCCGGGCGCCCTCGTCGGTCAGCAGGTCGACGCGCGCCGTCGTGACGCCGGCGACGCCCTCGACCGCCGACGGGTCGATGTCGGCGCCCGTGACGTTGACGCCCTCGCCCGCGAGCGCGCGGGCGATCGCGAGGCCGAGGCCGGAGCCGGTGGCGGTGACGACGGCACTGCGTCCTTCGAGACCGAGTTCCATGACGCGCTCCTCCGGTCGACGTGGTCTCGCTCGAAGCTAGTCGAGCCTGCGACCACTGCTCCAATACAAATGCTGCGGAAACGTCATACCCGCGGTGGTATGAACCAGTCTCAGCGGCGTCTGGCGGTCGCGGCATAGCCGACGGAAACACCGATCGCGTCGAGGTTGTATGGGCAGGGCCTGCCGCCCGGCGTATGTTTGTCGCGATGTCGGGGACAACGGACGGAATTCGCGTGACTGATCAGGCTCCAGACGAGGAGGCGATCGACGCCGTCGAGGCGCCGCAGCCGCAGTACGGCTCCGACATGATCGCGACGCTGCTCGAGCGGCTGGGGATCGAGTACCTCTCGATGTCGCCGGGGGCGACGTTCCGGGGACTGCACGACTCGCTCGTCAACTTCGGCGGTCCCGAGATCATCGAGTCGCTGCACGAGGAGATCTCGGTCGCGATCGCGCACGGCTACGCGAAGGCCGCCGGCCGCCCGCTCGCCGTCGCGCTGCACGACGTCGTCGGCCTGCAGCACGCGACGATGGCGATCTTCAACGCCTGGTGCGATCGCGTCCCGGTGCTGCTGCTGGGCGCGACCGGCCCGATGGACGCGACCAAGCGCCGTCCCTGGATCGACTGGATCCACACCGCCAACGTCCAGGGCCAGCAGGTCCGCGACTACGTCAAGTGGGACGACCAGCCGGGCTCGCTCGAGGCGATCCCCGAGTCGCTGCTGCAGGGGCTCAAGCTGGCCACGACCGAGCCGACCGGGCCGGTCTACATCTGCATGGACGTCGACCACCAGGAGCAGACGCTCCCGGCCGACTTCGAGCTTCCGGAGCTCGAGCGCTTCGCCGCCTACGGCCGCTCGGCCGCTGAGCCCGAGGCGATCGACACGCTCGCGCGCTGGCTGCTCGGCGCCGAGCGCCCGGTGATCGTCGCCGACCTCGTAGGCCGCAGCGAGGCGGGCTTCGACGCGCTGGTCGAGCTCGCGGAGCTGCTCGGCGCCCCGGTGATCGACCCCGAGGGCGAGTACTGGAAGAACGCGCTGAACTTCCCGACGCGCCATCCGCTGAACCTCTCCGGCGCGCCCGAGCTGATCGGCGACGCCGATGTCGTCCTCGGCCTTGAGGTCCGTGACTTGTTCGGCGTGCTCAACAGCGTCGACGTCCACGCCGGCAAGTCGGTCCGGCTGACGCCGTCGGATGCCCGCGTCGCGCACATCAGCGTCGCGCATCTGCTGACGCGTTCGTGGGCGCAGGACTTCCAGCGGCTGCAGCCTGTCGATCTCCACATCGCGGCCGAGCTCGAGCTCGCGCTGCCGCAGCTGCTCGGGCGTGTCCGCGAGCTGGTCGGCGAGCACGGCGACGTCGCCGCGATCGACCAGCGGCGCGCGCGGCTCAGCGCGCAGTCGGCGGCGCTCTTCGCCGGCTGGGACGCGATCGCGTCCGAGGTGCCGGAGCCCGGCCCGCTGCCCGTCTCCTACGTCGCGCACGTCGTCGACCAGCTGACGTCGGGCCATGACCGCGTGCTGGCCAACGGCCACCTGCGCAACTGGGCGCACCGGCTGTGGTCGATCGACCGCCCGGACCAGTACCTCGGCGGCCAGGGCGGCGCCGGCCTCGGCTACGGCCTCGGTGCCTCGATCGGCGCGGCGCTCGCGCACCGCGACTCCGACCGCCTCGTGATCGACCTGCAGTCAGACGGCGACGCGCTGTTCACGCCGAGCGCGCTGTGGACCGCGGCGCACTACGAGCTGCCGCTGCTGATCGTCGTCGACGACAACCGCGCCTACAACAACTCGGTCAAGCACGCCGACCGTGTCGCGGTCGCACGCGGGCGCTCACGCGAGAACATCGTCATCGGCACGACGATCGACGACCCGCCGATCGACTTCTCGCTGCTGGCGAAGTCCTACGGCGTCCACTCGGAG
>DASRHW010000126.1:0-12723 GCA_035650375.1 Solirubrobacteraceae bacterium | reverse complement strand
GTCTCGGACCGGGAGCGCTTCGCCGCCGTCGGGCGCGAGTATCGCCAGCTCGAGGCCGGTGCCCGCTTGGCCGCTCAGTGGCGTCACGCGAGCAGCGACGAGCAAGGCGCGCGGGAGCTTGTCGATGAGGGCGAGGACATGCGCGAGGAGCTCGAGCAGGCCGCGGCAGAGCGCGAGCGGCTCGAGGAGGAGCTGCGGCTGGCGATGGTCGAGCGCGACCCCGCCGACGACAAGGACGTGATCGTCGAGATCCAGGGCGGCGCGGGCGGAGACGAGGCCGGTCTGTGGGCCGCTGACCTTTACCGGATGCTGACCAAGTACGCCGAACGGCGGGGCTTCAAGGCCGAGCCGCTCGAGCTCAGCGAGGGCAAGTACACCTTCGCCATCAAGGGCGAGGGCGCGTACAGCGTCTTCAAGTTCGAGGGTGGCACACACCGCGTCCAGCGCGTCCCCGCGACCGAGTCGCAGGGGCGCATCCACACGTCGACGGCAACCGTCGCGGTGCTTCCCGAAGCCGAGGACGTCGACGTCCAGATCGACGCCAACGACCTCCAGATCGACGTCTACCGCTCGTCCGGCCCCGGCGGCCAGTCCGTCAACACGACCGACTCGGCGGTCCGCATCACGCACAAGCCGAGTGGTGTCGTCGTCTCGATGCAGGACGAGAAGAGCCAGCTGCAGAACCGCGAGCGCGCGATGCGCGTGTTGCGCGCCCGGCTCTACGAGCAGGCGCTCGCCGAGCAGCAGGCGGCGCACGCGGCCGACCGCCGCGCGCAGGTCGGCTCCGGTGACCGCGCCGAGAAGATCCGCACCTACAACTACGGCGAGCGGCGCGTCACCGACCACCGGATCAAGCTGACGGCACACAACCTCGACCAGGTGCTCGAGGGCGATCTCGACGAGTTCACCGACGCGCTGCGAGCCGATGAGCGCCGCCGTGGCCTCGAAGCACAGGCCCAGGGCGATTCCTAGGCCCACCGGCGCGACCGTCGGCGAAGCGCTCGACAGCGCGATCATCGCGATCTCCGCGAGCGGCTCTCCGTCGAGCCGGCTCGACGCCGAGCTGCTGCTCGCGCACGCGCTCGGCGTCGACCGCGGCGAGCTGCTGATGCATCCGGAGCGGCTCGTCGAGGGCCCGGCCGTTCGCGGCTTCCAGCAGCTCGTCCGCCGGCGCTCGATCGAGCGCGAGCCGGTCGCCTACCTGACCGGCCGGCGCGGCTTTCGCTGGATCGAGCTCGACGTCGACCGCCGCGTGCTGATCCCGCGGCCGGAGACGGAGCTCGTCGTCGAGGCCGTCGTCGCACGGGCGCCCGAGGGCGCGCGCGTCGTCGACGTCGGCACCGGCAGCGGCGCGATCGCCCTCGCGCTCAGGCACGAGCGCCCGGACCTCGACGTCAGCGGCAGCGACGTCTCCGCCGACGCGCTTGCCGTCGCGCGCGCCAACGGCGAGCGGCTCGGCCTCGACGTGTCCTGGATCGAGGCCGACCTCGTCCCGGCGGGCGACTTCGACATCGTCGCGTCGAACCCGCCGTACGTCCGCGACGGCGACCCGCTGCCACCAGACGTCGCCGCGCACGAGCCGGCGCTGGCGCTCTTCGGCGGCGCCGACGGGCTCGACGTCATCCGCCGGCTCGTCGTCGCGGCGCATCCGGCGCTGCTCGTCGTCGAGCTCGGCGCCGGGCAGGCGCCGGAGGTCGAGCGGCTCGCTCGCGCGGCGGGGTACGCGAACGCCGAGTCGCTGGGTGATCTCGCCGGCATCGATCGCGTGGTGGTGGCGTGGAATTAGACGGACCACCGAGCGCGCGGCTCGAGCGGTGCATCGCCGGCGGCGGCGTCGCCGTCTTCCCGGCCGACACCGTCTATGGCCTGGCCTGCGATCCCCATTCGGCGAGCGCGGTCGAGCGGCTCTACGCGCTCAAGGGGCGCGCGGCGGACAAGCCCGCCGCGATCATGGTCTTCTCGGTCGCCGCGCTGCCGCCGCTCGGCCCTCGCACGACCCGCGCCGCGCAGGCACTGCTGCCCGGTGCGCTGACGCTGCTCGTCGAGGATCCCGAGCAGCGCTTCCCGCTCGCCGGCGGGGGCACGACGCTCGGCCTGCGCGTGCCCGACGTGCCGCTGCTGGCGAACGTCAGCGTCCCGCTGCTTCAGACCAGCGCCAACCTTGCGGGTGGGGCCGACTCGCGGCGGCTCGCCGACGTGCCGGCCGCGATCCGCGACGGTGCCGATCTCGTGATCGATGGCGGTGAGCTTCCGGGGATGCCCTCGACGGTGGTCGACCTGACGCGCTACGAGCACGACGGTGTCTGGCGGGTCGTGCGCGAGGGCGCGGTCGGCAGCGCGACGCTTTCCGCCGCGCTCGGCCACTAGGCTCGCGCCGCATGCGCATCGCGGTGGCGGCCGATCACGGAGGGTTCGAGCTCAAGCAGCACGTCGTGGAGACGCTCGCGGCCGCGGGCCACGAGGTCATCGACTTCGGCACGGACTCCGATGCGTCGACGGACTATCCGCTCTATGCCGAGCCCGCGGCGCGGGTGGTCGCCGCCGGCGACGCCGAGCGCGGCGTCTTCGTCTGCGGCTCGGGCGTCGGCGTCAGCATCGTCGCCAACAAGGTCGACGGCGTCCGTGCCGTCAACGCCCACGATGCAGCCGAGGCGGCGCTGGCGCGGCAGCACAACGACGTCAACGTCGTGGCGCTGTCGGGCGCGCGGTTGAGCGTCGAGCAGGCCGACGCGATCGTCTCGGCGTTCCTCGCGACCGAGTTCGACGGCGGCCGCCACGAGCGCCGCGTCGGCTTGATCGGCGAGGTCGAGCGCCGCTGACCGCGTAGTACGGTTGCAGATGCATCGGTAGACGTACTATACTCGCGCGATGGCGCTCCGTGAGCCGACCTACTTCGTCCTTGCCGTGCTGCTCGACGGCCCGCTCCACGGCTACGCGATCGCCACGCGCGTGGCTGACCTGTCCGACGGTCGCGTGCGGCCAACAGCCGGGACGCTCTACGGCGCACTCGAGCGGCTTCGCAGCGAAGGCCTCGTCGAGATCGAGCGCGAGGAGGTCGTCGAGGGGCGCAAGCGTCGCTACCACCGCTTGACCGGCGATGGCGAGCGCGTGGTGCGCACGGAGGCCGCGCGCCTGCGAGCGGCGGCGGAGGTCGTCGAGCTGCGCGGCGTCGCAGCCCGGGGCCGGCAGCGCCGCCCGAGGCCGGCATGAGCCGCGCGCTGCTGCGGCTGTGCCTGCAGGCGTACCCGCGCAGGCGGCGCAACCAGGACGGCGAGGTGCTGCTCGACCTCGCTCGCGAGCTTGTCGCCACCGACGACCGCCGCTTCGCGATGTCTCGGCAGGCGGTCGGACTCGTGCGCGGTGGGATCGCCGAGCATCGCAGCAGGGTTCTCGGCGGCGTCGCCGCGATGCCCTGGCGTGACGCGCTCGGGCGCCTGGTGCTTCCGCTCGCCGCGGCGAACGCGACGGTGTGGGCCGCCACACTGGGCCCGGCGCTGAGCGTCTACGGCGGGCCTGGTCGCCTGTGGTTGGTGATCGTCCTGGGATCCGTCGTGGCATTGCTCGGCACGCTTGCGGGTACCCGAACTGTCGCTCTCCTCGGTGCGGTCCCGGTCGCCGCAGCGGCCGTCGCGACGTGGGGCTCCTTCGCGTTCGGGCATGGACACGTGCGCTTTCCGATCGTGATCGGATCGGTCTTCGTCGACGGCTCGCAGGCCTGGATGCCGGCAGCGCTCCTGCTCGCCGTGGCGTGTGCGGCCGGAGCGGCCAGCGGGCGACGACCGATTCGCGTCGGCGTGCTGGCGCTCACGCCGGCGCTGGCGCTCGGCTTGTCGGCAGCGATGACGTTCGACCGCTACGGGGCCTACTGGTGGGTCAGCGTCGGCCCGCTGCTCGCGGGCGCCTCACTCGCTGTGCTCGGCGGCGTCGCACTCGCGGCCGCCCGGCGTGGCGGTGCCGCCGCGCTCGCCGCCGCGCTCGTTCTGGCGGCACTCACGCCGGCACTCGCGCAGGTCGCGATCCGGCTGATCCCTATTGCGACCGGCGGCCCGCGCCCACTGCACATCTCGTTGCCGATCGGACTCGCCGCCGTCGCGGTGCCGGCCTCCGCCTGCATGCTGCTCGCCCGCCGGAGTCGGCGCTGGGCGCGCTGATACCTTGGAACGCGCCGCCATGACCGAACTTCCAGCTGACTTCTTCAACCGCCCGCTCGCCGATGTCGACCCGGACATCGCCGAGGTGCTGCGGCTCGAGCTCGACCGCCAGCAGCGCACGCTGGAGATGATCGCGAGCGAGAACTTCGTCCCCGAGGCCGTGCTCGAAGCCCAGGGCAGCGTGCTGACGAACAAGTACGCCGAGGGTTACCCGGGGCGTCGCTACTACGGCGGTTGCGAGTTCGTCGACATCGCCGAGCAGCTGGCGATCGACCGCGCCAAGGCGCTGTTCGGCGCCGAGCACGCCAACGTCCAGCCGCACGCCGGCGCCCAGGCGAACACCGCCGTCTACCACGCGCTGCTGCAGCCGGGCGACACGATCATGGGGCTCGCGCTCGCACATGGCGGCCACCTCAGCCACGGGATGAAGCTCAACGTCTCGGGCCGCCTCTACGACATCGCGCCGTACGAGGTCGATCGTGAGACGAGCCTGATCGACATGGACGAGGTCGCGCGGATCGCGCGCGAGCGCAAGCCGAAGCTGCTGATCGCCGGCTGGTCGGCGTACCCGCGCCAGCTCGACTTCGCCCGCTTCCGCGAGATCGCCGACGAGGTCGGGGCGCTGCTGATGGTCGACATGGCGCACTTCGCCGGGCTCGTCGCGGCCGGCCTGCACCCGAGCCCGGTGCCGTACGCCGACGTCGTCACGACGACGATCCACAAGACGCTCGGCGGCCCCCGCAGCGGCATGATCCTGTGCCGCGAGGAGTACGCCAAGGCAATCAACTCCGCGGTCTTCCCGGGCCAGCAGGGCGGGCCGCTGATGCACGTGATCGCCGCCAAGGCGGTGGCGCTGAAGATCGCGGCGAGTGACGCCTTCAAGGAGCGCCAGCAGCGCACGATCGACGGCGCCAAAGCGATCGCCGACGAGCTGCTGAAGGCCGGTCACGGCGTCAACGTGCTGACCGGCGGCACCGACGTGCACCTCGTCCTCGCCGACCTGCGCGAGTCCGAGCTCGACGGACAGCAGGCAGAGGACCGGTTGCACGAGATCGGCATCACGGTCAATCGCAACGCCGTTCCGTTCGACCCGCGGCCGCCGATGGTGACGAGCGGGCTGCGCGTCGGCACGCCGGCGCTCGCGACGCGCGGCCTCGGCGTCGACGATCTGCGCGAGGTCGGCGGCATCATCGCCACGGCGCTGACGCCCGACTACGAGGCGCGCCGGGCCGAGCTCGCTGAGCAGGTCGCCGCGATCGCCGAGCGCTTCCCGCTCTACGAGCGGCTGAGCGCGGCCGCCACGGCCTAACGCCCGATCGGTCGGCATGACCGATCGGTGGCGCCTCTCGGTCGCCCGTTACGGCGAACCGCTAGAGGTCGCTGTCGCCCATCACGAAATACCAATTGCCGCGATCGAGGACGTCGATCGCTGAAGGTCCGGCGGGCGCCCGATAGACGTGAAGCCGAGTGTCCTCGTCACGGGCGAGGAAGCCGAAGTGACGCAAGCGTTCAGTGAGCAAGGTCCGCGGTCCTAGACAACGAAACGAGATGCCGACGACGCGCTCGGCGCGAGCATCGGCGAGGAACTCGGTGAGCAGCGTGTCGATGACGGGCCGCGAGTCGAGGCAGGCCAGGTCAAAGACGTGGCGGATCTCGTTGGACGTCCGATAGACGAGGTAGCCCGAGACCTGCGTGCCGTCCGCAACGGCGAAGATCGAGTACTCCGAAGCGCCATCTCGATCGAAGTCGTAGCGCCAGTTAAGCAGCTCGACAGTGCGATCGCCGGTGATCCGGTGCTGCTGCGCGAGCGAGGCCCAGACTCGGGCGAACCGCTCGTCGAAGGCCGGCGGCATGAGCACCGACAGACGCTGCCCGCGGCGTGCCCTGCGTTCCCGCAACCTCAGTTGAAGCAGGGGGTGGACGATCAACGCCAGCGCCCTCCCGAGCGAGCGCGCCAGCCGGCGATCGGGTACCAGGCGATCGACGAAGTGCCGGCTGCGAAGCACCTTCACGAAACGGGTCAGCTCGCCGACGCTCCTGTATCCGACCCGTTTGACGATCGGTTCTGAGTCGGCGTTTGGACATCCGTATGCGAACAGCAGCCCGCGCTCGCCCAAGTCCGCGAGCTGCGAGCGTTGCAGGGTCAGCGCCGGGCCGAGCCCGCGGTGCTCGGGTTCGATCGCGAAGTCCGCGCCCACGGCGACGGGAACCGGCTGCCCGTCGATCTGCAGGTGGCCCGTCAGCAACCCAGCCATCCCGACCACCCGTCCCGACTCGCTCTCGCACGCGAGCCAGAGGGCAGCTTGGCCGTGAGGGTTCCGGTCGTAGTACTTGGCGAACCGGTCTTCGTCGGGCGCGTTAGGCAGATACCGCGCCAGATCGAGCATGGTCGCACGCTCCCGGCGGCCGTCGCCGCGCGAGAAGGTGTAGCGGAGTCTGGGCGGCGAGTCGCTCTCCGGTCGCGGTATCGAAGCGGTCATATCCGCTGTGCGGAGGCGGCATGGTCCACCCAGCGAGATTACGAGATTTTCACGGTTATGTCACTCGGACGAGCGTCCGTTCAGGTCTCGGTACGCCAACAGTCGCGGAGCCCCGTCGCCAAGCGCGGCGTCACGACCCCCTCCGACCACGTTCGATCGGCGCATTCGACAACGGGCTCGACGCCCCGCACGGCGCCGGTCAGAAACACCTCGTCGGAGGCTTGCAACTCATCGAGACGGACAGGTCGCTCGCTCACGTCGATGCCCTCGTCGCGCGCCAGCTCGAGGACCAACTCACGCGAGATGCCAGGAAGGATCCGGCCGTCGGTCGGCGGCGTGACAAGCGCACCGTCGATCACGACGAAGACGTTTCCACGCGACGCCTCGAGCACCGCGCCGCGGTCGGTGACAAGCAACGGAACCGTCGGATGCGCGGACTTCTCGAAACGCTCTAACACGTCGCGGTCGGCCCACTTGTGCGCCCCGATCGGCGTTGCGACGAACGGCGTCAATGTCGATGCCTGCTCCCAGGCGGGAAACACGAGCTCCGGCGCGACCGGCGTCGCCGTGACCTCGGCGACGAGGCCGCCCGATCGCGGTACGACCGTCAGCCGCACCCGGCCGACCGAGAGATCTCGCGCGGCCGCTCCGATCAGCGCTGCGCTGACGTCCGGCAGGCCATCGCCATAGAGGTCACGCACGCTTCGATCGAGGCGCGCGAGATGCCGCTCGAGCTCGACCGGCACCCCGGCACATACCAGCACCGTCTCGAACACGCCGCGCCCCGGCTCCGGTAGGACACGTTCGCTGGAGTCACGTTGAGAGTTCACGGCCCCTCGTCCATCGACGGCCTACCAGCGCTGCGCCTCGGGCAGCGACAAACCCTATGGTACCTCGTCCATATGAGCCCGGTTGCAGCCGCCATCCAGCGCTTCATCCTCGCCGAGTTGACGCCCGGGCGGTACGTGAAGTCGGTGGGCTACGAGGACGACCTACTGAACCTTGGGATCGTCGACTCGCACGGGATCATCGAGCTCGTCTCCTATCTGGAGTCCGAGTTCGAGATATCGATTGACGACGAGGACCTGACACCAGAGAACTTCGCGAGCATCGCGAGCATCGAGCGGTTCCTCGCAGGTCAGACAGCAACCGACGCCGGGCTCGGCTAGCGAACGCCGATGTCGCTCGAGTTGCTCTACGCGTCGCGCGCGGCGCAACCCGACGGAATCGCGGTCGTGCATCGTGACGACCGGATCTCGCATCGCGAGCTCGTCGAGCTCGTCGAGCTCGTCGCTGCCGGGCTTGCGGGCAGAGGCATTGCGCCCGGTGACGCGGTCGCGCTGCTGCTGCCGAACAACCTCGAGTTCGTCCTGTGCTTCCACGCTGTCTCGGCCCTCGGAGCTGTGCTCGTCCCGCTCAACCCGCAGTTCAAGCAGGAAGAGCTTGAGTTCTGCTTCCGCCGTTGTGAGGTCAAGGCGGTAATCACCGACGACCGTTGCGCCGGTGTCTGCGAACGCATCTCGTCGAGCATGGACTGGCCTGTCGACGTGATCACGACGAGGCCGGCGCATCCCCACATGGTCACGCTCGAAGGGCTGATGAGCGAGCACGGCGCTGCGCCGCTCGCTCCGCGTCCGGCCGACGACGTGTTCGTCTACCAGTTCTCGTCCGGCTCGACGGGACGGCCGAAACGTGTGGCCCGCACCCATGCGAACGTTCGTGCCGAAGCTCGCACGTATGCGACGTCGATGGGCATCACGTCGGCTGACGGCGTGTTCTGCGTTGTCCCCTTGTTCCACACCTACGGCATGGGCTGTTGCTTGCTATCCACGGCTCAGACCGGCGCCACGCTGGTGATGCTCGAAGATCCCAACCCGTTCTTGCTCAAACGGCATCGGGCGTTGGACCTCCTCGAGCAAGAGCAACCGACGATCTTCCCCGGTGTCCCGTTCAGCTTCCGTGTCCTGGCGGAGGCGCCCCGCGACGCGGACCTTTCCTCGATACGCTTGTGCTTCTCGGCTGGAACGGCCCTACCTCGGTCGACCTTCGACGCGTTCCTCGACCGATTCGGGATCCCTGTTCGCCAGCTGTACGGATGCACCGAGGCGGGCACGCTGACGGCCAACCTCGACGGGGATCCGGTCGACACGTTTGCGTCCGTAGGCAAGCCGGTCTCTGGCGTCGGCGTGCGCATCCTCGACGACCTTGGCGAGCCGGTTCCCACTGGCTCCATCGGTGAGCTGGCGGTCAGCAGCCCGGCGCTGACGGCGGGCTATCTCGACACCGCAGAGCTCACGGCCGAGGCGTTTCGCGACGGGGAGTTCATCACCGGGGACCTTGGCATGGTCGATGACGAGGGCCGTGTGTTTCTCACCGGGCGCAAGAAGCTCCTGATCGACGTCGGCGGATACAAGGTCGACCCGATCGAAGTCGAAGACGTCGTCCTGTCGCATCCGGGCGTGGACGAGGCCGTTGTCGTCGGCGTGGCCGGCGACAACCCCGGCGAAGAGCTCGTCAAGGCCGTCGTCGTCGTGACTGACAACAGCGACAGTCGCGAGATCATTCGATTCTGCCGCGAGCGGCTCGCCAACTACAAGGTGCCGCACGTCGTCGAGTTTCGCGAGGAGATCCCGAAGAGCCCGATGGGCAAGGTCCTGCGTAAGTACCTGATCTGAGGGCTGCTCGTGAAGACGTTGCTGATCGACAACTACGACTCGTTCACGTACAACCTCTTCCAGCTGATCGCCGAGGCGAACGGTGACGAGCCGATCGTCGTTCGAAACGACGCGGCGAGCTGGCAGGAGCTCAGTACGCTCGCGTTCGACAACGTCGTCATCTCCCCTGGGCCTGGCCGCCCAGAGCGGTCGGGCGATTTCGGCGTGTGCAGGGACGCAATCGAGCAGGCCGAGGTACCACTGCTCGGCGTCTGCTTGGGGCATCAGGGTGTCGGATGGCTGTCCGGTGGGCGGGTCGAGAACGCGCCAGAGGTCATGCACGGGCGCCTCAGTCGCGTCCAGCACAACTCGTCGCCGCTCTTCGCGGGGATTCCGCAAGAGTTCGAGGTCGTCCGCTACCACTCGCTGTGCGTCGCCGACCCGCTGCCAGACGGCCTCGACGCCCTCGCCTGGACCGAGGACGGTGTGCTGATGGCGCTGGCGCACCGGACGCGGCCGATGTTCGGCGTCCAGTTCCATCCCGAGTCGATTTGCACGAGCTTCGGACGGCGCCTGCTCGCCAACTTCCGCGACCTTTCGGTCGAGGCGCGCCGGGCTCGCTCCGTGATGCCCGCGAGCTGGTCCGCGACGACCACGGCCGAAGCGCCGCCCGCCGCGGCATCGATGCCGGCGCGCGTCAAGCTCAAGCTCGATGTGCGCAGGCTCGACGGTGTATATGACGCCGAGCAGGCCTTCGTCGCGCTCTACGCCGACGCGACGCACGCGTTCTGGCTCGACAGCAGCCGAGCGGACGAGCGAGCCAGGTTCTCCTTCATGGGCGCTGCCGACGGCCCTCTGGCTTCGGTGGTCTCGTACGACGTGGCGGACCAAGCGGTCGTCGTCCAGAGCGAGCAGGGCGAAGCGTCCTATCCGGGAACGATCTTCGACTACCTCGGCGAGCAGCAGCGTCGGATGCGGCTCGTCTCGGACGGCCTGCCGTTCGACTTCGACTGCGGGTTCGTCGGCTATCTCGGATACGAGCTGAAGGCCGACTGCGGTGGAGACGTCACGTACGAGTCGGCGATGCCCGACGCCGCCTTCATCATGGCCGACCGAGTGATCGCGTTCGACCACGTCGAAGGCTGCGCGTACGTGCTCTGCTTGAGCGACGACGAGCACGAGGCAGCGGGGCGCGTGTGGATGGATCGCGTCTGCGCTGAGCTCGAGCGGCTGCCGCCGCGCGCCAGCGACGACGAGGTCCTGTCGATGGGGTTGTCGGAGAGCGTCGCGTTCTCGCTCAGCCGTACGCGGCAGCAGTACATCGCAGACATCGCACGGTGCAAGGAGCTGTTGCTGCAAGGAGAGACCTACGAGGTCTGTCTGACGAACAAGCTGCACGCGGACGTCTCGCCCGATCCGCTGCCGCTGTACCGGCGGCTTCGCCGCGTCAACCCTGCGCCGTTCTCGTCGTTTCTCCGCTTTGGCGACGCCGCCGTCCTGTGCTCGTCGCCTGAGCGCTTCCTGAGCATCGGACGAGATCGCTGGGCCGAGGCGAAGCCGATCAAGGGCACCGCACGCCGGGGCGATACCCAGGACGAGGACGTCCAGCTCGCCGAGACGCTTCGCACGGATGAGAAGACCCGCGCGGAGAACCTGATGATCACGGACCTGCTTCGCAACGATCTCGGCATCGTCTGCGACATCGGAACGGTGCACGTCCCGCATCTGATGGAGGTCGAGTCCTTCCAGACCGTCCACCAGCTTGTGTCGACGATCCGCGGCCGGCTGCGGGATGACTGCACTCCAGCCGAGTGCGTGCGCGCGTGCTTCCCAGGCGGCTCGATGACCGGGGCACCGAAGAAGCGCACGATGGAGATCATCAACGAGCTCGAGGGCGAGCCACGAGGTGTCTACTCGGGAGCGATCGGCTACATCGGACTCAGCGGCGGAACGGACTTCAACATCGTGATCCGCACGATCGTCATCGACTCCGACTCGACCACGATCGGCGTGGGCGGCGCGATCATCATGCAGTCCGACGCCGAGGACGAGTACGCCGAGATCCTGCTCAAGGGACAAGCGTTGATGCGTGCGATCTCGCCCGATTTCCGGCTCCAGGCCGACACCTAGAGCTTGACCCGGGCCGCTCGGCCGTCGGAGGCGCCGGCGGCTGCACGTCGTGGCCGGCGGCGAGTCTAGGTCGCCGCCGCGCGCTCGAGCACGACGGCCATCCGCGCCGCCTGGCGCTTGACGTCGTGCTCGGCTGCCGCCACGCGGGCGACGGGGTTCGGCGACGGCAGCGCGATCGCGCGCCGCAGGCCGTCGGCGATCGCGTCGACGTCGTCTGGATCGACCAGCACGCCGGCCTCAGGCGTGACGAACTCCGGCGGGCCGCCGACCGACGTCGCGAGCACCGAGCGCTCCGTCGCCATCGCCTCGAGCGCGGCCTGGCCGAACGGCTCGAGCAGCGACGGCTGGCAGAGCACGTCACAGGCCGCGATCCACGCCGGCACGTCCGCGTGGGGCACGCGTCCGGCCAGACGCACGCCCGGACGCCCTTCGAGCGCGGGGCGCAGCGGGCCGTCGCCGACGAAGGTCAGCGAACCCCGGCCGAGCAGCGCGAACGCGTCGGCCAGCGCGATCACGTTCTTGCGCTCGGTGAGCGAGCCGACGCAGAGCAGCCGCGGATGCTCGCCGGGCCAGTCGGCGGGGGTGACACCGGGCGCGAACGCACGCATGTCGACGCCGCAGTCGATCACCTCGGCACGCACGCCGGTGATCGCTTCGAGCCTGCCCGCGAGATGATGCGAGTTGGCGATCGTCGCTGCGGCGCGCCGCACGACCAAGCGTGTCGCCAGCCGCAGTGGCGCGGACCGCTCGGCGTTGGCGACGTCTTGGCCGTGGGCCATGACGACGAGCGGCGCCCGCGCGGCGAGCAGCGCCGTCAAGCCGGTCGGGACGAGGAAGTGGGCGAACGCCACGTCGGGGCGGCGCGCGCGCAACGTCCGCGACAGCAGCCGCAGGTGTCGCGCCGGGCCGCCCGAGCGCGTGTCGAGCACCGCGTGGTCGACCTCGAGGCCGAGCGCGGCGAGCTCGTCGGCGACCTGCGCGACGAAGCTGCCGAGATCGGGGTCCTCAGGCCCCGGCCACATCTGGCTGACGATCAGGACTTTCATGCGCGTGACCGCCACAGCTCGAGGCAGACGAGGCCCCAGAGGGCTCGCGAGTGATCGTCGCTGCGCGCGACGTGTTCGTCGAGCAGCCGCAGCGCGGCCCCGCGGTCGACGAGCTCGGCGCCGCCGAGCAGCTCGCGCGCGAACGGCTCGAGCGAGCCGCGCAGCCACGCGGCGGCGGGGATCGAGAAGCCACGCTTGCGGCCGTGGACGACCTTCGCCGGCAGCAGCGGCTCGACCGCCGCGCGCAGCAGCCGCTTCTTCT
>DASRHW010000125.1:0-2943 GCA_035650375.1 Solirubrobacteraceae bacterium | reverse complement strand
GTTGTCGTACCAGCTGACGACCTTGACCAGCGTGCCGTCGAGCACCGCCGTCAGACCGCCGTCGACGATCGACGAAAATGGATTCGTGACGATGTCCGAGGAGACGATCGGATCCTCCGTGTACTGAAGGATGCCGGCGAGATCGCCGCTGTCGGCCTTCGAGCGAAACGCCTCGTTGACCTCCTCGACGGTCGTCTCGCGCTCGGCTTCGAACGTCAGGTCGACGAGCGACCCGGTCGGCACGGGAGCGCGGACCGCGAAGCCGTGCAGCTTGCCGTTGAGCTCCGGCAGCACGAGGCCGACGGCCTTCGCGGCGCCGGTCGAGGTCGGCACGAGGTTGATCGCGGCGGCACGCGCACGACGCAGGTCGGAGTGCGGCGCGTCGTGCAGGTTCTGATCCGACGTGTAGGCGTGGATCGTCGTCATCAGGCCGTGCTTGATGCCGACAGCCTCGTTGATCACCTTCGCGAACGGCGCCAGGCAGTTCGTCGTACACGACGCGTTGGAGATCACGTGGTGCTGCTCGGGGTCGTACTTGTCGAAGTTGACGCCGAGGACGACGGTGATGTCCTCGTTCTTTGCCGGAGCCGAGATGACGACCTTCTTGGCGCCGGCGTCGAGGTGCGCGGCGGCCTTGTCGCGGTCGGTGAAGAAGCCCGTCGACTCGATCACGACGTCGACGCCGAGCTCGCCCCACGGCAGGTCCGCCGGGTTGCGCTCGGCCAAGACCTTGAGCTCCTTGCCGTCGACGAGGAGACCGCCGTCGGAGACCTCGACGGTGCCGGGGTACGGGCCGAGGATCGAGTCGTACTTGAGCAGCTGCGCGAGCGTCTTGGAGTCCGTCAGGTCGTTGACGGCGACGAACTCGATGTCGGCATTGCTCTTCAGTGCGGCACGAAAGGCGTTCCGGCCGATGCGGCCGAAGCCGTTGATTCCAACGCGAAGGGACATGGCCGTCAGCCTATTCATCGCCCGCCGAGGACGCCACGCGAGCGGAGCGACGGCCGCATCGCGGCGGCTACGAGCCGGGCGCGCGGCGATCGATGTCGCGGTGCAGGACCTCGACGAAGAGGTCCTCGCGAGCGCCGTAGCGCGCGGCGAGCTGCTCGGTGACGACGACCGAGCGGTGGCGGCCGCCGGTGCAACCGACGGCGACCATCAGGTGCGCCTTGTCCTCGGCGAGGTACTGCGGCAGCAGGAAGTCGAGCAGCGCGAACAGCCGCTCGTCCAGCTCGTCCAGCGTGCCCTGGCGGGCGACGTAGTCGACGACGCGCTGGTCGTGGCCGGTCAGCTCGCGCAGCCCCGGCTCCCAGTGCGGATTGGGCAGGAAGCGGACGTCGAAGCTGAGGTCGGCGTCGCGCGCGGGCCCGTGTTTGAAGCCGAAGCTCTGGAACGTGACGGCAAGGCGCGACGTCTGATGGCGCGGCAGGAAGTTGTCGGCGATCTTGCGCCGCAGCGTCGAGGCCTTCAGGCCCGTCGAGTCGATCACCGCCTCGGCCTGCGCCTTGATCGGCTCCAGCAGCGCGCGCTCGGCGGCGATGCCCTTGGCCACCGACGCCTCCGGAGCCAGCGGATGCCGGCGCCGGGTCTCTTTGTAGCGCGTCAGCAGCGTCTCATCGTCCGCGTCGAGAAACAGCACGCGGTGCGTAACGCCGCCGCGATCGAGATCCTCGAGCACCGCGCGCAGCGCCTCGAAGTACTCGCCGCCGCGCACGTCGGAGACGACGGCGGCGCGCTCGACCTTCGAACCGCGGTGCATGAACAGCTCGACGAGGCCACGGATCATCTCCGGCGGCAGGTTGTCGACGCAGAAGTAGCCCGCGTCCTCGAACACCTGCATCGCCGTCGACTTGCCGGCGCCCGAGTAGCCGGTGATGACGATGAAGTCCTCCAGCCGCGACGAATTGCGCTCGGACCCACCCTCACGCGCCACACGGCGTGTGAGTGTTCCGAGCCGCTGGCTGAGGCGCGCCGGCTTGGCGGTGGACATCGCCCCGCTCATGCTACGCGGCGGCACCGACGGCCCGGTGACGATTCGGTGGCCGACCTGCGAGGTACGCGTAAGCACCCTTGAGCTGGATGTTGCTGTGGCGGACAACCACACCTCGCCGGCGCCGCCGGGCGGGCGCTCAGCCGCTGGTGCGATTGAGGAACGCGAAGATGTCCCGGGCGGTCTTGCCGGGCAACCCCGGTACCTGTTCGATCTCGTCGCGCGAGGCGGCGAGGAACGCCTCGGGCGAGCCGAAGTGCTTCAGCAGCGCCCGCTTGCGCGCCGGCCCGACGCCCGGCAGCTCGTCGAGGATCGACGTCGTCAGCTGCTTGTCGCGGCGCTGGCGATGGTGCGTGATCGCGAAGCGATGCGCCTCGTCGCGCAGGCGCTGCAGCAGCTGCAGCTCGGGCGTGTCGTGGCCGAGCACGATCGGCGCGCGGGCGCCGGGCGTGTGGATCTCCTCGAGCCGCTTGGCGAGCGAGACGACCGCGACGCCCTTCTCGCGGAACCCCCGCAGCGCGCGGATGCCGGCCGACAGCTGGCCGGCACCGCCGTCGATCACAACGAGGTTCGGCAACGTCGCGAACGACTCGTTGCGCTTCGGGTCGTGCGGGCTGAGGTCCTGCTGGGTCTCCCAGGCGGCGAAGCGGCGCTCGAGGATCTCCTCCATCGAGGCGAAGTCGTCGGGAACGCCCTCCTCCCCGCCGCGGACGTTGAAGCGGCGGTAGTCGGCCTTCTTCGGCGCACCGCCCTCGAAGACGACCATCGACGCCACCGTGTACGTGCCGCCGACGTGCGAGATGTCGAAGCACTCGATCCGGACCGGCAGCGTGTCGAGCTTCAACGCCTGCTGGAGCCCGTTCAGCGAATCGACGCGCTGCTGGCGCCGGCGCTCGGCCTTCAGCTTCTCCTGGTCGAGCGCGAGCCGCGCGTTGCGCTCGGCGAGATCGAGG
>DASRHW010000124.1:0-15364 GCA_035650375.1 Solirubrobacteraceae bacterium | reverse complement strand
GGAAGAAGGGTGGCCCAACGCGAGTTCGCGGCGACAGGTCGCGCTTCGGGTGGTCTCCCTTCCTCCGGTCTACGCAGAGGAAGCAGATGCAGACCACGTACACGATCGGCCAGCGCACGTTCGTTCTCGACGGCGACAAGGCGCAGGCGGCACTCGACGGCAAACGCGTCGTCGGAGGGCGCGAGACCGGCGCCTTCAACCTGCTCCCGCTGCGCTACGCGTGGGCCTACGACCTCTACCGGACGATGAAGGCCAACCACTGGGAGCCCGAGGACATCCAGATGGCCAAGGACATCGAGCAGTGGCGCGATCTCGCGGCGTTGTCCGACGTCGACCGCTGGATCGTCCGCATGGGGATCGGCTACTTCTCGGCCGCCGAGGGCATCGTCGGCGACAACATCCTCCACGTCGTCCGCGAGCTCGTGACGGCGTCGGAGATCAAGCTCGTGCTCGGCCGCCACGCCCACGAGGAGAACATCCACGCCGACTCGCTGCTGTACATGATCAGCTCGCTCGGGCTCAACCCGCACGAGTGCGAGGCGATGTTCGAGGACGTCCCGACGATCGCGGCGAAGAACCGCTTCGTGACCGAGGTCTCGCGCGAGCTGCGGCGCGATCTCGACATGCAGGACCCGGTCGCCAAGCAGCTGCTGGCGAAGAACATCTTCGTCTTCGGCCAGTGCATGGAGGGCACCCAGTTCTACGGCCTGTTCGGGATGATCCTGTCGCTCTATCGGCAAGGCAAGCTGACCGGCGTCGGAACGATGTTCCGCTACACGCTGCGCGACGAGTCCAACCACATCGAGCTGTTTCGCCGGCTGCTGCGCGAGCTCGTGGCAGAGAACCCGGAGATCTGGACGCCGGCGTTCAAGCAGGAGCTGCGCGAGCTGATGCGTGAGGCGGTCGAGCTCGAGCACCGCTTCATCGACGACTGCCTTCCGGTCGAGGGTGTCGGGCTGTCGAGCGACGACTTCTCGCAGTACATCGACCACATCGCCGACCGGCGGCTGATCGGCGTCGGCCTCGAGCCGCTGCACGACGTGCCGATCGAGAACCCGCTGCCGTGGCTGGCCGAGCTGATGGACGTCCGCCGCGAGCAGAACTTCTTCGAAGGGCGGGTGACCGAGTACCAGAAGTCCTCGTCGCTCGCCCTCGTATCCGACGACGATCTCTAGGGAGCAGCTACCAATGGTCATCGAATTCGCCGAGATCCTGCAGGACCTCGAGATCAAGCGGGCGGCGGCGCTCCCGGCAGAGGAGCGTCCGCCGGTCGACGTCGCCGCCGCGTTGGCCGGGCTCGGCCCGGCTCCGGAGCTGCGACTCGTCGCCGAGGACGGCGGCGAGGGCGCGTTCGCCGCAGCCGACGCCGGTGCGCTCGTCGCGGCGGCGCTGTCGGCGCTCGCGCTCGCGCACGGCGAGCAGGAGGCCGACACGGCCGCGGCACGGGCGATCGTCGGTGCCGTCACCGCGCGCGTCTGCGCCCGGCTCGGCGCCGAGGCTCCGGCACGGATCACGGTCGCCGACCTCTCGACGCTGGTCGAGGCGGCGCTGCTCGACAGCGGTCACCACGAGGTCGCCAAGGCGCTCGTGATGCTGCGGGCGCGGCTCCCGGCAACGGCGCCGTCGGCCTCGCCGCTGCCGGCGGTCCGGCTGATCCGGCGCTCGGGCGACGTCGTCGAGTGGCAGGACCACAAGATCGAGATCGCGATCCGCAAGGCGTTCATCTCGCTGCAGGCGGATCCGTCCCCGGCGGTGGCGCTGGCCATGCGCGTCAACGAGCGGTTGCGTGGGCTCGGCGACGCCTACGTCGCGATCGAGACCGTGCAGGACGTCGTCCAGGAGGAGCTGGTGCTGGCGGGGCACATGCGCGTCGCCGAGCGCTACATCGTCTATCGCGCCGAGCGGGCGTTGCTGCGCGCGCAGCAGGCGAGCGCGCTGCCCGTGGCGGGGCCGCCCGCGATCCCGGTCGTCGAGGACGACGGCAGCGAGACGAGCTGGGACGGCGCCGACATCCGCGCGCGAATCGCGTTCGCGACGATCGGTCTCGACCTCGGCCTGGACGCGGACGAGCTCGAGCGGGAGTTGCGTCGCGCCGTGCGCCCAGGCATCGCCCGCGCCGACCTGCGCACGCTCGTGGTGCTCAACGCCAAGGCACTGCTCGAGCGCGACGCCGAGCTGTCGCGCTTCGCGGGGCGGATCCTGCTGACCTACATCTACGAGGAGACGCTCGACTGGGACGTCGTCGACGGCGGCGTCGCCGGGCTGCGCGACGCCCACCGCCGAGCGCTGCGCCCGATGCTCGAGCATGGGGTCTCGATCGGCCGCATCGCTCCGTCGCTGCTCGACTACGACCTCGCCGGGCTCGCCGACGCGCTCGATCCGACGGCCGACCTCGACTTCGACTTCCTCGGGCTGCAGACGCTCTACGACCGCTACCTGATCTGCGACAAGACCGGCTCGGTGACGGTCCGGCTGGAGGCGCCGCAGCTGTTCTGGATGCGGGTCGCGATGGGCGTCTGCCTCGGCGAGGGGACCGCTGACGCGAGTGAGCGCTCGGCGCGCGCGCTCGACCTCTACCGGGTCTATAAGCAGCGCCGCTTCTGCTCGTCGACGCCGACGCTGTTCAACGCCGGAACGCCGCATTCGCAGCTGTCGTCGTGCTACCTCTACTACATCAAGGACAGCCTGTCCTCGATCGTCGGCCGCGGCATCGCCGAGAACGCGATGTGCTCGAAGTGGGCCGGCGGGCTCGGCGGATCCTGGACGGCGGTCCGCGGCACCGGCTCGCACATCGAATCGACCAACGGCGAATCGCAGGGCGTCGTGCCGTTCCTGAAGATGCACAACGACCAGCTCGTCGCCGTCAACCAGGGCGGCAAGCGGGCCGGGTCGGGCTGCGCCTACCTCGAGGTCTGGCACAACGACATCCGCGAGTTCCTCGAGTTGCGCCGCAACACCGGCGACGACCGCCGCCGCACGCACGACATGAACACGGCCTGCTGGATCCCCGACCTGTTCATGCAGCGGATGGAGGCTCGCGAGGACTGGACGCTGTTTCGCTCCAACGAGGTGCCCGACCTGCACGAGACGTACGGCCGGGAGTTCGCCGAGCGCTACGTCGAGTACGAGCGGCGCGCGGCGGCGGGGGAGATCCACGGCGAGACGATCCCCGCGCTCGAGCTGTGGAAGGCGATGCTGAAGATGCTGTTCGAGACGGGCCATCCGTGGATCACGTTCAAGGATCCGTGCAACGTGCGCTCGCCGCAGGACCACGCCGGCGTCGTCCACTCGTCGAACCTCTGCACGGAGATCACGCTCAACACGGGCGACGACGAGACGGCCGTCTGCAATCTCGGCTCGCTGGTGATCGACCAGCACCTGACGGCGGCCGGCGAGCTCGACCACGACAAGCTGCGCGAGACGATCCGGATCGCGGTGCGCGCGCTCGACTGCGTGATCGACGTCAACTTCTACCCGACCGAGCCGGCGCGGACGTCGAACATGCGCCACCGCCCTGTCGGGCTCGGTGTGATGGGCTTGCAGTACGCGCTGTATCGCAAGGGCATCGCGTTCGGCTCGCCCGAGGCGGTCGCGTTCAACGACGAGATGATGGAGGCGGTCGCGTACTACGCCTATGAGGCGTCGAGCGACCTCGCGGCCGAGCGCGGGCGCTACACGAGCTACGCCGGCTCGAAGTGGGATCGCGGCCTGCTGCCGCAGGACACGGTCGACCTGCTCGAGCACGAGCGTGGGGAGGAGGTCGACGTTCCGCGCGACGGGCTGCTCGACTGGGGTCCGCTGCGCGCCAAGATCGCGGCCCAGGGGATGCGCAACTCGAACGTCTTCGCGATCGCGCCGACGGCGACGATCTCGAACATCATGGGCACGTCGCCGTGCATCGAGCCGACGTACAAGAACCTGTTCGCGAAGTCGAACCTGTCGGGCGACTTCATCGTGCTCAACCCGTTCCTCGTCGCCGACCTCAAGGCCGCGGGCCTGTGGTCGCCGGCGATGGCCGATGAGCTCAAGCGCCACGAGGGCGATCTCGAGCGGATCGAGGCCGTGCCGGCCGAGCTGCGCGACCGCTACCGGACGGCGTTTCAGATCGACCCGGACTGGCTGATCGACGCCGCCGCGCGGCGGCAGAAGTGGATCGACCAGTCGCAGTCGCTGAACCTGTTCCTCGCCGCGCCGGACATGAAGGCGATGAGCCACATGTACCGCCGCGCCTGGCACGTCGGCCTGAAGACGACGTACTACCTGAGGACGCTCGGGGCGTCGGTGATCGAGAAGTCGACCGTCGCGGCGGTCGCGGCCGAGCCGACCCCGGAGCAGCTCGCCTGCTCGATCGAGGCGATGCGCAACGGCGAGGAGTGCGAGGCCTGCCAGTAGCCGGCTAGGGCAGCGTCGGCGGCTCGCTCGGCACGCCGTCGAGCGCCCGCTGGAGCAGCCGCCCGAGGGCGGCACGGTCGCCGGCGTCCAGTGCTGCCAGCACGTCGTCCTCGATGCTCTCCTGCGCGTGCTCGGCGCGCTTGAGCGAGTCGAGCCCGGCCGTGGTCAGCTCGACGATGTGGCGGCGACGGTCGGCAGGGTCGCGGCGGCGCTCGACGAAGCCGGAGGACTCCAGCTCGTTGAGCAGCAGGACGCAGTGGTTGGCGTCGAAGCTGAGCGCGTCCATCATCGCCTGCTGGGACATCGGGCCGTCGCGCAGGTACGCCAGCACCCACAGGTCCTTCAGGCGCATGCCGAGCATCTCTTCGGTGCTGCGCCGATGCACCACCCGCGCGAGACGCGTGAGCAGGACGATCGGGCCTGTGCTGGGAGCGGGCTCCATCGGGCCCGGATTGTACTCATCTGCACATGATCTTCACTGTGTAGGGAAGATCACGCCACCGGGATGACCGCTGCTATCGTGGCTGGCCGGCCCCGCATGACGAGCACGTTCGACACGACCACCACGACGATCACCGCCGCAGACGATCGTCGGCGCTGGATCGCCCTCGTCGTCGTCTGCATGGCGATGCTGATGAACGTTCTCGACACGTCGATCGTCAACGTCGCGCTGCCCGCGATCCAGAAGGACCTCGGCTTCACCCAGGCCAACCTGGCGTGGGTCATCGACGGCTACCTGATCACGTTCGGCAGCTTCCTGCTGATGGCCGGGCGATTCGGCGACCTGATCGGAAGGAAGCGCGTCTTCCTCGCCGGCGTGGCGATCTTCACCGTCGCCTCGGCGCTGTGTGCGCTCGCCGACACCCAGGGGTTGCTGATCGCTGCGCGCTTCCTCCAGGGCTTCGGCGGCGCCGTGTCGTCGTCGGTGATCATCGCCCTGATCATCACGGAGTTCCCGCGCCCCGACGAGCGCGCGAAAGCGATGAGCGCGTACATCCTCGTCTCCGTCGGCGGTGGCTCGGCGGGCTTGCTGCTCGGCGGGGTGCTGACCGAGGCACTCAACTGGCACTGGATCTTCGCGATCAACCTGCCGATCGGGGTGGCGACGATCCTGCTCGGCCGCAGACTGCTTGTGGCCGACAGCGGCGCCGGGCTCGGGGGCGGTGTCGACGTGCTCGGCTCGGTGCTCGTGACCGCGGCCCTGATGACCGGCATCTACGCGATCATCAAGGTGCCCGAACACGGCTGGGGCTCGCTCCACACGATCGGCATCGGCGCCGTCGCGATCGCGCTGATGGCAGGGTTCTTCGTGCTCGAGTCGCGGATCGCGAATCCGATCATGCCGCTGAGGATCTTTCGCGTTCCGGGCCTGCTGTGGTCGAGCGCGATGCGCGGCTGCATCACCGCGGGCATGTACTCCGTGTTCTTCCTCAGCGCGTTGTATCTGGAGCACGTGCGCGGGTTCGGCCCGGTCGACACGGGACTGGCGTTCCTGCCGATGACGCTCGCGGTCTCCGGGATGTCGGCCGGCGTGACCTCGCGGCTGATCGGACGTTTCGGCGCTCGGCGACTGGTCCCTGGGGGAATGGTCTTCGTCATCGCGGCGCTGCTGCTGCTCGCGAACGCGGGGACGGACACGCCCTACGCGCCGAGCATGCTGATCGCGTTCCTGCTGATGGGCCTCGGGATCAGCACGGCGTTGCTCCCGCTGCTGACGATCGCGATGGAGAACGTGCCCGGCGTCGACGCCGGCCTCGGGTCGGGCATCGTCAACGTCTCGTCGCAGATCTCGGCCGCGCTCGGGCTCGCCATCTTCGGCACGATCGCCGCGAACCACACGCGAGCGCTTCGCGGCGATGGGCAGCCGCTGAACGAGGCGCTGACCAATGGCTACCAGGTCGCGTACGTCGTCGCCGCGGTTCTCGTCTCGGTTGGGCTGCTGTTCGTGCTCATCAAGCTGCATCTCGAGCGGCGCCGGCGCCTCGCCGAGAGCGCCGAACCGGTCGCTGCGTAGCGCTGCCGGCCGAGCGGCCGGCGCGGCCTCCAGCCGGGTACGCTCGAGCTCTCAACGACGAACAAGGAGCAGCATGCCTTCCAAGGGTTCCGCAGAGTGGCAGGGCGATCTGAAGTCGGGCAGTGGCACGTTCCTCGCCGGTGACGACATCGGCGGCAGCTTCTCGTTCAAGTCACGCTTCGAGGACGGCGCCGGCGCCAACCCCGAGCAGCTGATCGGCGCCGCGCACGCGTCCTGCTTCTCGATGGCGTTGTCGAACGCGCTCGCGCAGGCGGGGACGCCGGTCGAGTCGGTCCGGACCGAGGCCGTCGTCGGGATCCGTCAGATCGACGGCCTGCCGACGATCGCGACGATCGCGCTGACGACCGTCGGGCGTGTTCCCGGCCTCGACGAGGCGACGTTCATCCAGCAGGCCGAGGAAGCGAAGGCCGGCTGCATCGTCAGCCGCGCGCTGGCCGGCGTGCCCGAGATCACGCTGACGGCCTCGCTCGAGAGCAGCTGAGGCCGCGCGGCGGCCGCAGGCGGCTAGAGGCCGTCGGCCGGCCGCTCGGCGACCGGGCCGTCGGCGGGCTGCTCGGCGACCGGGGCGCCGGCCGTGCCTTCGCCGGCGAACGCCGCGGTCGGCGGCGCCGGCGGCGGCTCGCGCAGCGCGCGGTCGACCTGCTGGACGACGATCTCCGGGTTGGCGATGCCGTAGAAGGTGAAGTCGGAGTCGTCGGTGCCGGCGGTGTCGAAGTCGACCGTGCCGATCCGCATCAGCCGCTCGAGCACCGACTGGTCGGTGTTGACGTTCTGCACGCGCGCGAGTCGCGTCTCCTGGGTTCGCTTGGAGAGGATCCCGCGACGGATGTGGAGTCGCTCGTTGGTGACGACGTAGTGGGTCGCGATCCGCCTGATCACGCCGATGACGACGACCGCCGCGAGTACCGCGACGCCGGCGGCGATCCCTGTGCCGTGGCTCGCCGCGAACCAGACGATCACGCCGACGACGATCGCGATCCCGAGGCCCTTGAAGTGGAACGTGAGGGCGCTGCGCCAGCTCGGATGGCCGGAGAAGAGGATGTTCTCGCTCGGATGAAGGTCCATCGTCGTGCGACCCTATCGCGGGTGGCACCAACAGGTCGAGGCAGCCTTTCGGCTGCCGCCGCCGGCGTTAGCCTCGAACGATGCCGCCGGTGGCCAAGATCGAGCCGCTCACCACCGCGCGAGCGCTTCGCGGGCCGTTCGACTACCTGCGACCGGACGGCGTCGGCGTCGGCGCGATCGTCGAGGTGCCGTTCGCCGGCCGCACGCTGCGCGGCGTCGTCACCGGGCTCGCCGAGCACTCCGAGCACGAGCTCGCCGCGCCACGCCGCGTGCTGGAGCAGTCGCTGCCACCCGATCTCGTCGAGCTTGCGCTGTGGATGGCGGCGGAGTTCTGCTCGACACCCGCCCGTGCTCTGAGTCTCGTCGCACCGCCGGCCGGCGCGCGCGCGAAGACGGCGCTGTGGGCCGAGGCGGTGCCCGGAGCCGGCGGAGAGACGCGGCTCAGCGAGCGTCAGCGCGAGTTGCTCGCGTCGCTGGGGGATGGCGGGGGCCGGTTCACCGGCGCCGACACCGCCGCGCTGCGGCGGCTCGAGGCGCGCGGCCTGGTGACGATCGAGCCGCGTGTCGTCAGGCGCGCTCCGGAGCACGCCGTCGTCGGCGCCAGGCAGGCCGGCGTGCCGGAGCTGACCGCCGACCAGCGCGCGGCGCTCGACGCGATCGCCCGCGCCCACAGCCAGGCGCCGGAAGAACTTCTGCTGCACGGCGTGACGGGCTCGGGCAAGACGGAGGTCTACCTGCGCGCCGTCGGCGACGTCCTGGCGCGCGGCGGCGGCGCGATCGTCCTCGTGCCCGAGATCGGCCTGACGCCGCAGATCGTGTCGCGCTTCGTCGAGCGCTTCGGCGACACGGTCGCGGTGCTGCACTCCAAGCTCGGCGCCGGCGAGCGCCACGACGAGTGGACGCGGCTGCGTTCGGGCGAGGCGCGGATCGCGATCGGGCCGCGCTCGGCCGTGTTCGCGCCGGTCGACCGGCTCGAGCTGGTGATCGTCGACGAGGAGCACGACAGCTCCTACAAGCACGAGGGCGACCCGCGCTACGACGCCCGCGCCGTCGCGGCCGAGCGGGCGCGGATGGCCGGCGCCGTACTCGTCGCCGGCACGGCGACGCCGCGGCCGGAGAGCTTCCACCGGATGCCACGGCTGCGGATGGCCTCGCGCGTGGATGGTGCCGCGATGCCGGCGGTCGAGATCGTCGACATGCGTGACGCTCGGCGGGCGCTGCACCCGCGCACTGCCCACGCGCTGCACGATGCGGCCAAGAGCATCGTCCTGCTCAACCGCCGCGGCTGGTCGAACTTCGTCTCCTGCGGCAGCTGCGGCGAGGTCTGGATGTGCCCGGAGTGCGACGTGTCGCTCGTCCTGCATCGCTCCGAGGGGATCGTCAGCTGCCACCACTGCGGTCACCGCGAGCCCGTGCCGTCGCGCTGTGACGCCTGTGGCTCGGTCTCGATCGGCCGCCACGGAACCGGCACCGAGCGGCTCGAGCACGAGCTCGCCGGCGTCGGCCACCAGGTCTTCCGGCTCGACGCCGACACGCCGCGAGCAGCGGCCGTGTTGTCGGCGTTCGAGGCCGCGCCGCGCGCGGTGCTCGTCGGCACGCAGATGGTCGCCAAGGGCCACGACTTCCCCGACGTCACGCTCGGCGTCGTCCTCGACGCCGACGCGACGCTGCGCTTCCCGGACTTCCGCGCCGAGGAGCGAACGTTCGCGCTCGTCGCGCAGCTGGCCGGTCGTGCCGGGCGCGGCAGCGCCGACGGGCGCGTGCTGGTGCAGACGGTCGCGACCGACGCGCCGTCGCTGGCGTTCGCCGCCCGGCACGACAGCGAGGGCTTCCTCGCCGGCGAGCTGGCGAGGCGCGAGGCGCTCCGCTACCCGCCGTTCTCGACGCTGATCCGGATCGTCTGCTCGTCGGCCGAACCGGGTGCCGCCGCGGCCGCGGCCGAGGCCGTGCGGGTGCGCCTCGAGGTGCCGGCGCTCGGACCGGCACCCCTGTTCCGGCTGCGCGGGCGTGAGCGCTCGCAGGTCCTCGTCAAGGCCGGCGATCGTCGCGCCGCGATTGCCGACGTCGACGCCGCGGTGCGCGCCGTCTCCGCCGACAAGGGTCATCGCGCGGCCTCGTTCAGCGTCGACGTCGACCCGCAGTAGCGACGAATTCGCTCTCGCGGAGGGGTTGGCGAGATCGTGCGGGGCGCGGGCGCGGAGGCTACGCTGACGGCGCCCATGGCCGACGACACCACCGAGCTGCTGGAGGACGAGGCGGAGATCGTCGAGGCGCCGGCGCTGTCTGACGCCGATCGTGCCCGGCGCGACGCGGCGCTCGCGCACGTGCGGACCTTCGGCGACCCGGTCCTGCGGACCGAGGCCCGCCCGGTCGACCGCTTCGACGAGGAGCTCATCGCCGAGATCCGGCGAATGGCAGTGCTGATGGAGGACGCGTTCGGCATCGGTCTCGCGGCAACTCAGATCGGCGTCCCACATCGGGTGCTCGTGTACCGCGTCGAGCACGACAGCCCCGTCAACGCGCTCGTCAACCCGGTGCTCGAGTGGAGCAGTGACGAGGCCGAGGTGATGGAGGAGGGCTGCCTCAGCCTGCCGCGCGTGCACGTCGACGTCGAGCGCCCCGTGCACGTCCGCGTCAGCGGCGTCGACGAGCACGGCGACGCGCTGACGGTGGAGGCCTCGGGGCTCGAGGCGCGCGTGATCCAGCACGAGATCGATCACCTCGACGGGGTCCTGATCCTCGATCGCTGCCCACGCGATCAGCGCAAGGAAGCGATCCGCACGCTGCGCGAGGCGCTCGACCGGTGAAGGGCGCCCCGCGCGCGTGAGCCTCGCGTTCCTCGGGACGTCGGAGTTCGCGGCGACGGTTCTGCGCCAGCTGGCCGGCAGCGATCGCCGCCCGGAGCTGGTGCTGACGCGGCCCGATCGGCCGAAGGGACGCGGCCGCAGGCTCGCGAGCCCGCCGGTCGCCGACGCGGCGCGTGACCTCGGGATCGCGCTGAAGCAGCCCGAGGATGTGCGCACGCTGGTGCTCGACGAGTACGAGCACGTCGTCGTCTGCGCGTACGGGGCGCTGCTCACCGAGCCGCTGCTGTCGCATCCGGGCCTGCGCAACGTCCACCCGTCGCTGTTGCCGCGCTGGCGCGGGGCGGCGCCGCTCGAGCGCGCGATCATGGCGGGAGACACCGAGACAGGTGTCTCGATCATGGGCATGGTCGCGGAGCTCGATGCCGGTCCCGTCTATCTCCAGGAGGTCGAGCCGATCCGTCCCGGCGACGACTACGGCGCGCTCGCGGCGCGGCTGGAGACGCTGTCGACGCGGCTGCTGCTGCGGGCCTTCGACGACGCACCGCTGCCGCGCGAGCAGGACCCGGCGCTGGCGACGTACGCGGCGAAGATCACAGCCGAGGATCGCGAGCTCGACCCCGACACACCGTCGCCGCACAACGCGCTCGTCGTGCGCGCGCTGTCGCCGCACATCGGCGCGCGGATCGGCGACCTCGGCGTCTGGCGGGCAAGGATCAGCGGCGAGAGCGTCGCGCCGGCGACCGTCGAGATCCGCGACGACCGGGTGCTCTGGGGCTGTGCGGGTGGCACTCTGGAGCTGCTCGACGTGCAGCCGCCGGGCAAGCGGCGGATGCCCGCGTCCGACTACGCGCGCGGGCATCGATGACGCGCACGCTCGAGGACGAGACGATCGACGCGCTCGACCTCGCCGGTCGCGACGAGCCGAATCTGCGCATGCTCGACCTCGAGCTGCGAGCGCCGGACCTCGCGAACCTGCGCGCGCACGGCGGCGCGATCATGCGCTCGACGGTGACGAACGGCAGGCTCACGGGGGCGAGCTGGTACGGCGGCAGCGCCGGTGACGTCGTCTTTCGCGACTGCAAGGCGGACGTCGCGAGCTTCGCGCTGACGCGCCTGGCGCGCGTCCTGTTCGAGCGCTGCGACCTGCGCGAGAGCGACTTCGCCGAGGCGCGGCTGACCGACGTCGCGTTTCGCGACTGCGACCTGACCCGCGCCGACTTCGCCGGCGCCCGCTTCGATCGCTGTCACATGCTGCGCTGCACGCTCGACGGCGTCCGCTTCGGCAACGACCTCGCCGGCCTGACGATGCCCTGGGACGACGCGGTCGGTTCGGCGGCCGCGCTCGCCGAGGCGCTGAACCTGACGATCGAGGACGACGATGGCCGCTAGCGCCGCCCGGCGTGTCGCGCACCGCGTCGTCATGCGGACGCTCGAAGAGGGCGCCTACACCGACCTCGCGCTCGAAGGCGAGGCGCGTGGCCTGGACCGCCGCGAACGCGCGTTCGCCCAGCAGCTCGCCTACGGCACGGTCCAGCGCCGGTCGACGCTCGACCACGTGATCGATGCCTTCGTCGATCGCGAGCCGCCAGCGGTCGCCCAGGCCGCGCTGCAGCTCGGGCTCTACCAGCTGCTGTTCCTCGACGGGGTCCCCGACCGCGCCGCGGTCTCGGAGTCGGTCGAGCTGATCAAGGGCCATCGCGCGTCGGGGATGGTCAACGCCGTGCTTCGCCGCGTCGCGCGCGAGGGGTTCGAGCTGCCGGCCGACGACACGCCTGCAGGCGCGGCGCTTCGGCATGCGCATCCACGCTGGCTGGTCGACATGTGGTGGGACTGGATCGGCGCCGACGAGACGCGCGCGCTGCTACAGGCCAACAACGGCCCGGCGGAGTTCGCCGTGCGCGTCAACCCGCTCGTCGAGCCCGACGCCGGCAAGCTCGCGCTGCCTGAGGGCGGCTTCGACGCCGCGAGCCACGCCGATTTCCAGCGTGGCGCGTTCGTCATCCAGTCGACCGCGTCGCAGCTCGTCTCGACGATCCTCGACCCGCAGCCGGGCGAGCGCGTGCTCGACCTCTGCGCCGCGCCCGGCAACAAGACCACGCACCTCGCGGCGCTGATGGGCGACCGCGGCGAGATCGTCGCCTATGAGCGCCACGCCGGCCGCGCGGCGACGCTGCAGCGCAGCTGCGAGCGGATGCGCGCGACGTCGGTCCGCGTCGTCTGCGACGACGCCGCCAACGCCACGGGCGCCTTCGACCGGGTGCTGCTCGACCCGCCCTGCTCGGGGCTCGGCACGCTCCAGCGCAACCCCGACCTGCGCTGGCGCGTGACGCCCGAGAGCGTCGCGGCGATCGCGCTCGACCAGCAGCGGCTGCTTGAGACGGCCCGGCGCTGCGTGCGGCCGGGTGGGCGACTCGTCTACAGCGTCTGCACCTTGTCGCCGGCAGAGGAGCTGCTCGATCGCGTCTCCGCACGGCGCACGTGGCCGCACCGCGACGGCACCGACGGCTTCTATATTGCCGCCGATGGGTGAGGAGCCCGATCTGGGGACGGTCTGCCCGGACTGCCACGAGCCGTGGCTGCGGCCGACGAGCCTCGCCGGCCGCTACCGCTGCGTCAACTGCCTGCACCGCTTCGAGCTGCGATCGGTGTGCCCGAACTGCGGCGAGCACTCGACGATCGTCCGCATGAGCACGACCGCGCTGCGCGACTGCAACGCCTGTGGTGCGAGCATGCTGATCCAGACATGACGCCGACCATCGCCCCGTCGATCCTCTCCGCCGACTTCGGCCGCCTGCGCGAGCAGGTGCGTGACGTCGCCGCCGCAGGGGCGAGCGTGATACACGTCGACGTCATGGACGGCCACTTCGTGCCGCCGATCACGATGGGGCCGATCGCCGTCTCGGCGCTGCGCGATCTCGGCCTGACGCTCGATGTCCACCTGATGATCAAGCGGCCGGAGCAGCAGATCCCCGATTTCGCGGCCGCCGGCGCGAGCAACATCACGATCCACGCCGAGGCCACGCATCACGCCAGCCGCGCGCTGGAGCTGATCCGCGAGCACGGCTGCCGCGCGGGCCTGGCGATCAATCCCGGCACGGCGCCGGCCGCCTACGCCGAGGTCGACGTCGACATCGCGCTCTGCATGACGGTCAACCCCGGCTGGGGCGGGCAGGCGTTCATCCCGTCGTCGCCGGACAAGATCCGCCGCGTCCGCGCGCTGGCCGGCGCCGACGCCGACGTCGGCGTCGACGGTGGCATCGATGCCACCACCGCAGGCCCGTGTGTCGAGGCCGGCGCAACGCTGCTGGTCGCCGGCTCGGCGATCTTCGGTGCGCCGGATCCCGGCGCCGCCTACGCCGCGATCGCGGCGGCGGCCGCCACAGCCCTGCCCTAGGGGGAATCCCCAATGGTGCCGGCGGACGATCGCTGGCAACGTGCCGCCCATGCTCTTCAGCCCTTCCCGCGGCATCGGCCGTGTCCCTGTTCGCATGGCCTACGTTGTGACGTCATGACCGCTCTCGTCTCCGCCACCGACGTCAGCCGCCGATATGGCGAGGGGGAGGCCGCCGTCGACGCCCTGCGCGGCGTCACGATCGGCTTCCCGGCCGGTGGCTTCACGGCGATCATGGGGCCTTCGGGCTCGGGCAAGTCGACGCTGATGCACATCCTCGCCGGGCTCGACCGGCCGACCGCCGGGTCCGTGGTCGTCGACGGCGTGGAGCTGGCCGAGCTCGACGACAAGCGGTTGACCGAGCTGCGCCGCGACAAGATCGGCTTCATCTTCCAGTCGTTCAACCTGCTGCCGGTGCTGACGGCGGAGGAGAACATCGTCTTGCCGCTGTCGATCGCGGGCCGCAAGCCGGATCGCGACTGGCTCGATCAGCTCATCGCCACGGTCGGCCTCGGCGATCGCCTGACGCATCGCCCGGCGGAGCTGTCGGGTGGCCAGCAGCAGCGGGTCGCCGTCGCGCGGGCGCTGGTCTCGCGCCCGGCGGTCGTCTTCGCCGACGAGCCGACGGGCAACCTCGACTCGAAGGCGTCGGACGAGGTACTGAGCCTGCTGCGCCAGGCCGTCGACGAGTTCGGCCAGACGGTGATCATGGTCACCCACGAGCAGCAGTCGGCCGGCTACGCCGATCGCGTCGTCGAGGTCGCCGACGGGCTGATCGTCGCCGACCGTGCTGCCACGCCGGCACCGGCCTGACGATGTTCCGCGCAGAGCTTAAGGGCCTGATCGCACGCAAGGTGCGGCTGCTGCTGACGGCGTTCGCGATCGCGATCGGCGTCACGCTGATGGCGGGCACCTACATCTTCACCGACACGATCAACTCGTCGTTCGACTCGATCTTCCAGGAGTCGAACAAGGGCACCGACGTCGCCGTCACGCCGCGCTTCGCGTTCGGCGGCTCGGAGCAGAACGACGGTACGGCGTCGCTGCCGGCGTCCTACCTGCAGCGGGTCCGCGACGTTCCCGGCGTTCGCGTCGCCACCGGCAGCATCTTCGGCAACGGCACGATCCTCGACAAGCAGGGCAAGCGCATCGGCCAGGGCGGCGCGCCGAACTTCATCGCGTCGCTGCAACCGCCGCCGTTCGGCGGCTTCTCCGTCGCCGAGGGGCGCATGCCGCGCACCGCCGGCGAGGTCGCGATGGACAAGTCGACGGCGAATCGAAAGCACTTCGCGCTCGGTGACGAGGTCGCCGTTCAGGGCGAGGCGCCGCGCAAGAACTACCGGCTCGTGGGCACCGTCCGGCTCGCCGGCGCCGACTCGTTCGGTGGCGCGGCGGTCGTCGTGATGCTGTTGCCCGAGGCGCAGCACGTGACCGGCCGTGAGGGCCAATTCGACGAGATCGATGCCGCGGGGGAGGCCGGCACGGACCGCGAGCAGCTGAAGGCCGCTGTGCGGCGAGCGCTGCCCGTGCAGACGGTCAACGTGCGAACGGGGACCGAGCAGGCGCGCCAGCAGTCCGACGACATCCGCGGTCTGCTGAGCCCGCTGCGCACCGCCTTGCTGGCGTTCGCCTTCATCGCCCTGTTCGTCGGCGGCTTCATCATCTTCAACACCT
>DASRHW010000123.1:0-46583 GCA_035650375.1 Solirubrobacteraceae bacterium | reverse complement strand
CCAGGCCGCGCTGGGGGCCTGGGATCCCGTCCGCGGGCACACGCGGCGAGCGTTGGTCAACGGCGTCTCGCCGAAGATGATCCTCGAGGGCATGGAGATCGCCGCGATGGCGGCCGGTGTCGGCGCCCTGTTCGGCGGCGCCGAGGTGCTCGCCGAGGAGCTCGAGTTGGCGGGCCAGGAGTTCCCCGAGAACTGACCGGCCGCGCCGCGGCCGAGGACCCGCCAAGCAGATGCTCGGACAAGCGGTCGTACCGGCGGGCCCTCATCGCACAACGCGGTGGGGGCCTGCACGCGTTTCGGTCTGCGCGTGTGCTCGCAAGTGCTCGTGAGCGACGGAGCGCTCGAGACCAGCACAGCGAGCGGCGTCGTCGAAGCGGAGCGGTGGTTCCCGACGTCCGTTACCTGTAGAGTTCAGCCGTGGCCGAAGATCTGTCAGACGACAACATCGTCAAAGCGCTGGCGCACCCTGCGCGCCGTGAGATTCTGCGCATTTTCGATGAGGGCATCGCGTCTCCCAAGGAGATCGCGGCGCGCGTCAAGCTGCCGCTGCCCAACGTCAGCTACCACGTCAAGATCCTGCGCGAGCTCGGTCTGATCGAGCTCAAGCGGACGACCCCGCGCCGCGGCGCGGTCGAGCATCACTACGTCGCTCGCGAGCGCCGCTCGTTGACGCCCCGTGCGGCCGCCACGCTCCCGTCGTCGGCTCGCAGCAGCGTCGCCCGCGCGAGCTGGCGTCAGCTCGCCGAGACGAGCGGATCGTCTGACACGCTCGTCCAGGTTCGTGAGCTTGAGCTCGATGCGAAGGGCGAGGCCGAGGCGGTCGAGGCGCTCGAGGCGCTGTGGACGAAGCTCGACCGTGTTCAGGAGGCCGCGAAGAAGCGCGCCGCCAAGGCCGGCGCGGCGACCGAGACGATCGTCACCGGGCTCGTCCTCGGCAAGGCGGAAGCAAAGCCGCGGCCGAAGTCGCGCGCCGCCAAGCGCTGATTCGCCGGAGTTTCGTCACAGATCGCGAGCGTGGGCCACTTGTGGCCCATGCTCCGAACCGACAGGTCCCGCTGTCAAGCCCCGATCGCGCGACCGAACGTCTTTTCCCAGCCCGTGCCGGTAGCGACGCAATACGGCATCACCGACCTCGGCCGGCGCGCGCTGCAGCGCTACGACGCGCAGGCCGGCGCCTCCGAGCGCCGCACCTCGCCGCCTGAGCGCCGCGCGACCGGCAACAGCTAGGCGCGCAGCAGGCCGTCGCCGACGTAGCCGCCGCGTACCGCGCCCGGCGGTACGGCGAAGACGGCGCTGCCGGTGTGGCGGATGTACTCGTTGAGCGCGTCGGTCGCGCCGAGCCGGCGCTGAAGCTCGATGAACTGCCGCGGGTCGCGCTGGAACGCGATGAAGAACAGGCCGGCGTCGAGCTGGCCGCTTGCGGCGTCGATGCCGTCGGTATAGGAGTAGCCGCGGCGGAGGATCGCGACCCCGCCGTTCGTCTCGGGCGCCGCGAGGCGAACGTGCGCGTTGAGCGGCATTGCAGGTTTGCCGTCGGCCCCCCGCGCCTTGAAGTCGAGCGCATCGTGCTCCTTGGTGCCGGTCAACGGCGATCCGCTGAGCTTGCGGCGGCCGATCGTCAGCTCCTGATCGTCGAGCGTCGTCCGGTCCCAGGCCTCGATCAGCATCCGGATGCGGCGCGTGACCATGTAGCTGCCGCCGTGCATCCAGCGCTGCGGCTCGCCGGCGCCGACGATCACGTGCTTGCGCATCGCGTCGTCGTCGTCGCCCTTGAGGTTCTTGGTGCCGTCCTTGAAGCCCTGGAGGTTGCGCATCGTCTCCTGGCTCGACGTCACCGATGACGTACGACCGAAGCCGAGTTGCGTCCAGCGCAGCGTCGCCGCGCCGCGCGCGAGCCGGGTCAGGTTGCGGACGGCGTGAAACGCTACTTGTGGGTCGTCAGCGCACGCCTGGACGCAGAGGTCGCCGCCGCTGCGCTCGGCTTCGAGATCCTCGCCGGGCAGCGCCGGAAGCTCGCGCAGCGCCTGTGGCCGCCGCGAGGCGAGGCCGAAGCGGTCCTCGCCGTCACGCTCGAACACCCCGGGCCCGAACCCGATCGTGATCGTCAGCCGCGCGGCGTGCAGGTCAAGCGCCTCGCCGGTGTCCTCGGGTGGCGCGAGCGGCTCGTTGCCGGGGTCGCCGGCGGGCACGCCGCGGGTCATCCGCTCCGCCGCCGTCGTCCAGGTCCGCAGCAGGTCGCGCAGGTCGGCCGCGGACGTCAGCGTCAGGTCGAGCGCGCCGAACGCGAGACGGTCCTGTGACGGGGTCGTGATCCCGGCCTGGCGCTCGCCGTAGAACGGGAACGTCGTCGCGGCGACGGCCTCGTCGTCGGTCGTCCGGCCGAGCGCGAAGCCACCGCCGGCCGCGATGCCGAGCGCCCCGCCTCCGGCGGCTCCGAGTAGACGACGGCGGGTGAGGTTGGGCATCGGCTTAGGTCGAGACCTGCGAGGCGACAGTCGACAGTGGCTCGGCGAGGGCGTCGATCGCCTGCGTCAGCGTACGACGATCGGCCTTCGTCAGCTCCTTGTAGGACGCCCAGCCCGACGGCTCGTCGCTGCGGCGGTACGTCGCGAGGGTCTTCTCGACGGCGGCGAAGCGGGCGCTGATCGTCGTCGCCAGCTTCTGCTTCTTGCGGTCGACGAGCACCGGCTTGAGCGCCTCGAACGCCGTCTTCGCACCGTCGAGGTTGCCCTGGAAGTCCGACAGGTCGGTGTGCGAGTAACGGTCCTCCTCACCGGTGATCTTCGACTTCGCGACCTCGTTCAGCAGCTCGACCGCGCCGTTCGCGAGCTGCGGAGCCTGATAGCCGAGCTCCGGGATCTCGTCGTGCAGCTTGGTCACGTCGGCGAGCAGCTTGTCGGCGTACTTCGCCATGCCCGCGGTCGAGTTCTTGACGAACAGGGCGCGCTCGATGCGGTGGAAGCCCGTCCACGTGTCGCCGCTGGCGACGTCGTTGACGCGCGCGTCGATCGACGGGTCGAGGTCACCGAAGCTCTCGGCGACCGGCTCGATGCGCTCGTAGTAGAGGCGCGTCGTCGCGAACTGGTCGCGCGCCTTGGCGACGTCGCCGGCCTTGACCGCGGCCGTGAACGCCTTCGTCCGCTTCAGCAGCTCGGCGGCGTTCTCGTCGACGAACTGCTTCCAGATCGCCGTCGCGGTCGCGAGCTTGGGATCTGTCTCGGTGCCGCCGGCGCCGGTGACCTTGAACGCGAACCGCTCGGTGTCGGCGTTCGGGCACTGGACCGTGTAGTCGCCGGCTTTCATGTTGAGGCTGAAGTCGGCCGACAGCCCGGGGGCGATGTTCTCGCGCTCGCCGATGATCACGCCCTTGGCGTCGAGGATCTCGCCCTCGGTCACCTTGGCGCTGCCGGAGTTCTCGACGACGAACGTGACGGCGCCGGCGGGGATCGACTTCTCCGACGGCGCGCAACCCTGGTCCGACAGCGTCAACTTGATGGTGCGCGCATCGCCGCCGCTGCTTGCCGACGTATCGTCGTCGCCGCAGGCCGCGAGGCCGAGCGCGAGCGCGACGAGCAGCGTCGCCGCGACGCCGCCCTTGATCGCGCGGCCGGCGCTGCGGGAGAGGCTCGTGCGCCGCGGCCAGAGGACGAAGGTCAGCATCGGCACCGCGTAGAGCAACCAGCCGACGACCTCGGCGACGACCGGCTGCGGCTGCAGCCCGAGGATGCCGGTCAGCAGCGAGCTCGAGACCGTGCCCGGAACGACCAGCCACGAGAGGTCGATCGCCTGTGCCTGGCCGCTGGTCAGCCAGGCGCCCTCGTGTGCGGTGTGCAGCGCGCTGGCGACGAGGCCGGCGGCGACGAGCACGAGCACCGCGGAGGTGAACTTGAAGAAGCGCGCGAGGTTCAGCTTGATGCCGCCGCGGTAGATGCCGTAGCCGATGATCACGGCGACGACGACGCCGAGCGTGGCGCCGAGGCCGGCAGACGCCGGGTCGCTCGAGGCCTGGAACGCGGCGAGCAGGAAGACCGCGGTCTCGAGGCCCTCGCGCAGCACCGCGAAGAAGGCCATTCCGACCAGCGCCCACATCGAGCCGCTCGCGAGGGCGTGTGCGGCGGTCTGCTGCAGCTCTCCGGCGAGGTTGGCCGCGTGGCGGCGCATCCAGACGATCATGAACGTGACCATGCCGACGGCGGCGAAGGCGACGACCGTCTCGAGCCGCTCCTGCTGGCGCTGCGGCAGATCCTGGTTGACCGCTTCGAGCACGAGCGCGACACCGACACACAGCGCGACGGCGAGCGCGACGCCGGCCCACATCGCCCGCAGCGCGTTGCGGTTGCCCTGCTGGCTCAGGAAGGCGGCGACGATGCCGACGATCAGAGAGGCCTCGACGCCTTCGCGAAGGCCGATGACGAATGTGGGAAGCACGGGAGCGGTCTCGATTTCGGGTTGGCGCAGGCTTAGGTTCGCCTAATAAGGGCGACCGAAAACCTATCGTAGTGGCAGGATTTGCGCACGCTTTCCCTGCGAGGCGGCGGGCTAAGGTGCTCGCGTGCGCGCTCGCTCGATCGTCGTCGCCTCGCTCGCCGCTGCCTGCACGCTCGCCGGCTGTGGCGGAAGCGACGCGGACGACCGGGCGAATACGTACGTCACCGCGGTCAACGCCGCGCAGACACGGTTCTCGACCAGCATCACCCGGATCGGCGCCGACACGAGCGGCTCGGCGGTAACCGTCGCGACCGTCAAGCGCTGGACGGGCGCCGTCGACCGGATGGAGCGCGAGCTGCGCGCGATCGACGCGCCGCCGCGCGTGGATCGGCTGCACACGCGCCTGGTCGGCGAGGTATCGGACTTCCGCGGCTCGTTGAGCAGAGCGCAGCGAGCGCTGCGCTCGGGAGATCACGCGGCGATCGTCGCCGAGCGGGCGCGGCTCGTCGCAAGCGCCCGGCGGGCGACGCGCGAGATCGAGACGACGCTCCAGGGCATCGACAGCACGCTGCGCTCGTGAGCGCGTATCGCGAGGCGGTCTGGCAGGCGGTGCCGGACGACGCGATGCCGGAGGCGTTCGCCGAGCGCCGCGCCTTCCTGCTGGCGTCGGTTCCGCCGCACGCCCGCGTGCTCGACGTCGGCTCCGGCGACGGCTCGTTCGCGCTCGAGCTCGCGGCTTCGGGCGCGCGCGTGATCGGCGTCGACGTCGCGCGCGAGGCTGTCGAGCGCGCACGGCGCGGCGTGGCCGGCGCCGAGTTCCGGCTCGCACCCGAGGACGGCCCGTTGCCCGTCGAGGACGACTGGGCCGACGTCGCGTGGGCGGGCGAGGTGCTCGAGCATGTCGTCGACGTCGTCGGCCTGCTGCTCGAGATCCGCCGTGTGCTCGTCAGCGGCGGGCGGTTGCTGGCGACGGTGCCGGCGACCGGGCCGTGGCTGACGCGAACGAGCACGCTCGACCCGTTCGCCGACCATGTTCGCTTCTTCACCCGCCGCTCGCTGCGGGCGATGCTCGCCGAGGCGGGCTTCACCGACCTCGACGTCCGGCGCCGCCGAGGGCGCTTCTACGCCCGGGCCGTCTCGGCCTGAGCGGCCGCGAAGCGTGGAATCAACCACCTAGGCTGGCGACATGGCCGTTCCGCTCTTCGACACCAGCACGCCGCTCGCGCCGTTGCGCACCGAGATCGAGGCGGCGATCGCGAAGGTGCTCGCCGGCGGGCGTTACATCCTCGGGCCCGAGGTGGCGGCCTTCGAGCGGGAATTCGCCGGCTACTGCGGGGCCGCCCATGCGATCGGCGTCGCCAACGGCACGGAGGCGCTGACGATCGCCCTGCGAGCGCTCGGCGTCGGCCCAGGCGACGAGGTGATCGTGCCGTCGTTCACGTTCTACGCCAGCGCCGAGGCGATCCCGCCGACGGGCGCGACGCCGGTCTTCTGCGACGTCGACCCCGACACGGCGTGCGTCACGGCGGAGACGGTCCGCGCCGCGATCACGCCGCGGACGAAGGCCGTCATCGCCGTGCACCTGTTCGGCAACGTCGCTCCCGTCGCCGAGATCGAGGCGCTCGGCGTGCCGGTGCTCGAGGACGCCGCTCAGGCTGCCGGGACGATCAGCGACGGCGGCCGCCCGGGCGCGCTCGGCACCGTCGCGACGTTCTCGTTCTTCCCGTCGAAGAACCTCGGCGGCTTCGGTGACGGCGGCGCGATCACGACGAGCGACGACGAGATCGCCGAGCGCGTGAGGATGCTGCGCTTTCACGGCAGCCGCGACAAGGTCACGTTCGAGGCGGTCGGCTACAACAGCCGCCTCGACGAGCTTCAGGCGGCGATCCTGCGCGTGATGCTGCCGCACCTCGACGGCTGGGCCGACGGCCGCCGCGCCGCCGCCGCGCACTACGCCGCGGCGGGCATCGACGCGGTCGCGGCGCCGCTCGTGGCGACGCCGGGCTCAGGGCCCGCCTGGCATCTGTACGTCGCGCGCCACGCCGACGCCGATGCGCTGATCGCCCGCGCGAACGAGCGCGGTGTCGAGTCGCGTAGCTACTACCGCACGCCGGCGCACCGTCAGCCGGCGATGGCGAGCTACGCCGCCGGCGTGACGCTGCCGGCGACCGACGAGCTCGCGGCGACGCACTTCGCGCTACCGATCAACCCCCTGTTCAACGCCGAGCAGGCCATTGAGGTCGTCGCCGCCCTACGCAGCTAGCGGCGCGAGGCGTCGAGGTCGCTCTGCAGCGCCTCGAGTACGCGGACGACGCGCAGGCCGCTGTGGCCGTCGCTCTGCGGCGTCGCGCCGTTGGCGACGCAGTCGACGAAGTGCGTCGCCGCGATGCGCAGCGGCTCGGCGTTCGGCACGCGCGGGCTCCACGTGTCGCCTGAGCGCGTGATGTACTCGCCGTAGCCGCGTGCCGAGGCGTCGAAGCCCTTGTCGTAGAGCGTCAGCTTGCGATCGAGGTCCATGTCGTCGAACGTCGCCATCCGCCGCGAGCCGACGACCGTGAAGCGCCGTTCCTTGTGCGGGTCGAGCCAGGAGAGGTGCAGGTGCGCCGACAGGCCCGACGGGAAGCGCAGGAAGGCGAAGACGACGTCTTCGATCCCTTCCCGCGTGTAGCACTCGCCGCGCGCCTGGCACTCGATCGGCTCCTCGCCGGCCAGCCGCAGCAGCACCGACACGTCGTGCGCGCCGAGCGACCAGAGCGCGTTCTCGTCCTTGCGCAGGACGCCGAGGTTGAGGCGGTTGCCGTAGACGTAGTGGATCTCGCCGAGCTCGCCGTCGTCGACGAGCTGCTTGAGGCGGACGATCCCGGGGTGGTACTCGAGCAGGTGGTCGACCATCAACACGCGACCGGCAGCCTCCGCGGCGGCGACGACCCGCTCGGCATCCGCGACGGACTGCGCGAGCGGCTTCTCGACGAAGCAGTGCCGTCCCGACTCGAGCACGCGGATCGCGATCTCGGCGTGCGTCGGCACGGGCGTCGCGACGACGACCGCTTCGACCGCGTCGTCGGCGAGGAGGTCGTCGAGGCTCGTGCTGCGGCGAGCGTCCGGATGCGCCGCGCCCGCCTCGGCGAGCGCGCTCTCGTCGCCGTCGCAGAGCCAGCGGACCTCGACGCCGGGGAGCGCCGCGAAGTTGCGCGCCAGGTTGGGCCCCCAGTAGCCCAGCCCGACGATCCCGATGCTCAGGCTCGCCATCGGCGACGAGTCTACGTCGCTCAGCGCTTGGGGCTCTTGCTTTTGCTCTTGGCGGCGTTGACGGCGATCGCGCGGTTGGCCTGGATCAGCGTGTCGATGTCATCTGTCGAGTGCGGATCGAGGTACAACGCGGCGCTCACCGTTGTCTTCGCTGTCTTGGGCCGCTTCAGGGCGTTGAGCTGGAACTCGGCCAGGCTCGACCACGTTTCCGGGTTGCCCGGCTGCAGCCGCACGGCGGCCTGGTAGGCGGCGAGCGCGGCTGCGTTGTCCCCGGCTCGTCGTTCGATCGTCGCGCTTGTGATGTAGGGATCGATCGACAGCGGGTCACGGTCGTGGGCGGCGTGAGCGAGCTTGCGCGCCTCGGCGATGTCGCCGCGGAAGAGGGCGTCGAGCGCGGCGTTGTTCGCGTTGATCGAGCGCTGCGGTTGCCATGTCGCCCAGGCAGCGGTGAGCGCCACCGCGGCGGCGACGACGGCGGCGGTTGCTCGCGGTGTCGCTCGTGTTCCAATCCGCATCCGTGCCAAGAGCCGGTCCGGCGCTCTCGTCGGGAGCTCGAGCGGCCCGCGCGCGGCGAGCCAGCCACCGAGCAGCAGCGGCGGGATGGCGACGCCGGGAATGAACCAGGTCCAGTCGACGAGCGAATGCACGCCGAAGACGACGATCACGGTGGTCATCGTCAGCAGCCCGATGCGCTCCGGCGAGCTCGGCGGGCGCGGTCGTCCGCGCCGACGGCGACCGAGGCCGGTCGCTTGGGCGGCGGCGATCGCGAACGCGACCAGCGCCGCCAGGCTGAGCCCGATCCCGATCAAGCCACGGTCGGCCAGCGTCTGCACGATGTAGCCGTGCGCGTGCTCGACGTCGGTGTGGTCGTCGCGCACGCGCAGGCGTGCGATCGCGTAGCCGCCGGAGCCGACGCCCGCGATCGGGTGCTCCTTGAAGATCGTCAGGGCGTCGTTCCAGTAGCGGGCGCGGACGCTGCCGATCTCCGTGAGTCGATTGGGCCCGTTGCTCGGCGTCGCGTCGGCGCTGGTGTCGGTCAGCTGATTCCATTCGTGCGAGATCGAGCCGGTGAGGCCGCGGTCGGTCGTGGCGAGCTTCGCCGCCCCCGCCACCGGCAGCAGCGCGAGGCCGACGAGGATCGCCGCGCCGGCGCGCCGCCGCGCCTGAGCGGAAGGCGCCACACGTGCCGTCCGGAAGCCGATCGCGAGCCCTGCCAGCAGCAGCGCGAGCAGCAGCACGAGCACTGCGGCGAGTAGCTCGTGGCCGGCGCCCTCGCGCTGCGCCAGCGGCACGTTGTCGTCGGACAGTGCCGGCTGCGAGAAGGCCCAGGCGATCACCGCCATGGCGCCGGCTCCGGCAATGCCGAGCACGGCCGCGCCACGCAGCCGCAGCGGCGTCACCGCGAACCAGAACGCGCAGCCGACGATGAGCGCCAGCAAGGCTCCGCGCGAGTACGACAGCAGCAGCACGATCAGCAACACCGCCGTCGCCGGGTAGGCCAACGCGTTGAGAGCGGCGTGGCCTGCGCGTCGGGCCCCGAACCAGAGGCAGCCGGGGATGCCCAGCGCGGCCATCAGGCCGACGGCGTTCCAATAGCCGAACGGCTGCTGCAGGCGGGCGTAACAGAACTGGTCGGCGCACTCGACGGGAAAGGTCACGTGACCGAGCGCGTACGCCGAGACGGCGACGGCCGCGACGGTGACGCCCCCGAGCAGAGCCGGCCAGCGGTGCGGCGCGAGGCGCGCAAGCGCCATCCCGATGAGGAACACGCACAGGTAGGAGATCAGCCGGTTGGCTTCGATCCAGCTCTGCGAGGGATCGATCGACCACACCGTCGAGACCATCGCGAACAGCACGAGGATCGCGAAGGTGACAGCGGCGACGGCACCGTGGCCGCGGCGCCGCAGGTTCGGCGCCGCCAGCAGCGCGACGACGGCGACGACGCCGGCGCAGAGGTCGACGGCGATCTCGACGGCCGTCACGTTGCCGACGCGTAACCCACCGTTGCCACGGATGGCGATCCACGACAGGACCGCCGCGAGGAGAGCGGTGTAGAGCCAGCCGGCGTTGACGACCGGAACGCGAACGGCGGCGATGGCGCCGCGGCGCCGCGGGCTACGCGCCGGCGCTACGGGCGCGGACACGGCCTCGGAGAAGGTATGCGCAGACGGCGATCGCCGCCGCGAGCAGCAGTAGCCCGAGGACCGCGAGCGGTGCCGGGAGCTTCGAAACCGAGCCGAAGTCGTGGTAGGCGAGCGCGCCGGGGCGAACGTCGATGTCGGCGAGCTTCTGGTCGCCACCACGCTGGGCGGCGACGATGTCGGCTTGCGCGCGCGTCTGCTCGTCGGCCGTCGGCGGCGTCGGCCCGGAGCCTTGACCGCCGCCCGTGCCCGAGCCGCTGTCGCCGTTGCCGCCCTGGCCGTTGTTGCTCGCGGCCTTTCGCTGCGCGCGCTTGATGATGTCGGGGCAGCCGTAGTACTGCGCTACGTCGGTCGGCATGTTGGCGAGCGCATCGCGGTACTGCTTCTGGGTGTAGGTCTTCTGCATCACGCCGTCGTCGGTGCAATCCCTGATCACGGCTTCGCCGGGGTAGCCGGCGGCCGTGGCGGGCAGCAGGCAGCACAGCGTGACCGCGGCGGCGGTGAGGCGTCGCAGCATCGGCTTCGACGCTAGCAAGCGCCCACATCCGCGAGCGCCGCCGTGAAGCCGCCTGCCCAGGCGTCGTACGTGTACGCCGCGACGTCCTCGGCGCCCTGCGCCGCCCAGCGGGCACGCGCCGGCGGATCGCCGGCGGCGCGCCGCAGCGCCGCCGCGAGCCCGGCGACGTCGCCGGCGGGGACGATCAGCCCGTTGCGCTCGTGGCGCACGAGACCGCCGGCGGCGGCGCCGACCTGGTCGCTGGCGATGATCGCTGTTCGCTGGTGCATGGCCTCGTTCGCCACCAACCCCCACGGCTCACGAAAGGTGCGCGTGTGCAGCGATGGCATGACGAGAACGTCCGCCGCGGCATAAAGGTTCCGCAGCTGTTCCGGCGTCTGGTCGCCGCCGGCGACGACGAGCTCGCCTTCGACACCTGCCTCGGCCCACGCCGCGCGCAGCACGCCGAGTCCCTTCTCGGGAACGTCGCGAGCGGCGAAGAGGGCGACGAACGGTTGTTTCGCGAGCGCTGCGTCGACAGTGCCCGGCGTGCTCCAGAAGCGGGCGTCGACGGCCTGCGGGGCGACATGGACCCGCCGCGCGCCGCGCTCACGGACGTAACGACTGACGTGCTCGCCGTATGTCACGACGGCATCGGCGCCGGAATAGATCCGCCGCATCGCAGCGTAGCTGAGCAGGTGCGCGGGTGTCCGCGGGTGCGCCCAGAGACTGGCCCAGAGGACGAACGGCAGGCCTGCGCGGCGGGCGCCGAGGTAGGCGCTCGGCAGCGCGACGCGACCGGCGGTGCCGCAGACGACGGCGCTCCAGCTTCCGCCCGTCACGATCCGTGCGACGTCGCGTTCGCGAATCCGTGTGCCGGCCCCGGTATCTGCCGTCGCGTGGGCGCTGCGACCGCCGAACGCGACGAGCTCGAGCGGGACGCGCTCGGCGAGCGCGGCGAACGCGCCGACGCGGTCGGGCGGCACCTGGTTGGTGACGAACAGGACGGGTGCGGTTGTCACAGCACGCTCGCGTACGCATCGATCGTCGCCGCTCCGCAGGCGTCCCAGGTGAAGTGGCGCTCGGTCAGCGCCCGCGCTTGGGCGCCGAGCTCGACGCGGCGCTCGAGCGCGTCGGCGAGGACGGCGCCGAGGTCGTCGCCGTCGCTGAGCAGCATCCCCGGACCGAGCGCCGCGATCTCCTCGGGGCCCGGCTCTCCACGGCGGCCGATCGCCGGCAGCGCCGCCGCCATCGCCTCGACGTAGGCGACGCCGAACGCCTCCCGCGTCGACGGCATCGCGAAGACGGCGCAGCGGCGGGCGCGGCGCAGCGCCTCGGCGTGGGCGAGCTGGCCCGTGAAGTCGGCGTCGACGCCGAGCTCGGCCGTCAGCTGCTCGAGCCGGGAGCGCTCGGGCCCGTCGCCGATGATCAGGTAGCGGCAGTCGCCGGGAAGCGCCCGCAGCACGTCCTCATGGCGCTTGCGCTCGATCAGGTGGCTGACCGTGACGACGGTTCGCGGCTCGTCACAGCGGACCTCGGCGGGCACGTCGGTGCCGAGATGGACGACGCGCGTCCGCGCCGCGCCGAGCTCGCGCGTGCGCTGCTCGATGCCGGCGGAGTTCGCGATCACCAGGCTTGCGGCCTCGAACGTCCGCCGGACCGTCGCGTCGCCGAACCGCGGCGCCGTCCAGAACACGTCGCCGCCGTGGACCGACACCACGAGGGGTAGCTCGAGCCGCGCCCGCCGAACGGCGTCGCCGGCCGGCACGGCGTTGTGCGCGTGGACGAGATCGAACGGCCACTCGCGCCGCAGCCTTCGCAGCGCGAGCGCCAGCGATGGCGCCGCCCACGCGCCCCAGCTGTCGTAGCTGCGCCAGCGCGGCGGCGCGACGAACGGCACGTAGCGGACCTCGATGCCGTCGAGCAGCGACCGTCGCGGATGGCGCAGCTCGGTCGTCAGCGCCTGCAGCTTGCGCGTCTCGGCGCGCGCCGGAAGCGGGCGCTGCGGGACGAGGACGCGGACGTCGGCACCGGCATCGCGGGCGGCGATCGCCTGGCGATGGGCCCAGATGCCGAGCACCGGGTCGTGGGCACGGGGATAGAACTCGCTGACGATGGCGACGCGCACGCGGCGCCATTGTCGCCGATGCGCCGGGGGTCATCGGAGGGGGCGCGGTCGTCACCGCCGTGTGGCGGCGTCACCAGCGGCGATAGGTGTCCACTGTGCGGACGTCGGCGGCACGCACGTACGGGCGATCGGCAAGGAACGCGCGCGCCTCGGCGAGCGCCTGTTCGCGCGGGTAGGAGCTCGCCACGGCGCCGTGCTCGTGGCGCACCGGCAGCGCGTCGACGATCCCGATCGGCCAGCCCTGGTGCTCGGCGATGGCGGCCCAGTGCAGATCGAGTCCCCAGGCCATCCGCAGCCGCGGAAACGGCAGCAGCTCAGCGAAGACGTCGCTGTGGAAGGCCGTGACGGGGCCGATCTCGACGAACGTCGTGCGCCGCGCGACCGCGCCCGGCCGGCGGCGGGCGACGGGCCACGCGGCGTGCGAGGCGAGCGACTGGGCCGGCTGCGCCAGTACCAGCCCGAAGCGCTCGGCGAGGAACAGGAAGCCGTCGACGAAGCCCGCGGGAAGGACGACGTCGTCGTCGACGGCGAGCACCCAGTCGAACCGGGCCAGGGCGTGGTCGGCAAGGATCGCGTTGAGGTTCTCGAACTTGCCCGCGTCTCCGACCGGCCGCATGTCGACGGTCAGCTCGTGCCGCGATCCCGCGAGCTGCTCGGCGACCGTGCTCGTGGTGCCGCGGTGGGCGCCGATCACGAGCACGCGGCGGGGCGGCCCGGAGCTCGCCGCGCGTCGCAGACGACGGTGTCGTCCCGACGCCGTCGCGGTGACGTCGAGCAGGCGGTCGGCCACCAGGCGCGCCCGCCCGCGGAGGCCGCCGACGGTGCCGCTCGTGCCGGAGAGGAAGTCGTCGGCGGTGGGCGCTTCGGCGCTCGCGGTCCGTGCTGTCGTGGCGAGCGCCTCGCGCAGCCGCCCGAGCGCCGTCGCGGCGCCGACGACCATCAGCGCGCAGCGGAAGCGCACGACGTGCACGACACAGCCGGCGAGCACCCGTGCTTCGCGAACAGTGCTCGGCGCTGCGCCGCGAGCGGCATCGAAACGGCGCGCGCTTCGGCCACGCCCGTACGCCGAGCGGGCGAGCGCGCGCAGGCGCGCGTCGTCGCCGCTGCGGCGGTGGACGGCCGCGGCCGCGGCGACGTAACGGATGCGACCGCCGCCGGCGGCGAAGCGGCGTACCCACTCCTCCTCGTCACCGGCGCCGGTCGGCCACCCCTCGTCGAAGGCGCCCTGGCGCTCGAGCGCGGAGCGGCGGATCGCCATGTTGGCGCCGTAGGCGCGATCGCCGTCGCGATCCTCGTCACCGAGGTCGAGGAAGGTGATCGGCGGCCCCTCGCGCCCACATCCCCGCGGCGCGTGATCTTCGAGGCGAACGAGGATCCTGCCCGCCAGTACGCCCGCGTCGCTCGGCGCCGTGAGCAGCGCCTCGAGCCAGCCCGGCTGGGCCTCGATGTCGTCGTCGGCCAGGACCAGCAGATCGCCGGCGGCGGCATCGATGCCGCTGTTGCGGGCGCGATTGAGGCCGCGGCCGCGGTCGTTGACCAGGTAGCGCGTCCCGTGGCGCTCGGCGATGACGCGCGTGGCGCCGTCGGACCCGTCGTCGACGACGATGACCTCGGCGCCGAGCGCGTCCGCCTGCGGGACGATCGACGCGAGCGTGACGTCGAGGTAGCCGGGCCGCCCGCTCGTCGGAACGATGATCGAAGCGCTTGGCGTCATGGCCGCTGACGCGTCGCGACCGAGGGCGGCGCCATCGCTGCAAGGATAGCCCCGTGATCCTCTTCCTCCACAACCGCTACCGCACCGCCGGCGGCGAGGAGCGGGCGGTCGAGGACCTGCTGTGGCTCGTGCGCGATCAGCTTGGTGAGGACGCCGAGCTGTTGACGCACGACTCGTCCGCGCTGTCGCGCCGGCGCGCGGCGGTGACGCTGCTGCGCGGCGGGCTGCGATCCGACGATGTCGCCGCCGCCGTCCGTCACACGGGGGCGCGCCTGGTCGCCGCGCACAACGTGCATCCGTCGTTCGGCTGGCGCGGGCTCGCGGCCGCGCGCGACGCCGGCGCGGCGGTCGCGCTGCATCTGCACAACTACCGGCTCGTCTGCGCCGTCGGCACCTGCTTCTCGAGCAACGGCGAGGACTGCACGCGCTGTCACGGCCGCAACACGGCTCCCGGCGTGCGCCTGAACTGCCGCGGCAGCCGCTCGGAGGCCGCCGTCTACGGCGCCGCGCTGGCTGCCTGGCAGCGCCGGCTCGCGGCCCAGGTCGACGCATTCGTCGTGCCGAGCGCGTTCGCCGCCGACCGTCTCGCGGCGCTCGGGGCCCCGAGCGGCCATCCGCACGTCGTGCCGCACGTGATCCGCGGCGTCGTCGAGCGCTCGCGTGCGGCGGACGGCGGCTACGCGCTGATCGCGTCGCGGCTGGCGGTCGAGAAGGGCGTCGACGTCGCGCTCGACGCCTGCGCGCGCGCCGGGCTGCCGGTGGTCGTCGCCGGCGACGGGCCGCTCGCCGCCCAGCTGCGCGATGCGCATCCGCAGGCACGCTTCACCGGCCGGGTCGACGCGCACGAGCTCGTCGCGCTGCGTGCCGCGGCTGCGCTGGCGATCGTCCCGTCCCGCGCGGCCGAGACCTTCGGCCTCGCGGCCGCCGAGGCGATGGCCGCGGGCGTGCCGGTCGCGGCGACCCGGATCGGCGCGCTGCCCGAGCTGGTCGAGGACGCGGGGCTCGCGCCGCCCGGCGACGCCGCCGCGCTCGCCGAGGTCGCGGCGGGCCGGTTCGGCGACGCAGAGGCCGGGGGACGCGGCATGGCGCGTGTTCGCGAGCGCTGCTCGCCGTCCGTCGTGGCCGCGGCGCTGACGGACGCCTACGAGCAGGCGGCGCACCGCCGTCACGGCGAACGCACCGCCGCCTGAACGCCGCCCGCCATCGCTAGGATTCGCCCGACCATGCGGACGGTCATCACCGGCGGAGCCGGCTTCATCGGCTCCAACCTTGCCGACGCGCTCGTCGCTCGCGGACACGAGGTCACCGTCGTCGACGACCTGTCGAGCGGCAAGGAGGCGAACCTCCGTGACGCGATCGCCGCCGGTGCGGTGCTCGAGGTCGGCGACGTCCGCGATGCGGCGGCGATGCGCGATCTCGTCGCCGCGACCGCTCCGGGCGCGATCGTTCATCTCGCGGCCCAGATCGATGTCCGCGTATCGCTCGACGATCCGGCCTACGACGCGCGCACGAACGTCGAGGGCACGATCAACATGCTGGAGGCCGCGCGTCTCGCGGGCGTTCCGCGCCTTGTCTTCGCTTCGACCGGCGGCGCGATCTACGGCGAGACCGCCGTCATCCCGACACCGGAGACCGTTGAGCCGCGGCCGATGGCTGCCTACGGGCAGAGCAAGTACTGCGCCGAGGCATACCTCGGCCTCTACGAGCGCCTCTACGGCATCTCGACGCTGGCGCTGCGCTTCGGCAACGTCTACGGGCCGCGCCAGGATGTGCACGGCGAGGCCGGTGTGATCGCGATCTTCTGCGGGCTGCTGCGCTCGGCGAAACGGCCGAAGGTGTATGGCAGCGGCGAGCAGACACGTGACTACATCTACGTCGCGGACATCGTCGAGGCGATTGCGACCGCCATCGAGGGCGATGACACGGGACGGATCAACCTTGGCACCGAGGAGGAGACGTCGGTGCTGCGGATCGTCGAGCTGCTCTCCGGGCTCGAGCCGGACACCGACTTCAGCCCCGAGCTGCTCGACGCGCGGCTCGGCGAGGTCGAGCGCTCGTGCCTCGACGCGACGCGAGCTCGGGAGCTGCTCGGCTGGTCGGCGCGGACGCCGATCGCCGAGGGGTTGCGGTTGACGTACGCCGCGACGGCGCCGGTCAGCGCGCCGTGACGCGGACGCCGAACTCCGTGGCGTAGGTCGCGCCGCTCGCCGATCCGTGCTCAGGCGTCCCGATGGCGATGCCGACGCCGAGCTGGCGGAAACGGGCCGACAGCATGTTCTGCCGGTGAGACGGGGATCGCATCCACGCCGCGACCATCTGCCGCGGCGTCGCCAGATCGCCGTCGCCCCACGCCAGGTTCTCGCCGATCGACCAGCTGCTGGCATCGAGCAGGTAGAGCGTGACCTTGACCCTGCTCTCGGGCGTCGATCCGCTGGGCGAGACGTGGGCGAAGAAGCCGCGCGCCGTCATCGTGCCGACGTACTTGCTGGCCGCCTTCGTGAGCTCGCCATTCGAGGTCAGCGGCGCCCGGCCGCTGGCCGCGCGCTGGCGGTTGACGAGGCACAGCGTCGCCTCGCGCACGCGGTTGAGGTTGGACTGCGACGGGATCAGCGACTGGTTCGCGCACGGCGCCGCATCCGCACTCGCCGGGACCGTCGCCGCGAATGCGGTTGCGAGTACGGCTACGAGTCGTAGGTGACCATGCATGGCTTCCCGCGTACTGTCCGTCCGGCGTCAGCGTGGGCATCGTGCCCTCGCATGCGAAGCAGGGCATCTGCTTCGCGAGGCGCTGCACGAGCGTCCCTACAGCCCCGAAAACCGGCCTGCTACCTGCGCCGGAGGGCTGCCGAACACCCGCATCGCGGACCCTATCAGGAGCCGCGAACACGACGAGCGACCGCCTGAGACCCGGCAGCCGGGCAGGGCGTGCGGCTACAGACGGACCAGATGGTCGGCACGAATGCCGCGCGTCGCGCCGCGGAAGTCGACGACGAGCGGTGCCAGCGCGACGATCCGCTCGACGTCGACGCCGGGGTGTGCGGTGACGATTGCTGCGCAGTCACAGTCGCGCAGCGCCTCGTCGAGTGCCATGCTCGCCAGGCCGAACTCGGGCAGCTCCGGGACGTGCTCGTCGTGGTAGACGAGCCGTGCGCCGCGCTCGGACAGCAGCCGCGCGATCTTGACCGCCGGCGACTCGCGCATGTCGCCGATGCCGCCCTTGTACGAGACGCCGATGATCGCCACCTTCGAGCCCTTGATCGACTTCTCGTGGTCGTTGAGCGCGCGGCCGATCTTCTCGACGCAGAACAGCGGCATCTTCTGGTTGACGGTGCCGGCGAGCTCGATGAACTCCGTCGGCACGTCGAACTGGCGTGCACGCCAGGCGAGGTAGAAGGGGTCGACCGGCAGGCAGTGGCCGCCCATGCCGGGCCCCGGCTCGAAGCGCATGAAGCCGTAGGGCTTGCTGTCGGCCGCCTCGACGACCTCCCAGATGTCGATGCCCATCCGGTCGGCGATGATCGCGAGCTCGTTGACGAGCGCGATGTTGACGGAGCGAAAGATGTTCTCGACCAGCTTCGTCAGCTCGGCCGCCTCAAGCGTCGAGACCTCGACGACGGTGTCGCAGACTTCGGCGTAGAGCGCGACGGCGCGCTCGCGACAGGTGTCGGTCAGGCCGCCGACGACCTTCGGCGTGTTGCGCATCACATAGTCGCTGCGGCCGGGATCGATCCGCTCGGGGGAGAAGGCCAGCGCGAAGTCCTCGCCGGCGACCAGGCCGGACGCCTCCAGCAGCGGCCGGACGTCCTCGCGCGTCGTGCCCGGGTAGGTCGTCGACTCGACGACGACGAGATGGCCGCTGCGGATCACCCCGGCGAGCGCGCGTGCGCTGTCGAGCAGCGGGCCGAGATCCGGCTCGCGGTTCGCGGTCAGCGGCGTCGGGACGCAGATCAGGATCGCGTCGGCATCGCGCAGCGGCGCGTGGCTCGTGCCGGCGACGATCCGGCCGCCGAGCGCCTCCAGCGTCGCCGACGAGATGTCGTCGACGTAGGACTCGTTGCGATCGAGCGCGGCGACCTTGGCGGCGTCGATGTCGACGCCGAGCACGTCGTGGCCGGCCTCGGCGAACGCGACCGCGAGAGGCAGCCCGACGTAGCCGAGCCCGACGATGCCGATCTGCATCCGCGCGAGTGTACGTGTGGCGCGGGCGGCCGGCTGCTCAGCTTCGCCCGGCGATGGCCAGGTCGAGCATCCGCTCGAACGCCTCGCCGTCGATGTCGCGCACGGCGATGCGCGGCAGAGCCATCGGGTCCGAGTCGCCGCGAACGACGGCCGCGTTGTTGATGACGCCGTGGTCGTAGCCGGCCGCTCGAGCATGTGACGTTGTCGTGTCGTCGACGTCCTCGCCGGGAACGCCGTAGGGATAGGCGATGCCGCTCGGCGCGACTCCCGTCCAGTCGGCGACGTCGCTGTGCGAGCCGCCGAGCTCTGCCCTGCACGTCGGTGCGTCCTGCCGCGCGAGGCTGAGGTGTCGCTGCGAGTGGGCGCCGATCGAGATCCCCGGAGTCGCCGCCAGCGTGCCGAGCTCGTCCACCGTCAGCGGACGCCTGGACGCCCGCGCCGGCTGATCGCCCCAGGCGCGTAGATGCGCGACCACGGCCTCCGCCTGGTCCACGGGCAGCGCTCGCAGCCAGGCCTGGATCTGGTCGTGCGCGAGCCGGCGACCACGAGCCGAGTCGGTGCGCCAGTGCAGGCGCCGCGATCCGAGCTCCAGCGTCAGCCAAGGGGGCCGCTCGCCGGGACCGAGCAAAGCGTCGGCGACGATGTCCCAGCCGAACTGTGCTCCCGTCGCGACGTGCCGGGTGGCGACGAAGACCGTCGCGGGCAGGCCCGCGGACTCGAGCGCCGGCGCGGCGCTGACGAGGTTGTCGACGTAGCCGTCGTCGAAGCTGATCGCCGCCACACCGCGCGGCTTGTGCCCACGCCGGATGCCGTCCGCGAGCTCATGCAGTGGGATCACCGTTCGCCCCTTGAGGACGCCGAGGTGCTCGCCGAAGTGCCTCCGCGACACGGACAGGCCGAGTGGGTCGTGGTCGTCGTCGACGCGGTGGTAGAGCAGCACGACGGCCGCGTCGTCGCGGAGCCGGCGCCAGCTCGCACGCTCTACCGGCATCGGAACGGTGGGACGAAACGGGGTCGGCCCAGTCGGCGCCAGCATCGCGGACGCCATCCGCCCGCCCGTGAGGACCGCGGTGTTCTCGATCGTCCGCGCGGCACGGCCGATCACCCGGGCTTCGCTGGCCGTGAGCAGCGCGATCGGCACGCCGAGCGCTGAGGTGACCGCCTGCCGGCTCGCGAGTGACGCGCGCCGCGTGTTGCCGACCGCTCCGACGAGCGCTCCGTGCCGGCGGCGCCTCGCAAGCAGCCCGCGGCGCGTCAGCGCGTCACCGTCGATCAGCCGGTCGGTGACGGCGTCGCAGGCCCAGCCGAGCTGCCAGCCCGTCTCCGAGGCTTCGCGTTGCAGCAGGGCCTCGCTGTCGTACCAGCCGCGCAGATCGACATGGCCGCGCATCGGCCAGAAGCCTCCGAGGCCGGCGGCGGCATCGACGCGCAGCGACAGGTTGCCGCCGAGCAGCCGCGTCGCCGTCCCGTCGATCGCTCTGCTCGGCGCGCCGTGGTCGACGATGCCGAAGATGCTCAGCAGATCGTCGCTGAGCCAGCGCGGCCGGCGCCCGGTGATCCGCGGAACGATCGGACCGCCGACGATCGCGAGGTCGTCGGGCGGGTCGCGCCACTGCCGTGTGTGGGCCTCGAGCCAGCCGTCCGCGGGGCAGGCGTCGTCGTCGAGCAGCGCCAGCACCGGCGCGTCGCACGCCGTCAGTGCGGCGTTACGGGCGGCCGCGAGGCCGAGCCGGTCGGCGTGGACGACGGACGCGCCGAGCTCGAGCGCGAGCGGCTCGAGGCCGAGCGCCTCCTCGGAGAGGGCGACGGTGACCTGGCTCGTCTGGGCGAGGGCGGCTCCCAGCGTCCGCGCGAGCGGAGCGTCTGCGCGAACGCAAGCGATCGCCACTGCCAGTCGCACCGGCTACTCCTCCAAGAACACCAGGGCATCGGGAGGTCGCCCCGGTGTCGGGCAAACGTAACAGGACGACGGCGGAACTCCTACTCCTCCGGAGCGGCGTTGCGCCCGGTCAATCAGATGCGACGGCGCGCCCGCAGATGAGGAAGTCGAAGTCCTCATCGCGCGTCTGCAGCTCGACGTCGCTGAGATCCTCGGTCGCGAGCCCGTAGAGGAACGCCGCCGCGACAAAGACGTTGCCGTGCGACTCGACGTCGACGTTGGCGGAGCCGAACGCGTCGGCGAGGATCGTCCGCAGCGAGTCGGTCGTGAACCGCCAGTATTCGCCCCACTCGCGGCGGTCTTCGCGGCTGATCTGCGAGATGCCCGGCACGGTGACGAGCAGGACGCCGCCGGGCTTGAGCGCTCGCCGGACTCCCTCGACCGCCCCTCGGGCGTCGTAGATGACCGACAGCGTCTGCGTCAGCACGACGCAGTCGAACGCCGCCGCCGGGATCCCGTCCCCGGAGACGAGGTCGCCGACGATCGTCGCCTCGGGGTTGCCCGGCGCGGCGTGGAGCACGTCGGACCGCGTCACCGCCGTGCCGAAGCGGCGCGTGTAGGTGGGCTCGGCGACCTCGAGCACATGGCCGCGGACGTCCGCCGCGTGCTCGGCGAGGAAGTTCTCGATGTAGAAGCGGTCGATCGGCCGGCCGCGGTCGAACCCGAACGTCCGGCTGATCGGCTCAAGGCCCGCGAGCGGCGGCCGCTCGGGGCCGCGGCGGCGAGCTCGGAGGCGTTGCCCGAGGGCCATCGGGCGAGTCTATGGGGCACGCGCTCTACGATCCCGACGCAATGCCAAAAGCTTTGATCACCGGGATCACCGGACAGGACGGTTCGTTCCTCGCCGAGCAGCTGCTCGACAAGGGCTACGAGGTCCACGGGATCGTCCGCCGCTCCTCCTCGTTCAACACCGAGCGGCTCGACCCGATCTACCGCGATCGCCACGAGGACGACGTCAAGCTGTTCCTCCACCACGGCGACCTGCAGGACTCGAGCCGGCTCGTGCGCCTGATGTACGAGCTGCAGCCGGACGAGGTCTACAACCTCGCCGCGCAGTCGCACGTCCGCGTCTCCTACGACGTTCCCGAGTACACCAACGACGTCACCGGAATGGGCGTCGTGCGGATGCTCGAGGCGATGCGCGACGCGGGTGTCACGGCGCGCTTCTACCAGGCCTCGAGCTCGGAGATGTACGGCTCGACGCCGCCGCCGCAGGACGAGTCGACGCCGTTTCATCCGCGCAGCCCCTATGCGGTCGCCAAGACGCAGGCGTACTGGATCACCGTCAACTACCGCGAGTCCTACGGGATGCACGCGAGCAACGGAATCCTCTTCAACCACGAGTCCGAGCGTCGTGGCGAGACGTTCGTGACGCGCAAGATCACCCGCGGCCTCGCGGCGATCCATCTCGGGCTGCAGCAGAAGCTGTTCATGGGCAACCTCGACGCCAAGCGCGACTGGGGCTACGCGCCCGACTACACCGACGCGATGTGGCGGATGCTCCAGCAGGACGAGCCCGACGACTACGTCGTCGCCACGGGCGAGATGCACACCGTGCGCGAGTTCCTCGACGAGGCGGCGGCGCTGCTCGGCATGGACTGGGAGAAGGTCGTCGAGTTCGATCCGCGCTACCTGCGGCCGGCCGAGGTCGACGCGCTCCAGGGCGACCCCAGCAAGGCGCGCGAGAAGCTCGGCTGGGTGCCGACGACGACGTTCAAGGACCTCGTCCGAATCATGGTCGAGGCCGACGTCAAGCGTTTCGAGGACCAGCTTGCCGGCCGCGGGATCCGCATCGGTGAGATCGATGGCTGAGCCCAGCGGTCGCTTCTGGGACGGCAAGTCGGTCGTCGTCACCGGCGGAGCCGGCTTCCTCGGCACAGCGGTCACGCGCGATCTCGAGGCGCTCGGCGCCGACTATCGCGTCGTGCGGTCGCGGGAGCACGATCTGCGCGATCCGGCGGCGTGCCGGGCGGCAGTCGACGGAGCGGAGGTCGTGGTGCACCTCGCCGCCAACGTCGGCGGCATCGGCTACAACCGCCGCAACCCGGCACCGCTCGTCTACGACAACATGATGATGACGGCGAACATCTTCGAGCAGTCGAGAGATGCTGGCGTCGCGAAGCTCGTCAGCGCCTGCACCGTCTGCGCGTACCCGAAGTTCGTCGACGCGCCGTTCCGCGAGGACGACCTCTGGGACGGCTACCCCGAGGAATCCAACGCGCCGTACGGGCTGGCGAAGAAGATGATGCTCGTGCTGTCCGACGCCTACCGGCGCCAGTACGACTTCGACTCCTGCGTGCCGATCGTCGCCAACCTCTACGGGCCGAACGACAACTTCGACCTCGAGGACTCGCACGTGATCGCGGCGATGATCCGCAAGTACGTCGAGGCGCAGGACCGCGGCGACGAGGAGGTCGTGTTGTGGGGGACCGGCTCGCCGTCGCGTGAGTTCCTCTTCGTCGACGACGCCTCGCGAGCGCTGCTGCTCGCCGCCGAGCGCCTCGACGTCTCCGACCCGGTCAACGTCGGAACCGGGATCGAGACGACGATCCGCGACCTCGCGGAGACGATCGAGCGGCTCGTCGGCTACGAGGGCACGACGGTCTGGGACGCGTCGCGGCCCGACGGCCAGCCAAAGCGCTTTCTCGACGTCTCGCGCGCCCGCGAGCTGTTCGGCTTCGAGGCCAACGTGCCGCTCGATGACGGGCTGCGCAGGACGATCGAGAGCTTCCGCGCCCAGGCCGCGATCGAGGCCTGACCGTGCCCCGTGCCCTGATCACGGGGGTCGCCGGGCAGGACGGCTCGTATCTGGCGGAGTTGCTGCTGTCGAAGGGGTACGAGGTCTTCGGCGTCGTTCGCGGCTCGCCGACGGGCGAGTACGGCAACCTCGCGGCGGTCCGCGACGACGTGACGCTGCTGCAGGCGGACCTGCTCGACCAGATCGCGCTGCTCGACGCGATCTCGCGCGCCGAGCCCGACGAGCTCTACAACCTCGCGGCGACCTCGTTCGTCCCGGCGTCGTGGCGCCAGCCGGTGATGACCGCGCAGTTCACCGCCGTCGGCGTGACGTTCATGCTCGAGGCGGTCCGGATCACGAACCCGCAGATCCGCATCTACCAGGCGTCGACGTCTGAGATCTTCGGCGCCACGACCGAGTCGCCGCAGACCGAGGAGACGCCGTGCCGGCCGCGCAACCCCTACGCGGTGGCGAAGCTCTACGGGCACCTGATGGTGGCGACCTACCGCGAGCGCTACGGCCTGCACGCGTCGAGCGGCATCCTCTACAACCACGAGTCGCCGCGGCGCCCACCCGAGTTCGTCTCGCGCAAGATCACGAGGACGGTCGCGGAGATCAAGCTCGGCCTCGCCGACGAGCTGCGCCTCGGCAACCTCGATGCCACACGCGACTGGTCGTTCGCCGGCGACGTCGTCGAGGCGATGTGGCTGATGCTGCAGCAGGACACGGGTGACGACTACGTCGTCTCGTCCGGGGCGTCACGGACGGTCCGGGACATGGTCGCCGCGGCGTTCGCGGTCGTCGGGATCGACGACTGGGAGCGCTACGTGACGGTGGACGAGTCGTTCGTCCGCCCGCCCGATCCGGTGCCGCTGGTCGGTGACAGCGCGAAGGCGCAGAGGCGGCTCGGCTGGACCCCCCGCGTCAGCTTCGAAGGGCTGGTCGAGATGATGGTCGAGGCGGATCTGGCGGCGCTCGGTGCGACGCGGAGCGCGCGGTGAGTCGGCTCCTCGATCCGCTTCGGCGTAGCGCGCGGTTCGTGTTCCGGACGCTCGGCTACCGCTTCCTCTGGCTCGGCAAGCTGACCTACCGCTCTCCGGTCGAGCGGGAGACCGACCAGCGCGAGGCGCGTGAGGCGCCGTGGTACGCCATCGACGGAGACCAGACGCTTCGGCTCGACTACCCGCTCGGGCCTGAGTCGCTGGTCTGGGATGTCGGTGGCTACACGGGAGAGTGGGCGCGCGACATCGTCGCGCGCTTCGCCTGCACCGTCGAGGTCTTCGAGCCGGTTCCCGAGTTCGTCGATCGCCTTCGCAGCAGGTTCCTGCACAACCCCGGGGTTCACGTCAATCAGTACGGCCTGGCCGGGCGTGACGAGACGGTGAGCTTCGCGGTCGAGCGCGGTGCGTCGAGCGGGCTGCTGGCGCCACACGGAGCGCGCAGCGAGACCGTCGAGCTGAAGGACGTCGCCGCGGTACTGGCCGCGTCGAGCGGCGACGTCGATCTCGCGAAGCTCAACATCGAGGGTGGCGAGTACGCCCTGCTCGAGCGTCTGCTCGAGACCGGCGACATCGCGCGGATCCGCTTTCTCCAGATCCAGTTCCACGCTGGCGTCGAGGATTGGGAGGCTCGGATGCGGCGGATCCAGGAACGGCTCGAGAGCACGCACGTCCTGTCGTGGCGCTATCCGCTGATCTGGGAGAGCTGGCAACGACGCGACGCGGCGTGACGCTGCCCTCGATCACCGTGATCACGCCGTCGCTCAACGGTGAGTCGACGATCCAGCAGACGATCGACTCGGTACGAGCGCAGCGCTACGACGGGCCGCTCGAACACATCGTGGTCGACGGGGGGTCGAGCGACGGCACCCTCGAGATCGTGCGAGCGGCCGGCCTGCGCTACGTCTCGGAGCCCGATCGTGGCTTGTCGGATGCGCTCAACAAGGGGTTGCAGATGGCGACCGGCGAGGTCTTCGGTGAGCTCAATGCCGACGACGTGTACCTGCCGGGAGCCCTGGACCGTGTCGGTCGGGCCTTCTCGAGTTCTCCCGGCGCAGAGTGGGTCACCGGACGCTGCCAGATCGTCGACGGCGCCGGTCGCCCGATTCGCGGCGTCGTCACGCGTTACAAGGACCTGTTGCTGCGGCGGCACTCGTTCCGGCTGCACCTCGTGCAGAACTACATCTCGGCGCCCGCGACTTTTGCGCGGACCGATGTCGTGCGCGAGCTGGGAGGCTTCGACGAGCGCTTCCGCTACTCCATGGACTACGACCTATGGCTTCGCCTCGGCCGGCGGGGTGATCCGGTCGTGATCCCCGAGCCGATCGCAGCGTTCCGGATGGCCGGCGACTCGCTGAGCCTGACCGGGTTCGAGCGGCAATTCGCAGAACATGCGCAGAACGCCCGCGAGCACGGATCCGGCCACCGCGTCGCGGTGGCGCTGAACGGCCTGAGCAGCAAGGGGATCGTCGCCGCGTATCGCCTCGCACGGTTGCGGCGAGGACGTTCCCGATGACGTCGCAACCTGGCATCTCCGTCGTCGTTCCGGCCTTCAACGCGGCGCCATGGATCGGGGAGACCTTGGCCACGGTCTTCGCGCAGACGTCGCCGGCCGACGAGGTCATCGTCGTCGACGATGGCTCGACCGACGCGACGCTCGCGGCGCTCGATCCGTGGCGTGACAGCCTGACCGTGATCCGGCAGGACAACGCCGGATGCGGATTCGCCTTCAACACGGGCATCCGCGCGGCGTCGAGCGAGTACGTCGCGCTCTGCCCGGCCGATGACCTGTGGGTGCCGCAGAAGCTCGAGTACCAGCGTGCGACGCTGGCGGCCGATCCGGCGATCGACGTCTCGTTCGGTGCCGCCGTGAACTTCGGACTCAGCGAAGCGCCATACCCGCGCCCTTCCCGCATAGGGCGCCTGGACCGCGCCGTGCTTCTGCGCGAGATGTTCGCCGCCAACGTCGTTCCAGATCCGAGCGTGGTCGTGCGCCGCGACCTGGTGCTGAGTCTGGGTGGCTTCGTCGAAGAGGTCGGGGAGGACTACGAGCTGTGGATGCGCGCGATCCGCGAGGGCGCGGTGTTCCATTTCGACGAGCGGCTGCTGGTACGGCTGCGGCAGCACGGCGGCAATCTGTCGGCGCAGGCTCTGTCGATCTGGTCGATGAACAAGCGCGTGCACGAGGCGGCGGCTGACGACATCGGGGATCCGGGGCTGGCGGCGAGAGTCCTGGCACACGACGAGGCGGTGATCGGGCGCTGCCTGCTCGGCCTCGGGCGCGTCGACGAGGCGCGCACGGCGTTGCGTCGCTCGCTGCGCCACCGCCTCACGGCGTCGGCGCTCGCGGTCTGGTGCCTGGTCCGGTTGCCGGGAGCGAAGTGGGCGCTCGAGAGGATGCATCGCCGACGGACGACACGATGAAGCTGCTGTACGTCGCAATGGCGCACGACTACGGCCGCCCGGAGCAGGGCCCGAGCTTCGAGGAGATGAACTTCCGCTCGGCGCTGGAGGGGATGGGGCACGAGCTCGTCGCGTTCGATCCGGTTGCGCGGATGGCCGAGGTCGGTCGTGACGCGATGAACGTGGAGCTGATCGCGTTGGCGGCCGAGACTCGTCCGGACGCTGCGTTCTTCGTCCTCTTCGAGGATGAGATCACACCGCGCACGCTCGAGCGCGTTCGCACCGAGGGCCAGACGGTGACGCTCAACTGGTACACCGACGACCACTGGCGCTTCGAACGCTTCAGCAGGCGCTTCACGCCGGTCCTCGACTGGGCGATCACGACCGATCCCGACGCGCCTGCGAAGTACCGCGCGGCGGGGCTCGACAATGTGATCCTGTCGCAGTGGGCCTGCAATCGCTACGCCTACGAAAAGCGCACCGACGTGCTCGATCACGACGTCACGTTCGTCGGCCTGCCGCATGGTGATCGTCCTGAGGTCATCGCCCGGCTGGCGGAGGGGGGGATCGAGGTCGAGTGCTTCGGCAAGGGCTGGCCGCGTGGCAGGCTCGGCCACGACGAGATGGTGACGCTCTTCGGCGCGAGCAGGATCAACCTCAACCTGGCCAACTCGTCGACCGTGCGGCCGACCGCCCGGATGCGCGTCGGGGCATGGTTGCGGGGTCGCCGCGTCGACACGCGGCCGCGGCCCAGCCAGATCAAGGGCCGCACGTTCGAGGTCCCCGGAAGCGGAGGCTTCCTGCTCACCGAGCGGGTGCCGCATCTCGAGCGCTACTTCGAGCTCGATCGCGAGGTGGCGGTCTTCGGCGATGCGCGTGACCTGCCGGAGCGCATCCGCTGGTGGCTCGACCATCCCGACGAACGCGCGGCGGTCGCCGAGGCCGGCCTGCGGCGCACGCTTGCCGAGCACACGTACGACCACCGCTTCGCCGAGATCTTCGCGCGCGCCGGGCTGGCCTAGGACAGCCCTCGGTCGTCGCTGCGGACTCCGTCAACGACGACGGCGAGCGCGTCGCAGTCGAGATGCGACGGCGCTGGCAGCGGGGCCGACGCGGCTGACAACCGGGTAGAGAAAGCCCAGATGCAACCAGGACTTCCTGGCTCGAATCCAGCGGCGGCGGAGGAGCAGCGTGCGGTCGCGAAGACCTGGACGAGCGTCGCCGGTCTTGGCGATCCGCGTCCGCTGCAGGCGTAGGTAGTCCTTGTCCGTCGACGGCGTCCATCGCTCGTAGAACAGGTCTGTGTTGCGCCGCATGATCGGCTCCATCCACGCCCAGCGCTCGGCGCTGTAGGCGGCCATCGTGCCGGAGTCGTTGTCGACGTCCATCAGCATGCAATAGACCTTGAAGCCACGGTCTGCGGCGCGCATGCACAGGTCCATGTCGTCCTGGTAGAGCGGGGCGTATGCCTCGTCGAGGTAGCCGTGCTGCTCGAGGAACGACGTCCGCAGGATCAGCGGCCCCCGCATGCAGGCATCGACCTCGAAGACGCGGTCGACGAGCACCGGGTCGGTGACCGCATCCTGGCGCCAGTACGTCTCCTGCTCGTCCATCGCGATCTGGCCTGGACCCTCGAGTCCCCGTGTGCCGCGCGGATAGAAGTTGACGCCTGCGAGCCCCCCGAGCACCGCTGCCGTCGGGTTCTTCTCAAGGAACGTCATCGCCTCGAAGAGGAAGTCGTGGGCGTAGATGAAGTTGTCGTCCTGGACGATGACGCCGTAGCTCCCGTTCGCCGCCCGCAGCCCGATGTTGTTCGTCTTGACCTCGAAGATGTCGGGCGTGATCGAGATCCGGGTCGCGTACGCGCGTGGCTGCGACAAGAACTCGCGAACCCGCGCTTCGGTCTGGTCGGTGCAGCCGTCGACGATCACGTGCAACTCGGCGCGCTCGTAGGCGGTCAGCGCCTTGTCGAGCAGCTCGAGGAGCGGCCGGACGGTGCTCTCCTTGTTGAAGACGGGAAGGATCACACTGGCCAACGGCCACGGCGAGCCATGCGCCGCGCCGTGCAGCGCGGCAGCCAGCGGCTCGCGGAACCCGTCGTGCATCTCTTGGGCGTACTCGAGCGTCTTCCGATGCAGCCGCTCGAGCGCGGCGTCGTCGAGCATGCAGGCACGCTCGAGCAGCTCGACGTTGTGATCTGCGTCGCGCGTGGGCTCGAGCGTTCCGAGCGGGGCGAAGTCGAGGCCGGTGGCGGCGGTCGTCAGCGGGACCACGCCCCGTGCGATCGCGTCGAGGGCCGTCCCGGCCTGGCCCTCCTCGAGCGAGGGGAACAACAGGACGTCGGCGCCGCCGAGGACCCGCTCGTAGTCGTCGCCGTGCGGATCGAGCCAGCCGTGCCACGTCATCTGCTCCCCGAGCTGCTCGCGCAGCTCGTCGATGCGGCGTTCGTAGTAGCCGTGTGACGCCGCGCCGACCAGGTCGAAGTGAAAGTCGAGCCCGCGCTTCACCGCGGTCGTGAGCATCCTGTCCAGAACGTCGAAGCCCTTGCGCAGGCCGATCTCGCTTGCCACGTGGATCAGGCGGATCGGACCCGGCGTGCGCTCGGCGCGTGGCTGCCGAGCGGTCGTCGTCGCGTAGTTGACGACTCGTAACCGCCGGATGTCGACGCCATTGCGGACATAGGAGTTGAGCGTCGTCACGTTTCCGACGGCGAGGACCGCGTCGGCTCGGGCGACGTCCGCTGAGGCTGTCGGCTCGTCGACCAGGTCCCAACCGTGCAGCGCGTTCGCGGGCAGGCCGGTTCGGGCGACGAAGTCGAGAAGCGTCTCGTTGCGGGCCGCCGGATGTTGGTTGACCGCGAACAGGATCGATCGGCCAATGTCGCACGCGTCGAGGGTGCGCCCGAAGTCCTTGAGCACGCCGACGAAGACGTCGAACGCCTGGCCGCGGACGTCATCGAGATCCCCGGCGTCGATGTATGTGACGTCGCCGATCTCTCCGAGCAGGTCGTAGAGCGTGCGTGCGAGCACGTTGGCCGACGATCCCCAGTAGGCATGCTCCGCTGGCGCCAGCCCGGGCGTGAAGTGCTCGGTCGAGTAGCTCAGCAGGATCTTCATGCGACTTCTGCCGACAGCAGTCCTTCGACCTGATCGACGACGCGATCGAGCGACAGCGCCTCAGCCGTGTCGGCGGCGCCTGCTTGCAGACGGAGGACGAGCTCGCGATCGGTTCTGAGCCGCTGAAGCGCCGCTGCCAGCGCGTCCGGGTCATCGGCCGTATGGAGCAGGCAGTTCGTCTCGTGCACGAGGTACTCGCGCGGTCCCCCCGGCGCGCTCGTGACGACGAGGACGCCGGCGGCGAGCGCTTCGAGCAGGCCGAGCGCGTAGGCCTCGACCCCGATCGATGGGAACAGAAGCACGTCGTGCTCGCGGAGCATCAGGCGCACGTCATCTCGCGGGACCTCGCCGCGCCAGGTGATGCGGTCGTCGATCCCCAGACGCGTCGCCTGCTCGCGGACGCGTGTCTCGTAGGCGGGGTCATCCAGCGGCCCGGCGATCGTGAGTGTCCACGGATACGGCTCACGCGCCAGCGCATCGAGCGCGACGTGTAAGCCCTTGCGGGGCTCGATGCGGCCGGCGAAGAGCAGCGACGTAGGAGGATCGGCGAGCGCGGTCTCGCGTGCGAAGCGCGCGCGGTCGACGCCGCAGTGGACAGTGCGGTCGTAGTCGGGCGAGAACCCGCGGCGCAGGTGCTCGCCGCGCAGCCAGTCACTCACGTAGCAGACCCGGCCTCGGCGCTCGATGTGCGGGGCGCGCAGCTCGATCCGGCGTGCGAGCAGCCCGCCCGCCCATTCGCGCGGAAGCCGTGCTCCGGCGCGGTCGAGCCGCGCCCACGGCACCAGCAGCGAGCCCGGGCGCTCGTAGAGGACCCAGCGGTCGTGGAGGAAGTAGAAGACCGGGACGTCTGCCTCCTCGCACAGGCGAAGCGACGTCTTGGCGATGCCACGACAGTGCCAGGCGAGGACGGCGTCGACGCCTTCGGCGAGCGCGTCGCGGAAGACGGCCTGGTCGTCCCGGGCGGCGCCGAACCCGGCCCACGGGCGCCTCCAGGGCGAGAGCACGTAGCGCAGCCGACGCTGCACATGGGGCGGGTCGCCGGCCGGCAGCGGCGCGTAGTTCTCGCCGCAGACGAGCATCGTCACGTCGTGCCCACGCTCGGCGAGGGCTTCCATGACGTCAGCGCAGATCTCGCCGTAGCCGCCGCGGACGACAGGCGGATAGCTGTTGTTGACCCCGAGGAGCCGCACAGATGCGGCTCGCTCAGCCCTGGCGGGAGCGTCGTGCCGTGACCCGTTGCCGGATCGATTCGGGCACCAGCGTCGTATACACGTGGTGGTACAGGATGTACTGCAGACCCTTCAGCCCGTCGTCGGCGAGGAGTTTGCGGGACGCCCGAAGGTCGCCGCGGAGTCGCCAGCGACCGTCGCGGTCGGCGAGCAGCCATGCGGCGCGGCGAATCGACTTCGGACGGAAGTACGGATCGAACAGCAGCTCGGGGTTGTCGATCTCGTCGGCGGCGAGGCCGAGCTGGTCGACGAGATCCTCCCGAACGAAGATGCCGTTGCCGGTGTGGCAAACCAAGCGGTAGCCCTTCTCCGTGCCGACTCGACACGCGCCGACGAGCGATGACCCGTCCACGCTGATGAGCTCTTCCGGCGGGACGATTCCGTTGGTCTCGACGCAGACGACCTTGGGCTCGAATCCCGCCAGCGCCTGCCAGATCGGCACGTCGGGCCCGTCGGTGTCGAGGCTCAGGAGGTCGAAGTCCTTCGGGATCGAGGTCGATCCCAGCAGCTCCGCCAGGTTTGAGTCGGGGCCCGGCGTGACGAAGGCGTTCAGCGGCGTCACGTCGCCGTCGAGCCCCGCGACGTTGCTCACGAGCTCTTCATATTTGACTGGGTCGGCCTCGATCAGCACCCCGTTGGCACCGGCTTCGAGTAGCCGCCAGCTGTTGCTCATGTGGCGGCCGTCCCAAGCGCCGAACTCCACGACCCATTGCGGCTCGCGGCCCAGACGGCGAAAGATCTCTGCCAGCACGCCGTCCTCGCCGTTCTGGGAGTAGACGTTCGATCGGTGGGCGAGAAGCTCGCGCCGGGGTTTGGACATCGCTGCAGCCTATCGACGGGTTAGGCGGCGGATAGCATGGCAGCGATGCCGCCGTCCACGGATGATCTGACCGTGGGGATGGTCACGAAAGACGACGCCCCCGAGATCCTGGCCGAGGCTCTGCAGGCGGCCATCGGCCAAGGCCTCTCGGCGCCAGCGCTGGTCGTCGACATGAGTCAAGGGGCGGGCGTGCGCGATGTCTGTGTCGCTCTGGGAGACCAAGTGCGACACGTTGCATACCCGCAGTCGCGGGGCGTCTCCGACTCGCGCAACGAGGTGCTGCGTCAGGCGAATACCCGCTATGTGCTGTTCCTCGACGCAGACGCCGTTCCGGGGCCCGGATGGGCCGTCGCGATGCGCGCAGCGTTCGACCAGGTGCCGGATGTCGCGGTCGTCGGGGCACGTTGCGTGGCCCGCTGGGCGGCGACACCGCCACGGCTCTTCTCGACGCCGGTGGCCGGCGACTACTTCTCGCTCTTCGACCTCGGGCGGGCGCCGCTCGACGTGCCGCGGATCGTCGGCACCAGTTACGCGCTGGATCTCACCCGCATCCCGTCCGATCCGTTTCCTCTGGAGCTCGGATTCTCTCCGGGGCAACTGCTTGCGGGCGAGGAGAACGCGTTGTGCGAACGAGCGATCGCCGACGGCTGGCGGGTCCGCTATGAGCCCACGGCGCTCGTGGAACACACGATCAAGGCGGCTCGCTCGACGTGGCCTGCGCTGATCCGACGGGTGTTCCACGCGGGTCAGGAGGGGCGCCGTGCGGGGCGGAGAATGGAGCCGCTTCCGCGCAGCTTCACGATGCGCGATCGGCTGTTCCTTGCGGCGATCGCCCCGGCTTTCCTGGTCGGTGCGCTGGTCGGGCCACGCTCGAAGAGGGGATAGAGTCCCGCCGATGTTCGACGAGTCGGCAGGCGGCGCGGTCGATTCCGAGCTGCCGCTCCGGGTGTACCGCCCGGTCAAGCGCCGGATCAGGCTGTCCGAGCTCGTGACGACGCTCAGCGTGGCGCGGATGATCGGCATCCGCGACATCAAGGCGAAGTACAAGCAGGCCGCGCTCGGCCCCCTGTGGCTGATGATCGGGCCGCTCGGGATGCTGCTCGCCGTGACGGTTGCCTTCTACGGGGTCACGCAGGTGAACACCGCCCCGGTCCCATACGTCGTGTTCGCGCTCACCGGGCTGATCGTCTGGACCTACGTGCAGCTCTCGACGACACTTGGGGCAGTCTCGATCATCAACAACGGCGGGTTGGTCCGCCGGAGCCCAATCCCGCGGATCGCGCTGATCAGCGGCTCACTGCTCGGAAACCTGCCGCCGTTCGCGGTGATGCTGGTGACGACGCTCGTGGCCGCCGGGATCGCTGGCCGGCTGACGCTCAACGTACTGGTCGTACCGGTGCTCGTGGCCTGGCTGTTCGTGTTCTCGATGTTCCTGTCGATGATTCTCGGCGCGCTGGCGGCGCGCTTTCGCGATGTCGTATCGATCCTGCCGTTGATCATCCAGGCCGGGATCTTCGTCAGCCCGGTCGGATACTCGTTGCACGGCGCGCCGGAGAACATCCACACCTTGCTCGTCCTCAATCCGGTGTCGGGCCTGATCGAAGCGTGGCGATGGGCAGTGCTCGACATGCCCAACACCGAGTTGACGGCCATCGCCGTGGCGGTTGCGTGGACGGTCGCTCTGACGCTGGCCGGCTGGCGGATCTTTGGGCGTCTGGAGGTCAGCTTTGCCGACTTCGTCTGATCTCGCGATCGACTGCATCGGGCTGACGAAGGCGTACGGGCTTGGCCAGGAGCTCACACTTCAGCGCTCGCTCTCCAGGCTCCTGCATCCGCGGCAGGGCGACTCGATGGAGCGCTTTCTCGCCCTTGACGGGCTGACCTTTTCCGTTCCGCGGGGCGCCTTCTTCGGCATCGTCGGGCCGAACGGCTCCGGAAAGTCCACGTTGACGCAGGTCATCTCCGGGATCACCGTCCCCAGTGAGGGCGAGGTACGGGTCCGCGGCCGTGTGCTGCCGCTGCTCGAGGTCGGAGCAGGATTCCACGAAGAGCTGACAGGCCGCGAGAACATCTATCTGCTGGGGACGATCCTCGGGCTTCCGATGACGCAGATCGACGAAACCATCGACAGCATCGTCGATTTCTCGGGGATCCACCGGCATCTCGACAGCCCGCTGAAGCGCTATTCGAGTGGGATGAAGGCGCGACTGTCGTTCGGCACCGCTGTCTGCTTTCCGGCGGACATCTACGTCTTCGACGAGGTGCTGGCCGTCGTCGACGATGACTTCCAGGCCAAGTGTGCCGCTGAGCTCGTGCGGCTGAACGAGGCCGGGCACACCGTGCTGTTCATGAGCCACGATCTCGATCTCGTCGTGAGCCTGTGCCAAACGGGCATGTGGATCGAGGACGGCACGGTGCGCCACCGCGGCACGATCGAGGAAGTCGCGGCGGCGTATCGCAGCAACTCCGCCCACGCTGTGTCCGGGGCGTAGCGAGCGCTGGGCCCTGCGGCGCCTAGGCCCGGCGGCGAGCGACGACGAAGTAGCCGACGGTGAACTCGTCGATCGGAATTTCGTCGTCGAGCTTGGTCAGCCAGCGCGGCGCGATCTGACGCGCCACGCGAAGAACCGAACGGAGCGGTGTCCGACGCCGGCGATGCTCGAGCAGGATCGCGATCGCGCGGTCGATCTCCTGAGCGAGATGACGGAAGAAGCCGCCGTTGGGCGTGATCGACACCACGTCGAGGCCGGCTTCGTCGAGGAAGCGGCGGTAGAAGTGCGGCGTGAAGCCGCCATAGAAGTGAAACGGCTCCTGGTGAAGACCCGATCCGAGCGGGGCGGATGCGAACAGCGTGCCGCCGGGGCGCAGGATCCGTCCGGCCTCACGCAGTGCGGCCGGAGGATCGGGCACATGCTCGAGCACCTCGGTGAGAAGGATCACGTCGAACGTCGCGTCCTCGACGGGGACGTCGGTGATGTCGCTGACGTGATCGATCCGCCCGTAGCGGAACGCGTCGATCATCAGGCCCTCGGACGTGCCGTGGTACTGCCCGAAGTCTTGAGCCTCGTACGTGCAGTGGGCGAAGAGGTCTCGGTAGGGCGTCTGTCCAGCGCCCATGTCGAGCACCCTCGAGCCGGCCGGCACGATCGCCGCCATCTCGGCGATCCACGCGTGGCGGCGATGTTCGTTGAAGCCCACCAGGGAGGCAGAGTCGAACTTCTCGGTCCGTGTAGGCACGGGCGCAGCGTAGTCAGGAACGGGGCCGGGGCGCTTGCTTCGGCGGGCCGCTCGCTGACGAGCTCGTCCACCCGGAGGGCAGGAACACCACGTTCAGGCAGGCCGGGTCGTGCGGTGCAACGAGCCGGTTGCCGCCGTTGTCCCAGGAGTGCGATCCGTAGCCGTGCGCTGCCATCAGCTCGACGACCTCGGCGACGTTCGCCCCCTTCTCGACCATGACCAACGGCCGGTGCCGGCGGATCGTCGCCTGCAGCCCGCGGAGGACGGAGACCTCCCATCCCTGCACGTCGACCTTGATGAAGTCCGGAGCTAGCCCGAGGTCGTCGAGCGGTTGCACCGGCACCTGCGTCTCGACGACCTCGATCTCGCGCCGTCCGCCGATCCCCAGCTCCTCGCGCAGGCTCGGGAGCCGTGCGAGAACGTCGTCGCGCGACAGCGAGGCCTCCGGCGTCAGCGGCACGCCGTTGTAGACAGGCGTGTGCAACGTCAGCAGCCCGCGCTCGTCGCCCGCCGCGCAAAGCCGGTAGTCGAAACCGCGCAGCATCCGCCGGACCATGCGCAACTCGGGCGCGTTGAGCGGATTGGGCTCGATCGACAGGATCGGGCTGCGGCGGTTGAACAGTCGGAACGCCAGCGCGGAGGTCCCGGTGTTGGCGCCGACGTCGAGGAACAGCCCATGCTGGGCGGGCAGCGTCCGAAAGAGCCGGAAGTCGTCCTCATGCGGCTTCCGGATCAACTGCCGGCGGACGAGCGCGAGCCGGCGCAACGCGATGTACGTGCGCCGGTGTTCGAGCAGCCGACCATGAGCACTGGCGCCGGCCCGCATCCAGCTACCGCCCAACGACCCTGCGGTAGGCCGCGTCGTGTGCACCGGCGCTGGCGGCCCACGTGTACCGCGCCGCCCGCTGCGACCCGTTCGCGCGCAGCCGTGCCCGCATCGCGTCGTCGCGGCACACACGCTCCACGACCGCCGCGATCGCCTCGGCGTCCTCGGGGTCGAACAGCAGCGCCGCGTCGCCGGCGACCTCCGCGAGCGAGCCGCGGTCGGAGGTCGCGACCGGCGTGCCGCAGGCCATCGCCTCGAGCACCGGCACGCCGAAGCCCTCGAACAGCGACGGGAAGACGACGGCACGCGCCCCTCGATACAGCGCCGGCAGCTTGTCGGCGGGAACGTGCCCGAGGTGGCGCACCCGCTCCTGCGAGATCGTCCGGCCGAACGTCTGGCCGGTCAGCACCAGCGTCAGCGCGGGGTCGACCTGTCGCCACGCCTCGAGCAGGCGCTCGTGGTTCTTGTGCGGCCACAGGTTCGCCGGGTACAGCACGTAGTCGCCGAGGTCGTCGCGGCGATGCCCGCCGGGCGTGAAGCGCTCGTGGTCGACGCCGAGGCCAATCACCTCGATCCGCTCCGCGGGTACGCCGAGGTGCTCGACGATCCCGGCCTTGGCGTGCTCGGAGATCGTGATCACCAGATCGGCGCCGCGAGCGGCGCCGTCGTAGGCCCACGAGCGCAGCCAGCGCTCGGGTCGCGAGAACATTCCCGGCAACTCGTGGTGCTGGACGTCGAGCAGCGTGACGACGCGCGGCACGCCGTCGATCGACGGCACCGGCACCGTGATGGGGTAGTGGACAACATCGAACTCGCGGCCGTCGAGCTCGGGCCAGACGCGGCCCGCGTTCATCGCCAGGAAGCGCGTCGCGGCTGAGTTGCCGGGGCGGTAGGACGGCACGTGGCGGACCTCGACCGGCCCCTCGGAGCGATACGCATCAAGCACATGGCGGTTGGCGAGCGCGGTCACGCGCTCGGGTCCGTTGCCGCGGGCGAACTCGGCGAGCAGGCCGCGGACGTTGGTCTCGGACCCGCCGACGCGCCCCGGGAACAGCGTCAGGAGGCTGAAACCGACGTGCACGACCGCACCCACTCCACGGTGCGCGCGAGACCCTCGTCGATGCCGATCTGTGCTTCCCAGCCGAGCACGCGCTTGGCCTTGCCGACGTCGGGCCAGCGGCGGACGACGTCGACCGCGTACGTCGGCTGGTGCTCGAGTGCGAACTCGCCCGGGTCGCGGCCGCACGCGACCCAGACGGCGCGGGCGATCTCGGCGACCGTCATCTCGGCGCTCGCGGAGATGTTGAAGTCCTCGTTCAGCCCCGCCGGCGAGTCCATCGCGGTGACGACGCCGTCGGCAATGTCGTCGACGTAGGTCAGCGTTCGCGTCTGCGTGCCGTCGCCGAAGATCGGCAGCGGCACGCCCGGCGCGAGCTCGAGCACCTTGCGGATCAGGTCCGGCACGACGTGGGCGATCCCCGGCTCGTCCTCGGGCACCTCACCGGGCCCGTAGGCGTTGAACGGGCGGCAGATCGTGTAGGGCAGCCCATGCTCGTCGTGCGCCGCACGGCAGTAGACCTCTCCCGTCAGCTTCGAGAAGCCGTAGGCCGAGATCGGCACCGGACAGTCGGGCAGGTAGGACTCGGGCGTCGGGAATTCCTGCGCCTGCTCGAAGACCATGCTCGACGAGACGTAGACGAAGCGCTCGACGCCGTGGTCGAGTGCCGCGCGGAAGACGCCGTTGTAGAGCGCGTTGTTGACCTCGGTCAGCGTGTGCGGAAGCTTGTGGAAGTTGGCGATGCCGCCGACGATCGCGGCCAGATGGATGACGTGCGAGCAGCCCGCCATCGCGTCGCGCGCGGCGTCGGTGTCGCGCAGGTCGACCGAGCGGATCTCGCAGCCCTCGCGCATCCACGTCGGCGCCTCGCGCTGATCGGCGACGCGGACCTCGTAGCGGGGGTCACGCAGAAGCCGGCGGACGACCGCGGCGCCGATCGTGCCGGCGCCGCCGGTGACGAGGACGCGGCTCATGACGTCGCCGTCAGCTCGGCGATCTCGGAGGCGTACGCGAACACCTGGCCGGCGCCCCAGCAGTCCCACGGATCGACGATCAGGCAACCATCGTCGGCCAGCTCGCCGATGCGGCCGAGCACGCTCGGCTCCCGGAAGACGCTGTGGTTGGTGGCGACGACGACGCCGTCGGCATCACGGACCGCGTCCTCGAACGGCTGTGTCGGCGTGGCGACCAGCGGGTCGTGGATCGCGACGTCGGCGAGCTCGCGCTCGAGCAGCCGGATCGTCTTGTGGGCGAGCGAGTCGCGTTCATCGTCGGTGTCCGCCTTGAAGGCGAGCCCGAGGACCGCGACCTTGCGCCCGGCGAGGCCGCCGAGCCGGCGCTTGAGGCCTTCGACGAGGAACAGCGGCACGCTCTCGTTGACGCGCGAGACGGCCAGCAGCATTCCGGGAGCGTGCGAGCGCTCCTCGGAGAAGGCGAAGTCCTTGCGCAGGCACGTCCCGGCGGTGAACCCCGGCTGCGCCATCCCCCCGCGCGGGTAGTCGCGGTTGATCAGGTCGATCACCTCGAAGACGTTCGCGTCCCACTGCTCGCAGTCCATCATCAGCAGGTTCGGCAGCGCGAATTTCGTGTAGCGGAGGATGTTCGTCCAGATCTTCGCGAGCTCGGCCTGCACGGGCGTCGTCAGTCGAACGGGCGCGTCGAAGACCTCGAACAGCTTCGCGCAGCGCGCTCCGGCGTCGGGGCCGACGCCGCCGATGATGCACGGCAGCGTGTCGATCTCCTCGAAGAAGCGCCCGGCGGCGATTCGTTCGGGCGCGTGGGCGACGAACAGGTCCTCGCCGATCTGGAAGCCGCGTCGCTTCGCCAGGTAGCCGGCGACGAACTCGGTCGTCCCCGGAGCGATCGTCGAGCGCAGCACGAGCGACTGCCCCGGCTTGAGCACCGGCAGCAGCTGGTCGAGCACGGAGCGGATCTCGGACATGTCGATCTCGATGTGCGAGAACGACGGCGTTCCGACGGTGACGACGATGTGCTCGGCGGCGGCCGCCTGTTCGACCGTGTCGGCGAACGTGAGACGACCGGTGGCGAGGACGCGATCCAGCGTCTCCTGGCCGCTGGGTTCTTCGAACGGCATCCGACCGTCGCGCAGGGCGGCGAGGCGGGCGGCATCGACGTCGATTCCGGTCACCCGGAGTCCGCGGTCGGCGAAGCTGAGCGCCAGCGGCAGGCCGACGCGGCCGAGCCCGATGACCGAGACGTCAGCGTTCATGCTCGGAGAGGCTACCGGCGGTTCGAGCGGAGAGCTGCGGCGTACTGGCGCACGAAGCCGGCCACGAAGCGCGGGTTGTAGCGCAGGTAGCGTCGCCACAGCCGCCGCGGCTCCTTGGAGAGGCGGTAGGTCCACTCGAGCCCGGAATCCTGCATCCACGACGGCGCCTGCGGCACGAGCCCGGCGTGGAAGTCGAATGCGGCGCCGACGCCGACGAGCAGCGGCGCCTCGAGCCGATCGCGCATCCGGGCCATCCAGATTTCCTGCTTCGGCTGCCCGGTGCCGACCCAGACGACGTCAGCGCCCGAGCCGTTGATCTCATCGACGATCGCACGCTCCTCGTCCGCGCTCATGGCCCGGAAGGGAGGCGAATAGCCGCCGACGATCTGGAGCCCGGGGAAGCGGCGGCGCAGCTGCAGGGTGAGCTCGACGAGCGCGCCCTGTGTTCGCCCGCCGTAGAGGAACATCTTCACGCCCGTCGCCGCCGAGCGCTCGCAGTAGTTGGCCATCAGGTCGGGCCCGTAGACGCGGGTCGCCGTCGTGTGGCCGAGTGCGCGCAGGGCCCAGACCAACGGCTGCCCGTCGGGGACGGCGACGGCGCGGTCGACCGCGGCACGGGTCTGGGCGTTCTCCTCAGCTGACATGACGAGGTTCACCGCGGCCGCGGTCAGGCAGACGCGCTCGTCGTGCGCGATCGTGTCATCCATCCAGTCCATGACCTGCTCGTAGTCACCGACGACGAGCGGCGTGCCGACGACCGTGGCCATGTCCAGCTGCGTCGAGCGGTCACCGGAGGCGGGCGACGTGCGGATCCTGGAGGTCTCGGGGCTCATGCTCACGTGTGAAACAGATCGGCAGGCAAAAGGTCGCGCTGTATCGGTGAAAGAAAGCGGCCGACCGATCGCTTCCCCATGACGGTAGTCACAGGGACGGATGCGCGCTCGCCCCTCAGCGGCGGCGTGGAATGGCGTCGAGCACCTCTGACGGGACCAGTCGCAGCGCGAAGGACCCGGCGGCCAGCACGGCGACAGCCACGAGCGCGGCGACGGTGTCGGTGACCGGCAGCACGGTCGCGATCGCGACCGCCGCCGCGACGACGACGGCGAAGCGTGCCAGGAACGAGAGCGAAGTCGGCCAGACGCGGCCCGTCACGGAGCGCAACGCGACGAGAAGCACGACCGCGTTCGCCGCATCGGCGGCGATCACGGCGGCGGCGGCGCCGCGGGCGTCGAACAGCGGAATCAGGACGAAGCCCGCGACGAGCGCCGTGCCGAGGCCGACCGCACTCGAGCGGACGACGTCGCGCTGACGCCCGTCGGCGATCAGCATCGTGATCCAGGCTTGGATCACGAAGAACGTCGCCACCGCGATCGCGTGGATGCGCAGCACCGAGGCGGCGTCGGCGAACTCGTGCCCGCCGAGGATGATCACAAGCGGGCGAGCGGCGACGGCGAGCACGATCGCGACGAGCGCGCCGACGAGCAGCGCGACCTCGGTCGTCTTGGCGATCACGAAGCGCAGCCGCACGCGGTCGTCGCGTGCTGCGACCGCTGCCACCGGGAGCACGATCCCCGCGAGCAGCAGCGCCAGCCCGCCGGCAATCTCGACGATTCGCGCGGACGCGACGATGAGGCCGGTCTGGCGCTCGTCGGTGAGCAGCGAGGCGAGGATGACGAGCAGTCGCGCGTAGGCCGTGGCGAGCACCGAGGCGGCGGCCACCGGCAGCGTGTGGCGGGCCAGCTCCCGCCACGCCGTCGGCTCGTACCGCGGTCCGGCGCGGTCGCCACGGTCGAGCAGCAGGTACGTCAGCAGCAGGCTGCCGCCGCCGACGGCGAGCTGGACTGAGAGGAAGGGCACCAGGCCTGCTCCGGCGATCCCGACGATCCCGATGCCGACTAGCAGGATCACCTGCTTGGAGATCTCGCTCAGCGTTAGCGCGCCGTTGCGCAGGTCGACCGCGAGCGGCAACGTCAGCGCCGCCTGCCCGGACAGCAGGACCGCTCCGGCGCCGGCGACCGCTGCGCCGGCGACCATCTCGGGGACGTAGCCGGCGACGAGCGCGAACAGCACGCAGCCCGCCATGCCGATCGCGGTCAGCGCCAGCCTGATGCCGAAGACCGTGCCGATCAGCGCACGGCGGTCCTCGCCGCGCGGACGCAGGGCGAGCTCGCGCGTCCCGGTGATCGTCAGGCCGGCGTCGGTCACGAGGCCGACGATCGCGATCAGCGCGAGCACCGTGCCGTAGCGGCCGTAGTCATCGACGCCCAGCGTGCGCTGGAGCACGATTACGCCGGCGGCGCCGAGAACGTTGATCAGGGCGAAGCCGGCGACGCGGACTGCGCTGCCGCGCACCACCTTGCGCCCGACATCCGCACCGCCGAGGATGTCCACGGTGCCGTCCGGCGATGGTGCGGCGAGCTCGGGCGTCTCGGACACGCGCGCACCGTAGCCTCACGGACTGTGCAGACGGCCAACTGCCTCTTCGTCGTACCACCCGGCGAGCGGGTACCGATCGCGTTCGTCCCACCGGTCGCCGAACCGCTGGTCGCGCCGAGCCAGCGCTACTTCGCGGCGGCCTTCGCACTGCTGCCGCCGGCGGGGCTGACGGTTTATCTGACCTGGGACCTCGCCGAGCTCCCCAGCTACGGCGACGACGTGGTTGCGGTCGTCGTCGCTGACGAGGCGTCGCGGCGCCCGCGCTACGCGGGCCGCGTGCGCTGCGTCTTCAAGTGCTACGGCGATCGCCCACGGATCGGCTGGCCGCCGGCGGGCCCGTTCGCGCTCGCGGCAGATCTGCGCCGCTGGATCGAGAGCCTGCCCGACCTGCGCATCCGCGGCGGCCGTGTCGAGCCGGCGCCGCTTGGCTACCACAACCAGGTCGAGCTGCCGATCGTGCCGATCGAGCAGCGTGCGACGTTCGCCTACTTCGCCGGCAGTGTCGAGGAGCCCCACCGCAGCTGGTTGCCGAGCGCGAAGACGTCGTCGCGGCGCAGGATGCTCGCTGCCGCTCGGCGCTTCACCGCGGCGCCGACCGTCCTGCGGACCACGCCGAGCTTCGGCGCCTCGACCGAGGCCGATCCGCTTGCATACTCGACCGAGCTGATGAACAGCGTCGTCTGCCTCTGCCCGCGCGGAGGCTCGGTCGAGACGTTTCGCTGGTTCGAGGCGATGCGCGCCGGCTGCGTCGTCGTCTGCGAGCCGTTGCCCCGTTTCTGGTTCTACTCGGGTGCGCCGGCGATCGAGCTGCGCGACTGGGACGAGCTGCCGGCGCTGCTGGAGCGCCTCCACGGCGATCCTGCCGAGCTGCGGCGGCTGCACGAGGCATCGCTCGCCTGGTGGGCGAGCGGATGTGGGGAGCGGGCGCTGGCGCGGCGGCTCGCGGCCGTCGCCCGGATCGGCGACGACGGCTGACGCGCGGCATCTGCGGCCGCCGATAGGCTGCCGCGCACGCCGGCGGTCCGACCGCGACCGTGCGACTGCGCCGGCGTCGCGCAATGCTGAGCCGCCGACAAGTCGCAACCATCAACTTCCTCGTCTCGCTGCCGCCGTTGCGATTCGCGTGGTGTCAGCGAGCGATCATGGACTGGCGTCGCCAGGGCCGTCGCAAGCGACGCTTGCGGATGGAGGCGTCGGGGTCGGACGCGCTGTCGAAGTTCGCCCCGTACGAGATGCAGGAGCAGCTGCTCGAGATCATCGGGCCGAACGGGTTCTTCGTCGAGGCCGGCGCGAACGACGGCCTCGAGCAGTCGAACACGTACTGGCTCGAGCGCTTCCATGGCTGGCGCGGTGTGCTCGTCGAGGCGATTCCCGCGCTCTATCGGAATGCGGCCGCGGAGCGGCCCGACGCGCAGGTCTTCAACTGCGGCCTCGTGTCGTCGAGCTATGACGAGCCGACGATCACGCTCCGCTACGCGGGGCTGATGTCGCTTGTGCCGGGCTCGCGCGGCTCCGCGGAGGCCGACGACGAGTGGGTCGAGATGGGGACGAAGCTGCGCTGGGAGAAGCCCTATGAGGTCGCAGTTCCGGCGCGGACGCTGACGTCCGTGCTCGAGGAGGCGGGCGCGCCTCGTCCCGACCTGCTATCGCTGGACGTCGAGGGCTACGAGCTCGAGGTGCTGCGCGGCCTCGACTTCGAGCGTTTCGGGCCGCGCTACCTGCTGCTCGAGATCCGCAGGGACGACATGCGCGAGCCGCTCGACGTGCTACTCGGCGAATACTACGAGGTGGTTCGCGAGCTGTCGCCGTTCGACGCGCTCTACCGGCTGCGCGCCGACCCGGCCGCCGCGTCGGCCTAGCCCGCCGTCCCGGGTCGTGGCAAGTGATCCGCAGCAGCGTCTCGACCTGCTCGGCCCGTCCGCCGAGCCGGCGCAGCTCATTGGGCGCGGCCATCTACCAGCGGCGGCGCACGCGTCTGAGGAGTCGAGCATTGTCGGGCGCAGCATCGCCGGACCGATGTGGTCGCGGTTGTCGTCGCTGCGCCGGGCGGACATCGACTACGGTCCCGGCGATGCTGGCGACCGATAAGCCCGAGGGCTACTACGGCAACGAGCGTCGTGATGTCGTCGACATGCTGCCGCGGCCGGTCGGCGCGGTGCTCGACGTCGGCTGCGGACAGGGCGCCAACGCCCCCGCGCTGCGCGAGGCGGGAGCGACCTCGATCGTCGGGATCGAGATCGTGCCCGCGGCCGCGGAGCGCGCACGCGAGCGGCTCGACGAGGTCCTCGTCGGCGCCGTCGAGGAGCGCCTGGCTGACGTGCAGGGGCCGTTCGACACGATCCTCTTTCTCGACGTGCTCGAGCACCTCGTCGATCCCGGCGCGGTGCTGCGTGCGATCCACGAGGTCGCGGCTCCTGGAGCGCATGTCCAGGTCAGCGTGCCGAACGCCCGTCACTTCTCGCTCGTGCGTGACCTGATGTTGAAGGGGACCTTCGGCTACACGGAGTGGGGGCACCGCGACAGCACGCACCTGCGCTGGTTCACCCGGCGGGACATCGAGGCGCTGCTCGCGGACAACGGTTGGGCCGTCGAGCGGACGTCGCACCCGCAGCTCGGGCGCTCGAAGCTGCTCGGCCGCGCGACCGGCGGCCGGTCGACGGAGTTCCTCGTCGGCCAGTGGTACGTCCTCGGCCGCCGGGCCGGCTGAGCGATGACGCGCGTCGTCGTCCTCCGCGGCGGCGCCGCCAACCCGTGGGAGCTGCGCGCGTGGGAGCAGCTGGGCGCGCCGTACGAGGTCGAGGTGCTCGTCCCGGGCGCGAACGCGTACGACACGTCGTTGGTGCAGCTCGAGCACGTGCCGGTGCGCACGCTCGGCAGCCTGTTGCCGGGGCCCAGCGTCCGCGTCGCAGGCGAGCGCTACCTCGGCCTCCGCAGCCGGCTTGAGGGCGCCGCGATCGTCCACTCCGCCGAGATCTATCCGTGGTTCGCGGTGCAGCCGGCGCGGCTCAAGCGCGAGCTGGGCTTCCGTCTGGTCCTGACCGTCTGGGAGACGCTGCCGTTCCTCGACGCCTACCGCAACGCCCGCACGCGTGCCTACCGCCGCGACGTGCTGCCCGCGGCGGACCTGTTCCTGCCGACGACGCGGCGTGCCGCCGACGCGCTGCTGCTGGAGGGCGTCGACGCCGCTCGGATCGAGGTCAGCCCGCCGGGGATCGACATCGAGCGCTTCGCCGCGGCGCGGACGCCGAACCCTCCGGCGGATGGCAAGCACCTGCTGTTGTCGGTGGGCCGGCTGGTCTGGGAGAAGGGCCACCAGGACGTGATCCGTGCGCTTGCCTGGCTGCGCCGCGAGGGTCTCCCGGCGCGCTTGCTGATCGTCGGCTCGGGTCCGGAGCAGGGGCGGCTGCGCGCGCACGCGGACGAGCTCGGTGTCGGCGATCGCGTCGAGCTGCGTGGCTTCGTCCCCTACGAGGAGCTGACCGGTCTCTACGGGCAGGCGTCGTGTCTGGTGCTCGCCTCGCTCGGCCAGTGGTACTGGGAGGAGCAGTTCGGGATGGTGCTGGCCGAGGCGATGGCCGCGCATCTGCCGATTGTCGCCAGCACGTCAGGGGCGATCCCGGAGGTCGTCGGCGGATCGGGCGAGCTGTTCGCCCCGGGCGATTGGCGTGGCCTCGCCGACGTACTCGCCGCCGGTCCGCTGGCCGGGGAACCCGCCGCCCGGCGCGCGCCGGAGCCGGAGCGGCTCGAGCACTTCTCCAACGCCGCCGCCGCCGCGCGGCTGCAACAGGCTTACGACCGCGTCGCGACGACGTAGACGTTGCGGCGCACGAGCCGTGTCCGCGCCAGCGCGTTGAGCGTCCGCGGCCGGCGCTTGCGGCGCGTCCGGGCGCTGACGATGCCGATGCCGGGCATCACTGACTCGTAGCCAGCGCGGACGACGCCGAACTCGTTGTCGGCGAACAGCTGCCTATAGGCGCGAAGGCTGAAGGGGCGGCGGTGCGTGTAGTCGTCCCAGACCCAGCGCTGCGCGTCGGGCGACGACGCGAAGACGCGGCCCCCGGGGCGCAGCACGCGGTGCACCTCGCGGACGACCGCGACCGGATCGCCGACGTGCTCGAGCAGGTCCTTGCAGACGACGGCGTCGAAGCTGGCGTCGGCGAACGGCAGCGGCGCGTCGACGTCGCCGAGCTGGACACTGCGCCCCTTCGCTTGCGCCGTCGCGACCGCGTCGGGAGAGCCGTCGATGCCCGTGTAGGCCGGGAAGTGGTCGGCCAGCCAGGCGGTCCCGCAGCCGACGTCGAGCAGCGCCGCGTCGGGCGCGAACCAGCGCGTGACGTCGCGGAAGTAGCCCGGCTGCTCGTGCCAGTCGAAGTAGCCCATCAGCCGCGTCTCCGGAACAGGACGTCGTGGGGGGTCAGGCGGTCGACTTCTTCGTAGCGGCCAGCCAGAGCCTCGTCGATCGCCGCGCGCCCATCGCTGTGGTCGAGCACCTCGACCAGCGCGAACGCGGGAGCGTGGCGCTCCAGGTCGAGTCCGCGCAGGACGTTCGGCTCGTAGCCCTCGACGTCGAGCACGAGCAGGTCGAAGCGGCTCGGCGCGACGTCGTCGAGGACCGAGCTGAGCGTCCGGCCGGGCACCTCGACGGCGTAGCTGTTCTCGCCCTGCGACTGCGCTCCCGCTTCGACGTGCTCGTAGGGGAGCGCGCCGTCGACGATCGACTGCAGGTTCGAGTAATGCATCGTGACGGCGGTGCCCTCGTCCTCGGGCGCGACGAGTGCGCACTGGACGACGCGTGAGCGCGGCCGGTGGCGGCTGCAGGCGCGCGCGAGCTCCGGGATGCCCTCGACCAGCACGCCCGACCAGCCACGGGCCCGCTCGAGGTAGTACGTATTCGAGAAGTTGACGCCGTCGTTTGCGCCGGCCTCGACGTAGAAGCCGCCATCGAAGTCGATCCAGCGCTCGAGCTTGCGATCGATGTCGAGTGCTCCGGTGCGCGAATAGCGTGTCGAGCCCGCGAGCTCGAAGGCGCGTCGCCGGGCGTGGCCCAGCCGTCGGATGATCTTCTGCGTGTGGAGCATCGGAGCCGGAGCCGCGCTTAGGCTACCTCGCGTGCCACGCGTCCTGTTCCTTACGCCGGACACCGAGGACTACCTCGCGGACAGCCTGTTGCACGGGCTGCGCACGGTGCTCGGCGCCGACTGCGTCGACTGGCCGAAGCGC
>DASRHW010000122.1:0-9230 GCA_035650375.1 Solirubrobacteraceae bacterium | reverse complement strand
CTCGGCGGTCTTCGGCCCGATGCCGGGCATCAGCACCGGCGGCGCGGCCGCGAAGCGCTCCTGCGCCTGCTCTCGCGAGAGGACGACGAACCCGCGCGGCTTCTCGGCATCGGACGCGACCTTCGCAACGAGCTTGTTCGGGCCGATGCCGACGGAGATCGATAACCCCGTCGCCGCGTGTACCGACGCGACCAGGCGACGCATCGCCGCCTTCGGCGACAACAGCCCTGTCAGCTCGACGTACGCCTCGTCGAGACCGACGACCTCCACGCGCTCGAACGCCTCACGCACGATCGCCATGACCTTCGCCGAGGCGGCCTTGTAGGCGGCGAAGTCAGGCGGGATGACGATCGCCGACGGGCACAGCCGGCGGGCGTGTGACGTCGGCATCGCCGAGCCGACACCGAAGCGGCGCGCCTCGTAGCTCGCCGTCGTCACGACGGCCCGCGGGCTGTCGCCGGAGACGATCACAGGCTTGCCCGCCAGCTCCGGCCGGCGCAGCAGCTCGACAGACGCGTAGAAGGCGTCGATGTCGATGTGCGCGACGCGTCTGCCTCCTGCCCTCTCCATCGCGTCGAGCCTACGACGCGCCTCGGACCGGCTGCGCCGGCCCGAGCTACCGCGGTTGCGGCTCCTTGTAGACGTGGATCACGGTTCCGGCGGCGTTACGCCAGACCATGCGCGGCGGAAACGCGCCGTCACCACGCGGAACGTGGACGGAGAACACGTTCTGCTGCACGTGAACGGTGCGCGAGTACGCGCTCGGGTAGACAGCCGGCTTGTAGTACGGACCGCGGCTCTGCGTCTTCGGGTACTCGAGCGTCACGGTGGCGACGCCGTCGGGAACGAGCCCATGGAGCGTCGAACGCCTGTTGCCGCCCTTGCCGCCGCTGAAGCTCGTCAGGTTCCCGCGCTCGCGGAAGCTGGCGATCCCGCCGCCTCCACCTCCCCCACCCTCGGTGAACAGGTAGATCCCGTCCTGCGGCGTTGCCGGCGGCTCCGGCTGCTTCGCCCACGCCTTGCGACTCTGCGCGAACGCTCGCAACGCAGCCGAGCGCAGCGCGGGCGATTCATGCGACAGCAGCGTCACGAGCCGCGCGTGCTGGGCGTCGAGGCACCGTGCGGTCGGCTTGAACCACGGCCGCACGCTCCGCGCGATCACGATCGTCAAGCGCGTGCCGTCGGCCGCGGTCACGCGGCGCGTGTAGTCGACATAGGTCTCGGATCCGAAGCCGCGCGGCATCGAGCCGCTTGTCGTGCCATCGGCCGGGGTCGCGGCCCGGCGCAGCGGAGCGATGGCGTCCAGGATCGCTTGGCTGGGAATGTCATGCGTCGCGGTCGCAGACCCCGTCGGGAGCTTCGGCTTGCAGCTCGGCAGTGTCGCGTAGACGTGCTGATTCGCTTTGTTGATCAGCTCGTACGCCTTTCGCTGGCGTTCCAGCGCTTGCGCCGCGGCCTCGTTCTTGGGCTCGAAGCCGGGCAGGCCGACGACCGTCGCGGCCGTCGCCACGCCGCACATGGCGGCGGTGGCGACCAGGACGACGGCGAAGACACGGCGTGGCGTGAACATGCGAACGGAGCCTCTCGACGGGACACGAAGTAGCCGGGGCGCGCGATCTCCGCGCGCCCCTCGCCTGTAGTTGACGATGACGCTGGTTTTGTGACAGGAGCCAGCGCAGTTCCCCGAGCATCGTCAGCAGGAACGCGCCGTCGCACCTGCTTGAATCGCCGTCGTGCTTCCCCCTCTGCTCCGGCGAGCGATCGAGGCCGTCGCGGTCTTCGCGATCGCGCTTGCGGGCGTGATCGCGCTGCTGTTCTTCTTCGAGGGCCGCGACGCGTCGACGACGGGCGCCGCCGGCTCTCCGGTAGTCGCCGGCGGCCCGGGCACCCCCGACCCGACGGCGACGTCGGCGCTCCTTCGCGCCGGCAACATCGAGCTGCGCTATCGCCGCGCGAGCGATCGCAACGCGCTCGTCGTCTTCGCGCAGCGCGAGGCGGGCACCGACACGAGCGCGCTCCGGGCCATCGGTGGAGCGATCGTCGTCAGCCATGACACGAGCGCACGCGCCGCACCCGCGGTCGTCGCCCGGGCCTACAAGCGCCGGCTCGAAGCCGACACGGTCAAAGACCCGCGTCTGCAAGCGTTCGTGGAAGCCTGGCTCGGCCAACGCCGATAATGCGTAGGGCATGCGCATCGCGCTCGCCCAGATCAATCCCACCGTCGGCGACATCGCCGGCAACGCCGCGCTGATCCGCGCGCAGATCGACGAGGCGCGCACTGCCGGTGCCCAGTTGGTGCTGCTGCCCGAGCTCGCGATCACGGGCTACCCGCCCGAGGACCTGCTGCTGAAGGAGCACTTCCTCGCCGACGCCCGCGCGGCGGTCGACGAGATCGCGGCCGGCGTGCGCGACATCGTCGCCGTGGTCGGGTTCCCCGAACGCGCCGATGATGTCTACAACGCGGCCGCGATCTGCGCCGACGGCGCGGTGCGTGCGATCTACCGCAAGGTCCGGCTGCCGAACTACGGCGTCTTCGACGAGCTGCGCTACTTCCAGAGCGGCCCTGGCCCCGCGATCATCGAGATCGACGGCGTCAAGGTCGGGCTGACGATCTGCGAGGACATCTGGCAGCCGGGGCAGCCGGCCGAGGACGAGGCGCTCGCCGGCGCGACCGTGATCGTCAACCTCAGCGCCTCGCCGTACCACGCCGCCAAGGGCGTCGCGCGCGAGCGGATGGTCGGCCAGCGCGCCGCCGACAACCTGGCGATCGTCGCCTTCTGCGCGGCGGTCGGCGGCCAGGACGAGCTGATCTTCGACGGCGCGTCGTTCGTCTGCGACCACCACGGCGCCGTGATCGCCCGGGCGCCGCAGTTCGCCGAGTCGCTGCTCGTCTGCGACGTCGACCCGCAGGCAGCCGCGTCGGCGCGCCTGCGCGACACGCGCCAGCGCCCCGCGGCGCGAGAGGTCCGCCGTGACGTCGCCGAGCTCGGCTCGTTCACGACCGCGGGCGCCATCGCGACGGACGCGGCGCGCCCGCTCACGATCGGCGGTCCGCTGGCGGAGCCGCTCTCGCCCGACGCCGAGGTCTACGAGGCGCTGGTGCTCGGCACGCGTGACTACGTTCGCAAGAACGGCTTCGAGCACGTCGTGCTCGGGCTCTCCGGCGGCGTCGACTCCGCACTCGTCGCGCTGGTCGCCGTCGACGCGCTCGGCGCCGATCGCGTCACGGCGGTCGTGATGCCGTCGCCCTACTCGACGTCCGGCACCCAGGGCGACGCCCGCACGCTCGCCGCGAACCTCGGGATCCAGTGCCTCGATCTCTCGATCCGCGAGCCGATGGAGCTCTACGACCGGCTTCTGGCCGACCTCTTCGCCGGCCGTGAGCCAGACATCACCGAGGAGAACCTGCAGGCGCGGATCCGCGGCAACCTGCTGATGGCGATGTCGAACAAGTTCGGCTGGCTCGTGCTGACGACCGGCAACAAGTCCGAGATGTCAGTCGGCTACTCGACGCTCTACGGCGACAGCGCCGGCGGCTTCGCCGTGATCCGTGACGTCCCGAAGCTGCTGGTCTACCGGCTCGTGCGCGAGCGCGCCCGCCGCGCCGACGGCGAGCTCGTACCGCCCGAGATCGTCTCCCGTGCGCCCTCCGCGGAGCTGCGACACGACCAGACCGACGCCGATTCGCTGCCCCCGTACGAGATCCTCGACGCGATCATCGAGGGTTACGTCGAACAGGATCTCGGCCGCGACCAGCTCGTCGAGCGCGGCCTGCCCGCCGCCGATGTCGAACGCGTCATCCGCCTGATCGACCTCGCCGAGTACAAGCGGCGCCAGAGCCCCCCGGGGATCAAGATCACGAGCCGCGCGTTCGGCCGCGACCGCCGCGTGCCGATCACCAACCGCTACCGCGGCTGACGCCGACGGCCGCTACGCGAACGGCGGGACCGGCGGCAGCGTGACGCCGGGCGGCAACGGGCGCACGGCGATCGTCATCCGCACGACGGCGCAGAGCCGATCGGCGTCGTCGCGGCACTCGACCTCCCAGACCCAGCTCGTCCGCCCGCGATGGATCCGCCGCGCGAGGACGTGGATCGTCCCCTCGGTGATCGGCCGCAGAAACGACGTCTGGTTCGACTGCCCGGAGGCCGTCATCCCGTCCGCGTGAACGCCGTACACCGTCGCCAGCGACGCCGTCGACTCGGCGATCGACGCGTAGACGCCGCCGTGAACGAGACCGAGCGGCTGCAGCAGGTCGTCGCGAAGGTCGAGGTGCGCACGCACCTCGGTCTCGCTGACGTCGTCGAGCTCGTAGCCGACGAGCGCGTCGAAGCCACTGCGCCAGGAACCGGGCTCCGGAGCGCCCACTAACCCGCCAGCTTGCGGAGGTCGCGCACCAGCAGCAGGTGCTTCAGATGCGTCGTCACGACGGCGAGGTTCTCGAGCGCCTCGAGCGCCTCGCTGCGTCGCTGCGTGTTGCGCGAGCGCAGCGCCGGGGCGAGGATCTGCTGCAGCAGCGCGGCCTCGCGGTCGGCCGAGGTGCGAAACGCGCGCAGGTTGCGCCCACCGACGCCGTAGCGGGCGAGCTCGGTGACGGCACGGACGATCTCACGCTCGGTCTCGTCGAAGTACGTCACGCCGGCGCGCTGCTCGCCCTTGATGACGCCGTACTCCTCGAGCTCGCGCACCAGCGACGGCTCTGCGCGCGTCTCCTCGAGCACGTCCTCGAGCGAGTACAGCGCGCCGCGGTCGCGCACGCTGACGCCGGCACGCGGCGCGCGGACGCGCGTCGTGCCGGTGCGTGGCGGCTCGGGAACGCTGTCGTCGGTGTTGGCGCCCGCCGCAAGCTCCTGGCGGATCACCCGCAGCGGCAGGAACTCGTCGCGCTGCAGCCGCAGGATCGTGCGCAGGCGCGCGACGTCGCCGGCCGTGTAGAGGCGATAGCCGCCGGGCGTCCGCCGCGGCGTCAGCAGCTTCTGATCCTCGAGATAACGGATCTTCGAGATCGAGATGTCGGGGAACTCCTGCGAGAGCGACTTGCAGACGGCGCCGATCGTCATCGACTTCTGTCGCGGCTCGGAGGGCGCGATCGTGTGGTCTTCGATTCCGGCCATCATCGCTCCAGGAAGGTCAGCTTCCATTTGCCGACCTGCAACTCGTCGCCGTCGGCGAGCAGCTGCGTCTCGATCCGCTGGCGGTTGACGTAGGTGCCGTTCAGCGAGCCGAGGTCGTCAAGGTGCCAGCCGTCGGCCCGATGGACGAGCAGCGCGTGATCGCGCGAGACGGTCACGTCGTCGAGGAAGACGTCCGCATCGGGCCTGCGCCCGATCGCCATCCGCTCCCCCGCGAGGACGAAGCTCTCACCGACGCGACCGCCGCCGCTACGGATGACGAGCGCCGCTCCGTCCTGCTCGACGACGTCCTCGAGCTCGACCGGGATCAGCTCACCGGTCTCACCGACGCGATAGGTGGCCGTCGTCGCCTCGGTGTGGGCGTCGGCGCCGGTCGCCAGGTAGGCGCCGCACTTCTGGCAGTAGTTGGAGCCCTCGGCGTTGACGTACCCGCATTCCGGGCAGTGGAGCGCCATCCCTATCGGGCCTCTCCGGATCGCTCTGCCGACGGCGCGACCACGTCGCTACTCGCCCGCAGGCTCCTGGCCGAGACCGCGGCCGCTGAGGATGTCGGTCAGCCGCTGGACGTCGGCGCCGCTGATCACGTCCTCCCCCGTCTCGTGCTTGTGCCGCAGGCGGCTGACGAGCTCGGCGCGAAGGATGTCGATCTTGCCGTGGAGGATGCGGCGCTGGTAGGAGACGTCGACCTCCTCCTCCGTCAGTTGCTGGATCAGATCCTTGAGCTCCTGGTCGGAGAGCGAGCCGAGGTCCGGGAAGGTGTCCATCGATGGTCTCCTGACAGGGTCGACGAGGGCGACGAAGCGGTCTTCGCGAGCATACCGGCTTCAAGCTGAGGTCGAGAGTTTCTGGGCGTAGCGTGCCGTGGCGACGAGCGTCATCGCCAAGCCGACGTAGAGCAGAACGTCGTCGAGACCGTCGACGCCGCAGAGCGCGAAGAAGATCGCCGCCATCGTCGGCCATACCGCCCAGCGCCCCAGCATGCTGATCTCGATGTCGCCACCGCGGCGCAGTTGCAGCGGCCCGAGCACGAGCATCAGCGCCTCGCGCGCGACGAGCACGGCCAGCGCCCAGCGCGGCAGCAGATCGAGCCGCCAGGTGACGGCGACCCCCGAGATCACGAGCACGCGGTCGATCGCCGGGTCGAGCAGGGCTCCGAGCCGGCTGTACTGGCCTGTCAGCCGCGCCGCGAGGCCGTCGAGCTGGTCACCCCATGCGGCGAGCGCGTAGAGCGTCGCCAGCAGCGTCTGGTGGTCGAGCCCGTCGTCGCCGAAGCCGACGACGACGAAGACCACCAGCAACCCGATCCGCGCGAAGCCGATCGCGTTCGGGATCGTCCACGGCCGCAGCGGCTGGCCGCGCCGTGTCTCCGGCGGCGGCCCGCCGGAGCGATCGATGCCCGCCAGACGCCGTAGGCGCCGCGGCGGATCGTTCCCTAGGGGAGCGTCCGCCACAGCTCGGCCACCGCCTCGGCGGCGCCCTCGAGCGGGATCGGGTCGCGATCCTCGGCGCCGCGGCGAACCTGCGCCTCGACGGCGCCAGACTCGAGCGTTCGCTTGCCGAGCGTCAAACGCAGCGGCACGCCGAGCAGCTCGGCGTCGGTCAGCTTCTCGCCCGTGCCCGCGTCGCGATCGTCGAGCAGGACGTTGAGCCCGGCCTCGCGCAGCGACGTATACAGCTCCTCGGCCGCGGCGCGTTCGGGTGTGCCGCCCTTGCCGAGCCCGACGAGGTGGACGTCCCACGGGGCGATCGCGCGCGGCCACGAGATCCCCTTCTCGTCAGCGAACTGCTCGACCGCCGCAGCGGCGACGCGTGCCGGGCCGATCCCGTAGGAGCCCATCACGATCAGCTGCTCGCGGCCACCATCGTCGAGGTAGGTCGCACCAAGCGGATCGCTGTAGCGCGTGCCGAGCTTGAAGATGTTGCCGATCTCGATCGCCGGCTCGATCCGGATCACCTGGCCGCCGACCGTGTCGCCGGCCTCGACGCGGCGAACGTCGATCCGCTCGCCGGCGGCGACCTCGACGACGACGTGACGGTCAGCCGCGTTGCCCCCGGCGACGTAGCGTCCAGGCGCGACAGCGGCGTCGTAGAGCGCCGCGACACGGTCGCCGGGGCCGATGTAGCCCGCAACGAGGCCGTGCCGCTCGAGCTCGTCCACGCTCGCCTGGGTGAACGGCTCGCCGAGCGCGTTGGCGAGCTTGACGTCCTCGACGCGATGATCGCCCCGCAGGAAGACGACGACGAGCCCGCGCGAGGCCGTGACGACGGGAAACGCCTTCAGCAGGTTGCCCGCCACGACACCGAGCGACGCTGCGACCTCGTCGATCGTCGTCAGGCCCGGCGTGTGGAGGTCGCTCGGGACGTTCCCGAGCGCCGGCACCGGCTGCGGCTCAGCGCTCGCGACCTCGACGTTGGCGGCGTAGCCGGGTGCCAGCGCGACGTCGTTCTCGCCCGCGGCGCATGGCGCCATGTACTCGTGCGCGCCACTGCCACCCATCATGCCGACGTCGGACTCGACGGCGTACCACTCGAGCCCCGAGCGGTCGAAGATCCGCTCGTAGGCCCCGGCACAGCGCTCGTAGCTCGTCTCGAGACCCTGCTCGTCGCGGTCGAACGAATAGGCGTCCTTCATCACGAACTCGCGGGTGCGCAGGACGCCCGCGCGTGGACGCGGCTCGTCGCGGCCCTTGAGCTGGAAGTGATAGAGCAGCTTCGGCAGGTCGCGGTACGAGCGCACGGCGGTCGCGACATGGAACGTCGTCGTCTCCTCGTGGCTCATCGCGAGCAGCAGATCCGCACCACGGCGATCGCCGAGCTTGAACAGCTCCGTGATCTCGTAGCGGCCCGTCTTACGCCACAGATCGGCCGGCGTGATGAGCGGCATCAGCATCTCCTGGCCGCCGATGCCGTCCATCTCCTCGCGGATGATCCCGACGACGTTCTGGTGCACCCGCCAGCCCGCGGGAAGCCACGACCAGAGCCCCGCCCCCACCTGGCGAATCAGGCCCGCACGGACCATCAGCTTGTGCGACAGCGCCTCCGCGTCTGCGGGCGGCTGGCGCTCCGTGGGAAGCAAGAGTTCGGATAGGCGCGTCACGCCCGGGGAACACTAGTGTTCGCACCCACAGGAGATCCCCAGAACACAGGAGTCCAGCATGGCCTACGAGGTCCCGCCGCTGCCGTACGACTACAACGCGCTCGAGCCGCACATCGACGAGCAGACGATGCGCCTGCACCACGACAAGCACCACCAGGCATACGTCGACAAGGCGAACGCCGCCGTCGCCGGCACCGACTTCGACGGCAAGCCGGTCGACGAGGTTCTGAAGAACCTCCCGTCGCTGCCCGCCGACCAGCAGGGCCCGTTCCGCAACAACGGTGGCGGTCACGCCAACCACTCGCTGTTCTGGGAGAGCATGAGCCCGAACGGTGGCGGCGCCCCCTCCGGCGCGCTCGCCGAGGCGATCGACGCCGCGTTCGGCTCGTTCGATGCCTTCAAGGAGCAGTTCGAGGCCAACGGCGTCGGGCAGTTCGGCTCCGGCTGGACCTGGCTCGTCCTCGATGGCGGCCAGCTCAAGCTCGAGAAGACGCCGAACCAGGACAGCCCCGTGCTCAACGGTCAGACGCCGCTGCTCGGCAACGACGTCTGGGAGCACGCGTACTACCTGAACTACCAGAACCGCCGCCCGGATTACCTCAAGGCTTGGTGGAACGTCGTCAACTGGGACGTCGTCGCTGAGCGGTACTCCGCCGCGAGCTAAGCGCTTTCGGTACGCGCTTCCGCGGGAGGTCCGCCGGACACCCCCTTCGCCTCCGGCTGCGGGGGTGGAGCGTCCGGCTGGACCTTCCCGCGTCCGCGCTTCTCGAGCGGTTGGGGACTGCAGGAGCCTCGTAGCGCCGCCGGTCGGCTCCTGAGCTTGCTTGGCTTGGGCTCGGGGCCCCTACTGCTGCTTTTGCTGCTCTGCTCCGAAGCCGATCGGGGGTTTCGTCAGTTCCGCGAGTTCGGCCGCGAGGCGTTGGCGGACCTCGGCTTCTGCGAGGACGCCGCCGAGCCAGCCGGCGAGCTGAGCCATCAGCATGATCGACTCCTCCGACTGC
>DASRHW010000121.1:0-13287 GCA_035650375.1 Solirubrobacteraceae bacterium | reverse complement strand
GGATCGAGCCGGGCGACATCATCAACGGCGTCAACGGCCGCTCGCTGGCCGGCAAGACCACCGACCAGGGGTCGCGTTCGATCAAGGGCCCGCCGGGTACGGCGGTGACGCTGCGCGTGCTCCACGACGGCCGCTCCCGCAGCGTGCGCGTCGCCCGCGCCCGCGTCAAGGTGCCGGTGGTCACATCGAAGCTGCAAACCAGCGGCGGCGACAAGATCGGCGTCGTCGCGCTCGCGGCGTTCACATCCGGTGCTCACGCCGAGGTCCGTGCCGCGCTCGCGCGGCTGCAGAAGCGCGGCGCGCGGGGCTTCGTCCTCGACCTGCGCCACAACGGCGGCGGACTCGTCAGCGAGGCGCAGCTGGTCGCCAGCGCCTTCCTCCGCGGCGGGACGATCGTCACGACGCGCGGTCGATCGGTGCCGACGCGGACGTTGTCCGCCGTCGGCGACCCGGTCGTCCCGACGGCGCCGCTGGCCGTGCTCGTCGATCACGACACAGCATCGGCGTCCGAGATCGTCGCCGGGGCCCTCCAGGATCGCCGCCGCGCGACCGTTGTCGGCACGCAGACGTTCGGCAAGGGCGTCTTCCAGACCGTGATTGAGCTGTCCAACGGCGGTGCGCTCGACATCACCACGGGCCAGTACTTCACGCCCTCGGGACGTAACCTCGGCGGCCGCGGCGTCAGCACCGGCAGCGGCATCAAGCCGAGCGTGACCGCTCGCGACGACGCCAAGACCGAGCGCGACGAGGCGCTGCCGGTCGCGCTGCGCACGGTGCGGGCGAAGCTGCCGTGAAGCAGTCCGACGACGTCGTCGGACTGCTGTCGCAGCGAGGGCGCTTCCTCGTCGCGGAGCCGTTCTTCGACCGCGGCGGCCGTATGACCGTCGAGCGCGACAGACGCGCGAAGCCCGGGCACCTAGCGCTGGTCCGCCGCCGCGGGCGCTCGGCGAAGGTCGTCAAGCTGCTCGGGCGACCGGACGTCGCCCGCGACGTGATCGAGGCGCTGATGGTCTCGCGCGGGCTGTGGCGATCGTTCCCGCCAGGCGTCGAGCGGGCGGCGGACGAGGCGCGCTCGGCCGTCCCGGCCTCGGCCGCGGCCGAACGGCGAGCGGACCTTCGCGACCTGCCGACGTTCACGATCGACCCGGTCGACGCGCGTGACTTCGACGACGCGATCTCGTGCGAGCGCCTCGGCGACGACGGCTGGCGGGTCTGGGTCCACATCGCCGACGTCAGCGCGTTCGTGCGGCCTGGAACCCAGCTTGACCGCGAGGCGTACCGCCGCAGCACGAGCGTCTATGTTCCGGGAGCGGTCGAGCCGATGCTGCCGCAGCCGCTCTCCAACGACGCCTGCTCGCTGGTGCACGGCGCCGACCGGCTCGCCGTCACCGTCGAGTTTGAGCTGCACGGCACGGATATCGCTCGGGTTGCCTTCCACCGCTCGCTGATCCGCTCCGACAAGCGGCTCGATTACGACCAGGTCGACCGGATCTTCGCCGGCAGTGAGCAGGCGGAGGCACCGTGGGCGGAGCCGCTCGCGGCGGCCCGCGAAGCCGCCACCGCACTCGCGCGCCGGGCCGGAGCCGACGCGCTCGTGCTCGACAGCGCCGAGCCCGAGTTCCGCTTCGACGGCCGCGGCCACGTGACGGACGCCACGGAGCGCGCCCAGACGGAGTCGCACCGGTTGATCGAGCGGCTGATGATCGCCGCGAACGAACAGGTCGCGAAGTTCCTGTCCGAGCGTTCGACCGCGACGCTGTTCCGCGTCCACGAGCGTCCCGAGCCGGCCTCTGTCGAGCGGCTCGTCGCGCAGCTGGCCTCGCTCGACGTGCCGACGCCGCCGCTGCCCGAGCGGCTCTCGGCGTCGCAGGCGGCCGAGGCGATCGGCGAGATCAGCCACATCGTCGACCAGCATGTGCGCCGCACCGGCCACGGCCGCCGGGCGCTGACGTCGCTGATCCTGCGCGCACTGCGCCAGGCCCACTACTCGCCCCGCAACCGCGGCCACGCCGGGCTGGGGCTGACCCACTACTGCCACTTCACGTCGCCGATCCGTCGCTATCCCGACCTGCTCTGCCACCGGGCGCTGCTGAGCGCGGTCGGCGCGGGCGAGCAGCCGCCGCCGTCGTCGGCGCTCGACGAGGCCGGGACATGGACCTCCGATCGAGAGCGTGACGCGATGGCGATCGAACGCGACGCCGACGACATCGCGAGCTGCTTCCTGCTCGAGCGCACGCTGTTCGAGCAGGGCACCGGAACGGTCTTCGACGGCGAGGTCGTCGGCGTGATCGGCGCCGGCGCGTTCGTCGCGTTCGGCGGGGGCTACGAGGGGATGCTGCCGGTGCGGCGCCTGCAGGGCGACTGGTGGGAGCTCAACGAGGAGGGCACGTTGCTGCGCGGCGAGCAGAGCGGCGACACGATCCGTCTCGGCGATCGCGTGCGCGTGCGCGTCGAACGCGTCGATGCGCCACGTGGCCGGGTGGATCTCGTGCCGGAGTAGGCCGCCGCTGCCCGGCGACTAAGGTTTCGTCCTCCGGTCACCGCTGCGCGGCGACCTTCGGACGACGTCACACCTATGGCCAAGGGCAAGCGCAAGATCGCGGCGGGGGACGTGGCGTCCAATCGCCAGGCGTCGTTTCGCTACGAGCTGACCGATCGGCTCGAGTGCGGCATCGTGTTGCTCGGAACCGAGGTCAAGTCGCTGCGCGAGGGCGGCGTGCAGATCAAGGACGGCTACGCGACGATCGAGGACGGTGAGCTCTGGTTGCACAGCGTCCACATCGCTCCGTACGCGCCGGCCGCGCGCGAGAACCACGAGCTCGAGCGGCCACGCAAGCTGCTCGTGCATCGCCGCGAGCTCGAGCGTCTGCTCGGCGTCACGCGGGAGAAGGGCCTGACGCTCGTGCCGACGCGCATGTACTTCAAGGACGGGCGCGCGAAGGTCGAGATCGCGGTCGGCCGCGGCAAGGACCGCTTCGACAAGCGCGAGTCGATCCGTGCCCGCGAGGAGGGCCGCGACATCCAGCGGGCACTCCGCGACGCACAGCGCTGAGGCGGCCGCCAGCGGCCCGAATCAAGGCCTCAGAGCATCGCGATCACCGATTTTCTCGGTGTTTGCGGCATCGGATACGAACGACTCTTGACGCCGCCGGGGCGTCGTGGGAGATTCACCTCAGACGCGGAACGAGTCGCAAAGAGCGAAGCCACGGGACGTAAGGCTCGCCACCATGATCTTGGCTGCAGCGCCTCCGGGTGCAGCGCCGGGTGAGGGTTCCCGAAGCGACTCGGGCCGCGTCGCTTTCGTTCTCCGGCAGCCATCGCGACCGGGAGCGCAAGCTTTGGAGGAAGGGTCGGCCGCCGTCAGCCAGCGGTGTCGGCGACGGCCCGTGCCGCCTGCTCGGCGTCCTCGAGCTGGTTGCGGACGAGCTCCAGCCCGCGGCTCCAGAAGCCCGGGTCGGCAAGGTCGATGCCGACGATCTCGCCAAGCTGCTCCGGGCTGCGTGAGCCGCCGGCCGCGAGCAGCTCGAGATAGCGGGGCACGAACGGCTCGCCCTCCTCGAGGTACCGCGCATACACCGAGAGCGCCAGCAGCTGGCCGTACGCGTACGCATAGACGTAGCCCGGCGTTGAGATGAAGTGGGGGATGTAGGACCACCACGAGCGATAGTTCTCGGTGATCTCGACTGCATCGCCGAGCAGCTCCGTCTGGCTCGCCATCCAGAGCTCGCCGAAGCGGTCGACGGCGAGCTCGCCCTCCTCGCGGCGGGCAGTGTGGACCGACTGCTCGAAGCGGTTCATTGCGACCTGCCGGAAGACCGTCGCGATCGAGCCCTCGAGCGACTCGGCCAGCAGGCTCAGGCGTGAGGCCGGCGTCGGCGCCTGCTCGAGCAGGCGGCCGAACACGATCGTCTCGCCGAACACGCTCGCGGTCTCGGCCAGCGTCAGCGGCGTGCCCATCTCCATCGGGCCGCGCGGTCCGGCGAGCGCCGCGTGCAGGCCGTGGCCCAGTTCGTGGGCGAGCGTCAGCACGTCGCGACGGCGCGATGTCCAGTTCAGCAGCAGGTACGGGTGCACCGACGGCACCGTGTAGGCGCAGAACGCTCCGCCGCGCTTGCCGGGACGGACGGGCGCGTCGATCCAGTTCTCGTCGAAGAAGCGCCGCGCGACGCTGCCGAGCTCGGGCGAGAACGACCCGTAGGCGTCGAGCACCATGTCGCGCGAGGTCTCCCAGCCGTACTCCTCGACCTCGTCCTCGATGACGACCGGCGCCATCCGGTCGTAGTCGGCGAGCTTCTCGATCCCGAGCAGGCCTGCCTTGACGCGGTACCAGCGCTGCGGGATGTCGTAGGCGCCGCGGACGGCCTCGACGAGCGCCTCGACAGACGCGTCGGACGCTTCGTTGGCGAGGTTGCGGCTCGACACCCACGTCGGGAAGTCGCGCATGCGGTCGTCGACCGCCTTGTCGTGCAGCAGCGTGTTGAAGATGAAGGCCCGTGTTCGAAGCCCGGGCTCGAGGGCCGTGGTGACGGCCTCCTGGGCGCTGCGCCGGAGCTCGCGATCGGGCGCCATCATCTGGCTCAGCGCGACCTCGAGCTGGACCGGCTCGTCGTTGCCGGGAAGGTCGACCTCGACCGCTGTCATCTGCTCGGAGAACAGCCGCGCCCACGCACTGCTGCCGGTGACGGACTTCTCCGTCAGGATCTTCTCCTCGGGCTCGCTGAGGATGTGCGGGCGGTAGAGGCGCAGCGTGTGCAGGTGGTGGCGGTAGCGATCGAGGCCGTCGCCGGCGATCAGCTCGTCTGCGCGGGTGTCGTCGAGCGCCGCCCACTCGAGATCGAAGAACAGCAGCAGCGTCGTCATCGCCGTGGTGCGCTCCTCGGCGCGCTGCATCAGGGCGCCGTTGGCGGGGTCGAGCGTGTCGGCGGCGAAGCGCAGGCCCGCGTAGTTCCCGGCGCGGCCGGCGAGCTCGTGGATCTCGGCCAGCTCGTCCATCGCCGCGGCGAGCCCGGGCCCGTCGAGTTCGGCGACGCGGCCCGAATGCGCTGCGGCGAACGCCTCGGCCCGGGCGGTCGCCTCGTCGAGCAGGCGATCGACCCCCGCAGGCCCTTCGCCGTCGACGAGGTGCTCGAGGTCCCAGACGACGTCCTGCAGCGCGAGTTCGGTGGCCATAAGCGCAGTCTGGCATCTCTTCCTGGGAGACTCGTCGACGTGGCGCACGGAGCCGAGTGGATCCTGCTGGCTGTGGCGGGATTCGCGGCCGGGACTGTCAACGGCGTCGCCGGGGGCGGCTCGCTGCTGTCCTTCCCGGCGTTGCTCCTCGTCGGCTACGGCTCGGTCGCGGCGAACGTCACGAACGCGATCGCGGTGCTGCCGGGCTACGCCGGCGGCTCGATCGCCTATCGCCGCGAGCTGTCCGGTCAGCGAGAGCGCGTGATCGTGCTCGGCGCGATCAGCGCCGCCGGTGCCGTCGTCGGAGCGGCGTTGCTGCTGGTCGCGCCCGAGCGGCTGTTCAGCTCGCTGGCGCCATGGCTCGTTCTGCTCGCCTGCGCCGCGCTCGCGGCGCGGCCGCTGCTGCACCCTGGTGGCAAGACTCGTCCTCGAGGCCTGCTGTGGCTGCTGATGTTCGTCGGCGGCATCTACGGCGGTTACTTCGGCGCCGGCCTCGGGATCATGCTGCTCGCGCTGCTCGGCGCCTTCCTGCCCGACGGGATGCACCGGCTCAACGCGCTTCGAGGGATGATGGCGCTGCTCCTCCAGATCGCCGCCTGCGTCGTGCTCGCGGCGTTCGGGCCCGTTGCCTGGGTGCCGGCGGTGGTGATGGGGGCCACCAGCCTGCTCGGCGGGCACTTCGGCGTCGGGGTGGCCCGAAGGGTCGACGAGAACCTGCTGCGCTACGGGGTCGTCGTCTACGGCGTGGCCGTCGCGGCGCTGCTGCTCGTCGATTGAGACGTCAACGAGGATGCGCGAGGCGCCACGGCCCAGTACGGTGCGTCCGAGCACCTAGGCGCTGGCGGTCACCGGATGGTCCGGGGAGGATGGCCGCGACGCATCGCGGCCGCCACGCGTCGCCTTCGACACCACTTCCTTGAGCCCAAGCGAGCACACCCCCGCGGCGGACGCGCCGCCGCCCGAGGCCGAGCCGACGCCCCCGGTGGCGACGTCCGACGGACCGCCGGCCGAGGCTCCCGAGAGGCCTTCCGCGCCGGAGCCCGATCCTGCGCCGGCTGCCGAAGCGCCACCCGTGCCGGAGCCGGCTGCAGCGCCCGACCCCGAACCGGCGCCCGCGCCCGCGCCCGTCGAGCCGCCAGCTGAGGCGGTCACGGACACCGAGGCCGTCTCGGCGCCGGAAGCCGGTGCCGAGCCCGTCGCTGTGGCGCCGACCGAGACGGACCCGGCGTCGGCTCCCGCGATCGACCCTGACCCGAGCGCCGAGGCGCCGACCGAGCCGGCCGCCGCACCCGCGGCAGCCGCCGAGGGCGACGCCGCCGCGCCGGCCGCGGGCCGGCCGGCGTCAAAGCGCCGTCGTCGTCCGACGGCGGCGGAGCGGCATCGGCGCGTCTTCTTCGCACGGCTGAACGAGCTTCGCGCGAGCGGTCGCGATGCGGGGGAGACCGAGGACGGTGCCGCCACGGAGTCCGCCGCCCCGCCCGCCGAGCCCGAGCTCAGCGCCGACGACCCGGCGACCGATCCTCCGCCGGCGCCGGAGGACGTCGCGCCCGAGGTCTCGGATACCGAGGTCGCGGAGGCGCCGATCGTTGCCGAAGAAGGTGCCGCTGTCGCCGAGGTGGAAGTGGCGGCGGTCGCCGAGGAGCCGGTTGCGGAATCGACCGATGACGCCGGCGAGGCTCCCGTAGACGCAGACCCGGCGCCGGCCGCCGATGCGGCCGAGCCGGCGCCCGAAGCCGTCGAATCCGTCCAGGCACAGCCGGACCGCGGCGCGCGCCCGCCGCGCGGCCTGCCGCCACGGACCGCGCGCGAGCAGGCGCGACTCTCGGCTGCGGTCGAGCGAGTCGGTGGCGCCGACGTGATCCGCGAGGCGCTGCGGCCGAAGCGCGACGAGGCAGGCAAGCCGCTCAAGTGGGCGGCCGTCTGCTGCGAGGCGGCGCGCGGCCTCAAGCCCGGTGATCCGGTCTTCGCGGCGTGGGTGCGGCTTGCCGGGACGCCGGTCCGCGAGGTCAAGGGCAAGGTTCCCGACGATCGCCCGCAGCGCGGAGGCCGCCCCGGTGGCCCCGGCGGCAGTGGTCCCGGCGGTGGCGGTCGCGGCCGTCCCGACGGCGGCAACGGGCGCGGGCGTCGCGACGATCGCGGCGGACGTGGTGACCGCTCCGACCGCGCATCGCGCGAGGACATGGCCAAGCATGCCTACGGCGGTCGTGTCGGCGCGAAGATCGTGATCCCGGGCTTCGAGGCGCCGGCCGCCTCCGACGACGACTGATCGCCGGCGCCCGGGCGGACGGCCCGCGCCTCGCGCTCCCCTAGACTGTGAGTTGCACAACCCCGGGGACGACAGGCTTCGACGTGGTCGATTCCGTGGGGTTGGTTGCGAGCCGAGGTGTCGGGAGGCCTCGTAAAACACCCGGCAAAACACAAGTGCGAACACGCACGAGATGGCTCTCGCCGCTTAGTTCTGAACTAAACGTGTGAGAGGTGTCCCAGTTTCCCCGCCTGCCGGCCGCGGGGAGCGAACGGGATCAATATGCCGGCTTGCCTGAGCACGGAACGCTTCTGCCGCGCTCGGGGACGTAGGACAGGGAGGCTGGCTTCCGACAACCTCGCCGGTGAAGCGAGTCGGAAGCGAGACACAGATCGCCGGACACGCTCGTAGACGCCAATCCAACGCGACCGCGGACGCGGGTTCGATTCCCGCCGTCTCCACTGGTGCCGAGAAGCCGCCCACCGGGCGGCTTCTCGCGTTTCGCCCCTGAACGACGAAGCGGGGGATGCGCCTGGGCGCATCCCCCGCTGACCATCGCGGTCTAGTCGGCTACTTCCAGGCCGACGAGAGCGAGTGCGTGTACTTCTTCATGTTGGCGAACTGCTCCTTGACCTTCGGGGCGTACCACGCCCTCGTGTTCGCCAGGCTCGAGTTGCGCTTCTTGATCTCGGCGATGTTCTTCTTCGTGATCATCGTGTAGCCGATGTCGATGAAGCCGGCCGGGATCGCCTTGCCGCGGGCGGACTCGGCGAGCAGACGCGCTGCCGTGTAGCCCTCGAGGTACCAGTTGACCGAAGACGACGCGAGGATCGTGCCGTCCTGGATGCCGAGCACCGTCTCAGGCGGCGTCTCGACGGCGCCGACCGGGAACTTGTAGCTGCTGTTGGCCTTCTTGACCTTGTAGAGGCTCGTGCCGTCCTGGTCGCACGTCCCGATCGCCAGGATCGGCTTCGGGTGCGCGACGAGCTCGGTCGTCCACGCGGTCGTGTTGCCCTGCGGATCGACCTTCGAGTCGAACACGACCGGGGTCGCCTTCGGGAGCAGCTTCGCGAGCACCTGCTTGAAGCCGCGGATGCGGTCCGCAAGCACACCCGTGTTGCCGGGCACGCACTGGCCGAGGAGAACCTCGCCGGTGGCGCTCGACTTCAGCTTCGCGAGCTCGATCGTCTTCGTCAGGACGGCGCGTGCCGAAGCCGCGTCGTTGATGCCGACGAACGTCTTGAACGGCTGCTTGCTGATGTCGCCGACCTTGCCCGAGGGCTTGGCGTTGAACGTCAGGCTCGTCTTCGGGTACTTCTTGTTGATGTCCTTGAGCGTGCGCTGCCACGCCTCGGGCGGGAAGGGCGCGACGCCGACGGCGTTGGGGCCCTTCGCGATCATGTCCGTGGTCTGCTTCTGGGCGGTACCCGGGTCGACGGTGACCGGGCCGTTGACCTGTGCCGAAACGGCGCCGTCGTCTTTGACGAACGCGTTGATGCCGTTCTTCGTGTCGACGCCGAACTGCACGCCGGTGAGGATCAGCTCCATCGCGATCTTGACCTTCTTCTTGCTGGCCGCCTGCTTGGCCGCGGGCTTGTCAGAGCCGCCCCATGCGGTCGTGGCGAGGCCTGCGGTGAGACTGAGCACCAGCAGCACGGCGAACACCCGAAGGTGTGCCGGCTTCGCACTTCTGAACATTCAGCACCTCGTGGTTGGGAAATGTGAACCCTTGCCAAGCGGTTTCAGGTCGCTTGGCGAACTCTCGACGAGGTCGAACATGAAGCTGCGCAGCTCCGCGCCATCTGCTCCTCCGATCGCGCTACGGCCAAAACAGTGACCGCATTGATCAGCCAATGGCTGAGCATCTCCCACATCGAACTCCCCCCGAGTCTCGCAAATGGTATCCAATTCGCATTCCGCGTCAAGTACGCACAGATTTGTTGAAGCAAGGCTCCCGAAAGGCCGGAAAATGGACGCTTTTGGCGGGGCTGCGAATATGGCTCGGATATGGACCGCAAGCGTCTCGCGCTGGTCGCGGCGATCATGGGCTCGTTCGTGGCCGGCCTCGACGCGACCGCGGTCAACGTCGCGTTGCCGGCGATCCGGCTCGACCTCGGTGGCGGTCTGGCGGGCCAGCAATGGGTCTCGAACGCGTACCTGCTGACGCTCGGATCGCTGATCCTCGTAGGCGGCTCGCTCGGCGACGTGTTCGGCGAGCGCCGGGTCTTCTCGATCGGTGTCCTCGGCTTCGGCGTGGTCTCGGCGCTCTGCGCCGTCGCGCCGACGATCGAGCTGCTGGTTGCCGGCCGCGCGTTGCAGGGCGTGTTCGGAGCCCTGCTGACGCCGAGTGCGCTGGCGGTGATCATCGCTGCCTTCCCGGCGTCGGAGCGCGGCGCGGCGATCGGGTCGTGGACGGCGTGGGGTGCGATGTCGACGATCGTCGGGCCGCTCGCCGGCGGCTATCTCGTCGACGCCGTTTCCTGGCGGCTGATCTTCGCGATCAACATCCCGTTCGTCGCGGTGACGCTGCTGCTGATCTCGCTTTCCGTTCCCGCGCGCGAACGCGGCCGCGAGCGGGCGAAGGTCGACTGGCTCGGAGCCGTGCTGACCTTCTTCGGCCTCGCCGGCCCGGTCCTGGCGCTGATTCGCCAGCCCGCTGTGGGTTGGGCGAGTGGCCAGGTGATCATTCCGGCGCTCACCGGAGTCGTGCTGCTCGGGCTGTTTCTTCTGCACGAGAGCCGAACGCCCGCGCCGATGCTGCCGCTCGGTCTGTTCAAGCGCCGCAACTTCGCTGTCGGCAACCTCGAGACGTTCGCGATGTACGCAGGGCTCAGCGTCACGTTCTTCTTCCTCGTCCTCTTCCTTCAGGAGGCGGCCGGCTACGACGCCCTTCAGGCCGGGCTGGCGCTGATGCCGGCGACGCTCGTGATGTTCGCGCTGTCGAAGCGAATCGGCCGGCTCGCCGATCGGCTCGGGCCGCGGCTGTTCATGGGCGGCGGGCCTCTGCTCGCGGCGGCCGGCCTCGTGCTGATGCTGCGCATCGACGCCGACCTCAGCTACGCCCGCGATCTGCTCCCGGCTCTGATCGTCTTCGCGCTCGGCCTGTCGTGCACCGTTGCGCCGCTCACGGCCGCGGTGCTCGCCGATGCCGACGAGTCCAACGCGGGCATCGCGTCGGGGGTCAACAACGCGATCGCGCGCGTCGCCGGCCTTCTGGCCGTGGCCGCCGTCGGGGCGGTCGTCTCGGCGCAGTTCGGCTCGGCGCTCGACCGGCGGCTGGACGCTCGCGTGCTGTCGCCGCCGGCCCAGGCGGCTGTCGCTCGCGCGCGTCATCAGCCGCTCGCGAGCGTCGATCCGGCACGCGTCGGCGCGCAGGTCGCCGCGGATGTCGAATCGGCATCCGTGCACGCGTTCCGCGTCGGGATCGGCATCTCGGCGTTGCTGGTCGGACTCGGTGGCCTGCTCGGAGTCGCAGGCATCCGAAACTCCCGCCGGGTCGTCCACAGCGAGGACTGTGCCGGGGGCCAGCTCGTCGGTCAGCCGTGCGACGTCGCCCGCGCCCACGCGTAGTGCCGCAACCGGCGGGCCGCCTGCAAGTGGGCATGCACCGGAACTCCTGGCATGCGGCAGGTTTTCGGGCTCGATGTCGTTTCGCGTCTCAGCGCTCGCCGCGCTCGCGCTCGTCGTCCCGGCCGGGGTGACGGCGACGAGAGCACAAGCGGCGCACAAGCCGGCGCCGTATCTCAGCGGCCTGCGCTGTGTGCCGGCGACCGCGAAGGGCTGCGGCACCGAGGCCCGCGCGCGGATCGGCGGCCAGGTGCAGCTGCGCGGGAACCGGCTCTACTCCGGCATGCGCGTGACGTTCCGCTGGTCGACCGGCGCGCTCGCGACGACGTTGCAGCACAAGCGCTCGGGTTGGATCGCGAAGGTCCCGGTCGGCACCGCGCCGGGCAAGGTCGCGGTCACCGTGCGCGATCGTGCGCGGCGGCGATCGAACGCGCGCCACGTCCGCGTGACGGTTGCGCTGTTGCCGACGCCGAAGAACGTCGTCGCCGGCAACGGCGAACTGCCGCTGGCGTTTCGCGGCAACGGGATGTGGATCTGGGAGCTGCCGAAGAGCGAGCGCGGCGACGTGGCGGCGATCGCCGCCAAGGCACACGCCACCGGGATCGCGACGGTCTTCGTCAAGAGCGCCGACGGGGCCAAGGTCTGGAGCCAGTTCACCCCGCAGCTGGTGGCCGAGCTGCACGCGCTGGGGTTGAAGGTGTGCGCGTGGCAGTACGTCTATGGCAGCAACCCCTCCGGAGAGGCGGCCGCCGCGGCGACCGCGGCGGCGAAGGGCGCCGACTGCTTCGTGATCGATGCCGAGTCGGAGTATCAGGGGCGTTACGGCGCGGCGCAGACGTACATCAACGCTCTGCGAGCGGCGGTCGGCGAGGCCTACCCGATCGGCCTGAGTTCCTTCCCGTACGTGCACTACCACCCGCGCCTGCCCTACTCAGTCTTCCTCGGTCCCGGTGGGGCGCAGGCCAACCTGCCGCAGGTCTACTGGAAGACGATCGGCACGACGGTCCAGACGGCGAGCGCGCGGACGATGATGCACAACCGGATCTACGGCACCGCGCTCGCGCCGCTCGGCCAGGCCTACAGCGCGCCGGCGACCACCGACCTCACGGCCTTCCGGCAGATCTGGGCCAGCTATGGGGCGAAGGGGTTGTCGTGGTGGAGCTGGCAGGCTTCCTCGGCAGCGACATGGACCACCCTCGCCGAACCGGACCCGGTTCCCGGGCTGATCGCCGATGCCGGCTGGCCGGCGCTCGCGCTGAAGTCGAAGGGCGATCAGGTGATCTGGCTCCAGCAGCACCTTGCGTCCTTCGATCCAGCGGTGCCGATCGATGGAACCTTCGGCGTGAGCACCCAGGCGGCGGTTCGCGCGCTTCAGGCCGCACGCGGCCTTCCCGTTACCGGCGGGACAGACGCCGCGACCTGGAAGGCGCTGTTGGAGTTGCCGTTGCAGGCAGTGGACTGGACGGGCGCATCCGCTCGTTCGGCGGCGGCCGTGCGGCGCAGTGGCCCCTGAGCGGTAGGGCAGAACATTGCAAATAGCGCTACCGCGGCTGCGCTGGTCACAGCTGACGATGTTCAGCGACCTTTTAGCTATGAACGCTCGCGGACGTTCGCGGCGCGTCGCATCGAAGACATCATCACTCGAGCCGCTGGGCGACTTCGAGGAGCTGTACCGGTCGATGGCTCAAAGCACGCTCGTCTTTTTCACCCGCCGGACCGCCGATCCAGAGATCGGACGGGACCTATGGGCCGAGACGTGGGCGCGTGCGTACGAGAGTCGCGGACGGTTTCGCGGCAGCACGCGTGCGGAACGCGAGGGCTGGGTGATGGGCATCGGCCGCAAGGTGCTCGCGTCCTACTACAAGCGCGGCGCCGTTCATCGGCGGGCGATGGGCCGGCTCGAGCTCGAGCGCCCGTCGCTCGGCGACGCGGATCTCGAGCGGCTCGAGCGCGCGGCCGGTCTAGGCGAGCTGCGCGACGAGCTGGGCCGCGCGCTCGCCGACATCCCGGGACCGCAGCAGGAGGCGCTTCGGCTGCGGATCGTCGATGGTCACAGCTACCCGGAGGTCGCCCGCAGGATGGGTGTCAGCGAGGAGGCGGCGCGGGCGCGCGTGTCGCGCGGGCTGCGGACGCTTGCCGGCACAGTCGACATCGCCGCCGACGACTTCGAGCATGGGGACTGGACATGAGCGCCGGCGCACACGACGAGCTCCGCATCGTCGACGCCTACTGGGCGCAGCTACGCGCAGTCGACGCCCGGCTGCTGCGGCGTGCGCAGGCGCGGACGCGCCGCCGGCAGCTCGGCC
>DASRHW010000120.1:0-13514 GCA_035650375.1 Solirubrobacteraceae bacterium | reverse complement strand
CTGCCGCTGGCACGGGATCCCGATCGACGCGATCGTGCTCGACTCCCCGTGGGAGACGCAATACAACACCTGGGAGCCCAACCCGCATCAGTTCCCCGAGTTCGAGCCGATGGTGCGGCGTCTGCGCGAGGGCGGCATCCGCACCGTCGTCTGGGTGACGCCGTGGGTCAACGTCGAGTCGCGCGACGGGCAGGTGCCGCCGGACCCAGGCTCGCGGCGGCTGCACGCGGAGCCGGCGTCGAACTACGCCGAGGGCGACGAGGCCGGCCACTACGTGCGCGCCGCCGACGGCAGCTCGCTCGTCGCCCGCTGGTGGATGGGACGCGGCTCGCCCGTCGACCTGCTCGACCCCGGCGCCGAGTCGTGGTGGCGCGAGCAGGCAAAGCGCGTGCTCGCGCTCGGCGTCGAGGGGATCAAGGCCGACGACGGCGAGGGCTACTACATCCCCGACGACGCGCGTCTGGCCGGTGGCGGGCGCAGCGGCGCCGAGGCGGCATGGGCGCTCGGCGGCGCCTACCGCAGCTCGATGCAGCGGGCGCTCGACGAGGTCCATCCGGGCTCCGGCGTGCTCTTCGGGCGCTGCGGCTGGAGCGGCCAGCAGGCGACCGGGATGCTCTGGGGCGGCGACCAGATCTCGGACTTCTGGTCGCTGCGGCAACTCGTCGCGGCGACGATCTCCGCCGCCGCCAGCGGCTTCTCGAACTGGTCGCACGACGTCGGCGGCTATCTCGGGCGCGGCGTCGCCGATCGCTGCTCGGCGGAGCTGCTCGTGCGCTGGGCGCAGCTCGGCTGCTTCACGCCGCTGATGCAGGCGCACGGCCGGCTCGAGCAGGAGCCGTGGACCTACGACTCGCGCACGCTCGGGCTCTACCGCGGCTACGTGCTGCTGCACGAGATGCTCGTCCCCTACATCCGTGCGGCCGCCGCGACCGCGGCCCGCTGCGGCGTACCGATCGTGCGGCCGTTGCACCTGATCGATCGCGCCGATCCCCGTGCCTGGACCGTCGCCGACGCCTTCGGCTTCGGCCCGGCGCTGTGGGTCGCGCCGGTGCTCGACGACGGGGTGCGCGAGCGGATCGTGCCACTGCCACGCGGCCGCTGGATCGAGACGTGGTCGGACGATGAGGTGGAAGGCGGCGGCGAGGTGCTCGCGCCGGCGCCGCGCAGCACGGTCCCGGTCTGGGTGCGCGCCGGATCGATCGTCGTCAGCCATCCGGCAGCGCACGTCTCCGCGGGGCTCGGCGACACGCCCGACGAGCGGCGCCCGCTGGTCGCGACGCTCTGGGGCGAGCCGCGGCTCGGCCGCGCGGCGGCGCGGCTGGCCGACGGCACGACGGTGCGCTGGGCCGGCGGCCGCTGGGAGTGCGACGCCGAACGCGAGATCGTCTTTCTCGAGCGCTAGCCGGCTAGCGGCGGGTCCGGCCACGCGCCGCGGCCATCGTGCTCGCGACGCGACGCCGCTGCGACGGCCGCCACGAGTCGTCGCGACTGCCCGGCGCCGCAGCGGCCGGCAGGCCGTGGCGAAGCAGGAAGCGCGGGTTGGCCTGCGTCAGCTGCCAGCTCTGCAGCTCCGACGCACCGACCGCTCGCGCCGCCGCAGCGCCAGCGCCGAGCGTGTGGCCGCGCTCGCCGCCATGACCGTCGGAGGCCAGCAGGTACGCAAGGCCCGAGCGCACCAGCCGCTGCGCCGCGTGGCGGGCTTCGTCGCCATGCATGCCGAGCAGCGAGCAGACGTTGACCTGGAGCACCGATCCGTACTCGAGCTCGCGTCGCAGGATCCCGATGCCGGCGCCGGAAAGCAGCCCCGCGGCGCGCTCGGGATGGGCGATCACGACCCCGAAGCCCTTCGCACGGATCCTCGCTGCCGTTTCGGCGAACGCCGGGTCGACGCCGGCGAACGGCACTTCGAGCAGCACCCAGCGGGCGCCGGGCGGGCCCTGGGCGACGAGCTCCAGCGTGCCCGGATCGAGGTCGCCGGCGGCGCCGGGATGCAGCTCCGCTCCGGTGTGGAGCTTCAGGGCCAGACGCTCGCGATCGAGCGCCGCCTGCAGCAGCCGCGTGCGCTCGGCGATCGTCGCCGGGTCGACGTCCGCGAACCAGGGATGGGCGACGTGCGGCGTGACGGTCGCTTCGTGGACGCCCTCGGCCACCATCTTGGCAGCGTGCTCGAGGCTCGCGGCCTCGTCGGCCGGTCCGTCGTCCACTCCCGGGAGGAGGTGGAGGTGCAAGTCGACGTTCGACATGCTGTGTCCCTTCTGGCGGATCTTCGGTGCCCGCCTGTCGTTTCTCGTGTCCTTGGACACGGTAGACGGCAGCCCTGCGGATCGACAGGGGCGTTCACCGAACGGTCACGCGCGTTGCGCAGCGCTGCGCAGCGATGACTACTTCTGGGTCATCAACCAGATGCCGTACGCGATCGCCGCGAGGCAGGTGAGCCCGCCGACGACGCTCAGCAGCATGTATCCGTACGCGCCGGCGGTCTGGTGCTCGCGCCGGGCCTCGCTCGAACGAGAGGCCCCGAGCACGACGAACGCGTAGATCGCCGGCACGCCGATGCCGCCGATCAGCGAATAGAGCACGACCTTGCCGAGCGCGCCCCAATCGATCAGTGCCGTCGCGATCACGCCGCCACCGCCTGGCGCGCGCGGGTGGTGAACAGCGCCGTGATCGCGAGCAGGATCAGCGCCGAGACGACGACCGGCCCGGTCGCGCCGGTGCCGAAGATCCGCGTGACGCCGTAGACGAGGCCGCCGCCGATCGCGGCGGCGGGCAGCGTCAGCACCCAGGCGGTGACGATGCTGCCGGCCACGCCCCAGCGCACGGCCGAGAGCCGCTTGGCGGCGCCCGCGCCCATGATGCCGCCGTTGATCACGTGCGTCGTCGACAGCGGGTAGCCGAAGTGCGACGCGGCAAGGATCACGGTCGCGCCGGCGCTTTGCGCGGAGAAGCCCTGCGCGGCGTCCATCTTGATGATCCGGCTGCCCATCGTGCGGATGATCCGCCAGCCGCCGCTGTAGGTCCCGAGCGCGATCGCGCTTGCGGACGCGACGACGACCCAGTCGGGCACGTGGAAGTCGGTCGCCGAGATGTTGCCGTGGGCGACGAGCGCGAGCGTGATGATGCCCATCGTCTTCTGCGCGTCGTTCGTCCCGTGCGACAGCGCCAGCAACCCGCCCGAGGCGAGCTGGCCGAGCTTGTAGCCACGCGTCACGGGCCCCGGCCGGACGCGCCCCGCGATGCGGTAGGTGACGAGGATCGCGCTGCCCGCGACGACGAACGCCAGCACGGGCGCGATCAGCGCCGGGACGATGACCTTCGAGAGCAGCCCGTGGCCGTCGATCGCGCTGAAGCCCTCGGCGACGACGGCGCTGCCGACGAGCCCGCCGATCAGCGCGTGCGACGAGCTCGACGGGAGCCCGTAGTACCACGTCGCCAGGTTCCACGCGATCGCGCCGACGAGGCCGGCGAAGACGATCGTCATCGTGATCTGGGTCGCGTTGACGATGCCGTTGGCGATCGTCGCGGCCACCTTCAGCGAGATGAAGGCGCCGGCGAAGTTGAGGATCGCGGCGAACGTCACGGCGAGCCGCGGCGGCAGCGCGCGCGTCGAGATCACGGTCGCGACGACGTTGGCCGTGTCGTGAAATCCGTTCGTGAAGTCGAATGCCAGCGCCGTCACGACGACGATGACGAGGATCACGTCGGCGCTCATCAGAGGGTGTGATCAGCCATCTAGCGGTTCTTGATGACGATGCCCTCGAGGACGTTCGCCACCCGCTCGCAGGCGTCGATCGCCTCCTCGAGACGCTCGAACAGGTCCTTCCAGCGGATCACGACCATCGGGTCGATTCCGCCTTCGAACAGCGAGGCGATCGCCTCGCGGACGATCCGGTCACCGTCGTTCTCGAGCCGGTTGACCTCGACCGTGTAGTGCGAGATGTCACGGAAGTCGCGCATCCGCGGCATCGCCTCGGCGATCTGGCGCGTGGCATCGAGCAGGATGTGCGCGAGCCGCTGCGCCTGCTCCATCGGCGCCTCGATCTTGTAGAGGCCGAGGTAGTCGCCGACCTCCTCGGTCAGATCCGCGATGTCGTCGAGGGCCGACGCGAGCAGCAGGATGTCCTCGCGGTCGATCGGCGTGACGAAGGTCTTGTTCAGGCGCTGGATCAGGTCGTGTGTGATCCGGTCGCCCTCCTGCTCGCAGATCAGGATGTCGCGCGCGAGGTCGGCGCGCTCCGGATAGTTGCGAAGCATCTGATCGAGCAGGTCCGCGCCGCGAACGAGATTGACGGCCGCCTCCTCGAACAGGTCGAAGAACTCACGGTCCTTGGGGACGAAGACCTGCGAAAGGCGGCTCACGCGGGTGAACGTTATGTGAAAGCCGCGACGTGTTCCTCCAGCGCCGCGTACGCCGCCTCGACAGCGCGCTTGGCGGCGGTGTGGCGCGCCTGGTTCTTCGCCGTCTCGTACTTCGTCCACGCGGCCGGATCGGCCAGCTCCAGCTCGAGATCCGCCAGCGCCGCCTCCGCCGCCTCGACCGCCCGCTCCAGCTCCGCTTCCTTCCGCAGCGCGTTCTTCGACGGACCCTTCGGCTTGTCGGCGGTGGCACCTCCCCCGTTCGCCGTGGCAGCGGGCGTGCCGGCGCGTCCGTCGTCCGAACCCGCCTCCGCCTCCGGCTCCAGCGGGGAGCGTTCGGCCGACGGACGGACCGTCCCGCCCGCGACGATCGGCGGGGGCGGCGCGACGGTCGACGTGATGCCGGCGGCAGCTCGCTCGGCTCGGACGCGGCTGTACTCCGCCCAGCCGCCCACGTAGGAGCGCAGCTGGTAGTCCTCGATCGCGACGGTTCGCGTGCCGACGGCGTCGAGCAGGGCACGATCGTGCGTGACGAGCAACAGCGAGCCGGAGAAACTGCGGAGGGCGTCCTCGAGTGCTTCGCGGCTCTCGAGGTCGAGGTGGTTGGTCGGCTCGTCGAGGATCAGGACGTTGGCGCCCGAGGAGACGAGGATCGCCAGCGACAGCCTGCGGCGCTCGCCGCCGCTGAGCCCGTCGAGCGGCTTGTCGACCTCTTCGCCGCTGAAGAGGAAGCGCCCCAGCAGCGCACGGGCCTGATTCGGCGCCAGCTTCGTCCGCTTGGCGGCCGCCTCGAGGACCGTCCGAGCGCCACCGGCCTCGAGCTCCTCGGCGTGCTGGGAGAGATAGCCGACCTGGACGTTGTGCCCCGTTCGCAGCTTGCCCGCGTCGAGCGGCCGTTCGCCGACCAGCGCGTTGATCAGCGTCGTCTTGCCCGTCCCGTTCGCGCCGACGAGCGAGACGTGCTCGCCGCGCTCGAGCCAGAGCTCGGCGTCCTGGAGCAGCACGCGCGGCTCGGAGCCGACCTGCAGCGCCGCCCCCTCGAGCTCGAAGGTGACGCGGCCGGAGCGTTCCGGCTTCTTGAACTGGAACCCCAAGCCCTTGCCGTCGGTCGGGTCGCGCGTGATCTCCGAGCCGCGCAGCTTGTCGAGCGCCTTGACGCGCGACTGCGCCTGGCGAGCCTTTGTCGCCTTGGCTCGGAAGCGCTCGACGAACTGCTCCATCCGCGCGATCTCTGCCTGCTGGCGCTCGATCGCGCGGCCGAGCGCCATCTCGCGCGCCGCCTGCTCCTTGCGCCACGCCGTCCACGTCCCGGGGAAGAAGCGCGCCCGCCCCGCCTCCAGCTCGAGCACCGCGGTGCCGACCGTCTCGAGGAACCAGCGGTCGTGGGCGACCAGCACGATCGCCGCGTCGAGCCCCAGGAGCGTCGTCTCGAGCCACTCCAGCGACTCGATGTCGAGGTGGTTCGTCGGCTCGTCGAGCATCAGCAGGTCGGCCTCGGCGGCCAGCGCCCTCGCCAGCGAGGCGCGCGTCAGCTGGCCGCCGGAGAACGTGTCGAGCGAGCGGTCGAAGTCGCGGTCGGTGAAGCCGAGCCCGTGCACGACGCCGATCGCCCGCTCGCGCCACGTGTAGCCGCCGACGGCTTCGAATTTCGCCGTCACGTCGGCGTACTCGTCCATCACGTCGGCGCCCTCGCCCATGCGCTGCTCGAGCGCCCGCAGGCGCTGCTCGAGCTCGAGCGGCTCCCTGCGCCCGGAGAGCACGTACTCGCGTAGCGACAGGCCGCGCTCGCGGGGTGGCCGCTGATCGTGGAGCGCGACCCGCGTGCCCTTCGCCAGCACGAGCTCGCCGCCGTCGATCGACGTCTCCCCCGCCAGCATCCGCATCAGCGTCGTCTTGCCCGCGCCGTTGCGGCCGGCGATCGTCAGCCGGTCACGCCGCTCGAGCTTGAACGAGACTCCCTTCATCAGGGTCTGTCCCGCCATGTCCTTGGCGAGGTCGGAGGCGATCAGGACGGCCATCGCCGAGCAGGTTAGGGTCGGCGCTCCGGGTCGCGACGCTCAGCGGCCCGTCGCCGGCGCCGCGATCGTGGATACGATCCAGGCATGCGCAGCCGCATCACCCTCTTGGCCCTGACCGCCGCGATCCTGCTCGTCGCGGCACCGGCGGCGTTCGCCCAGGATCACGGTGAGGGCTGGTACGGCGAGACGAACGACAAGGTCGTGACGAACGCGGGCTTCATCCTGATCATCGCGTTCCCGCTGATCATCTTCGTCATCTCGATGTTGCAGGGCCACCTGGACCGCCGCAAGGACGCGCGCAAGCGTGCTGCGAAGGCCCGTGCCGCCAGCGAGCGCTGGCGCAGCGGCTGGTAACCAGCCGCGAGCGGGCCGGCCCGAGAAGCCGAAGGGCCCGGCTCTCACCGGGCCCTTCGTTCTCTCTCCTCCGTCTTCCGGGTCGCTCGCGCGGCGGACCCGGGCACGCAATCAGGCGCGACGCTAGCCGTTCGATAGCTGTTTTGTCAACTCCGTGTCGGAGTTGGCTATACAGCGGCCGGCGGCTCGGCCGCGCGGCCCGCGTGGCCGACCATCAGCTCGGCGTGCACGCTGCGTCGCTCGCCGTGTGCCACGCGCCGCGTCCACGTGCCGTCGGGACCAAGGTCCCAGGCGTTGACGTTGTCGGCGAAGCAGCGCTCGAGCGTGTCGAGCAGGTCGTCGCGCAGCGTCGCGTCCTCGATCGGCACGACCAGCTCGACGCGCGTGTCGAGGTTGCGCGGCATCAGGTCGGCGGACCCGATCAGGACGGTCCAGTCGCCGCCGCGATCGAAGGCGAAGATCCGCGAATGCTCGAGGAAGCGCCCGACGACGGAGACGACTCTGATGTTGTCCGAGACGCCCGGAACGCCCGGCCGCAGGCAACTGATGCTGCGCAGGTTCAGCTCGACCCTGACGCCTTCCTGTGACGCTCGGTAGAGCGCGCGGATGCAGCGCTTGTCGACGAGCGCGTTGAGCTTCATCCGGATACGGGTCTCGGCGCCGGCGCGCTGCGCCTCGATCGTGCGCTCGATCTCCGCGAGGATCCCGTCGCGCAGACCGTAGGGAGCGGTCAGGACCTTGCGCTGGCTCCGCGGCCGCGCGTAGCCGGTGAGGAAGTTGAACACGTCGGCGACGTCGGCGCCGATCTGCTCATCGCACGTGAAGAGCCCGAAGTCGGTGTAGAGACGTGCCGTCTTCGGGTTGTAGTTGCCGGTGCCGACGTGAACGTAGTGGCGCACGCCGTCGCCTTCTCTGCGGATGACGAGGATCGCCTTGGCGTGGGTCTTCAGCGACGGGTGTCCGTATACGACGTGAACTCCCGCCTCCTCGAGCGTCCGCGCCCAGCCGATGTTCGCGCGCTCGTCGAAGCGCGCTTTGAGCTCGACCAGGCAGACCGCCTGCTTTCCGCGCTCGGAGGCACGGATCAGCGCCGGGATCAGCGGCGTGTCATCGGACGTGCGGTAGACCGTCTGCTTGATCGCGAGCACATCCGGATCGGAGACCGCCTCCTCGACGAACCGCTCGACGGACGTCGTGAACGAGTCATACGGGTGATGCACGAGCACGTCCGCCTCGCGCATCGCCGCCATCACCGAGACGCGACCGTCCTCGCCAGGCCGGAGCCGCGGCTGCGTGACCGGGCTCCACTGCGGGTCGCGCAGGTCGGCGTAACCCGGCAGCGCCAGCAGCTGCATCAGGTCGGTCAGGTCGAGCGGGCCGCGAACGTCATAGACGTCGCGCGCGTCGACCTCGAGCGCGGCGATCAGCTCGTCGCGCAGGGCCGCGCTCATGCCCTCGTTGACCTCGACGCGGACGACCTCACCAAAGCGCCGGCGGCGCAGCTCGGCCTCGACCGCCTGCAGCAGGTCGTCGGCCTCGTCGGAGACCTCGAAGTCGGCGTCGCGAGTGACGCGGAAGACCGCGTGATCGACGACCTCCATGCCGGGGAACAGCGCGTCGAGGTTGTCGGCGATGACCTCCTCGAGCGGCACGTAGACGTGCTCCTCGCCGTCGCCGACCTCGATGAACCGCGGCAGCAGCTCCTTCGGCACCTTGACGCGCGCGAACGCCGGGCGTTGCTCGCTGCCTGGCTCGCGCAGCAGCACGGCGAGGCTCAGCGAGAGGTTCGAGATGTACGGGAACGGCCGGCCGGCACCAACCGCGAGCGGCGTCAGGACCGGGAAGATCTGACGCCGGAAGCGCTCGGCGACGATCGCGTGTTGTTCGCTGCCAAGCTTGGGGCAGGTCAGGATCCTGATCCCGTGCTCCGCGAGCGCCGGCAGCAGATCGCTCTCGACGCATCGCGTCAGCCGCTGTTGCTGCCCGACGACACTGCGGCGGATCGCGTCGATCGTGTCGGTCGGCGTGCGCCCGTCGGCGAGCGGGTCATCGACTCCGGCCTCGACCTGGTCGAGCAGGCCGGCGACGCGGATCATGAAGAACTCGTCGAGGTTCGACGTGTAGATCGCAGCGAACTTCACACGCTCGAGCAGCGGCACCTCGGCGTCCTCGGCGAGCTGCAGGACGCGGTCGTTGAAGTCGACCCACGACAGCTCGCGGTTGAAGAACAGCTCCGGCGCGCCCTGCTGGGCGGCGTCGGCCTCGCCGGGGCGCGCAGGCGCCTGCGGGACCTGCCGAATCGGCTCTTGGGTCAGGTGCTCAGGCTGGTTCACGGCGCGCTCAGGAACGGTACGCCGTCCCGATCATCGCGCTGTAAACACGATGTTGCCGCGCCGACGACCTGTGGCCAGAGAACGACGAAGCCCGCGAACCGCTCGGCGCGGTGGACGCGCAGCCGCGCAACCAGCAACTCGACACCGGGACCGCCGCGGGCCGCGAGCAGCGGCAGCATCTCGTCGCTGTCGTGTACCTCGCCGAGCACCTCCTGAAGCTCCTTCAGCAGCTCCACGGCACGCTTCGCATGCGGCCCGACGCACGGCTCGCCGGTCAGCTCGAGCACGTAGCGCAGGCGCTTGGCCGCGATCCGCAGGTCGTGCAGCGCGGTCACGTCGGCCGGGTCAAACGCCGCCGGGACGAACGACCGCAGCTCGGCGACGCGTACCGCGACGATCCGAGCGACGTTGTCGGCGAGCGGCTCGGCGCCATCGAGGTCATGAACGACGCGGGCCTTCATCGCGCCTGCTCCGACAGCGCCAGCAGGCGCCCGGCGAGGTTGCTGTCGCGCGCGTCGTCGAGCGCAGCCGCGAGCCGCGCGTTGCCGACCGCCTGCTCGATCCGCAGCGTGTCGATCAGCGTCCGCACTCCGTCGTGATCGCGCACGCCGAGATCCTTCGCCAGCGCCGTCAGCTGCTCGATGCGAACGTCAGGGTCGCGGCGCTCGCCGAGCGCGTCGGCGAGCCGCTTGACGTCGCGCAGGACGGGTTTGAAGCGCTTGGGCGGAAAGCACGGCTCGAAGATCTCGAGCGCGGCGCGCAGCCGGCGCGTGGTCACGCGCATGTCGTGGACGGCCTCGATGTCGCTCATGTCGAGGACGCGACCGGCGTGCGAGAACAGCTCGCCTGCACGGACGCGAACGACGAGCGCGGCGGCCTCGGCGTAGGGCCTGTCGGCTTCGAGCGCGATACGCACCGACTTCGCCATCAGACCGCCACCCCGCGCTGCTGTTCGAGGATGACGCCCTCGCGCAGGCCGCCGCTGGCGATCGTCAGCGGAAGACCGAGTGCGCTGCTGGCGGCACCGAGCAACAGCATCCCTGCCGGCAGCACGCGGATCCGCTCGAGATGCAGCTCGAACCGCGGCGCCAGATCGCCGGCGCACGCGTCCGACAACGCGCGCACACCGTCCTCGATCGTCCCGCGGTCGAGCACGGCGCCGATCAGCCGCCGCAGCGACGCGGCACTGCCACCGACGGCGTAGGCGATGTCAGCGCGCGGGACCTCGAGCCCGTCGAATGTCGCGGCGACGTGCAGGCGCACCCGCTCGAGCTCCTCGCTGCTCGGCGGATCGCCGAGCAGGTAGCTGTCGGCGAGCGAGCCGGAGCCGACACGAAACGACACCGACCAGCTGACGCCGCCGTCGGCCGTGCCGCAGACGATCTCGGTCGAGCCGCCGCCGACGTCGACGACCGCGACGACGCCGTCGGGTGCCTCCGCGAGCGTTCCTACGGCGCCGAGGAACGCGAGCCGCGCCTCCTGCTCCTCGGACAGGACCGTGACCACAAGCCCGCTCGCCTCCTCGATCGCGGCGCAGAGCTCGTCGCGGTTCTCCGCGTGCCGGATCGCCGCCGTCGCGACAGCGTCGATCCGCTCGGCGCCTGCCTCCCGTGCGAGCGTCGCCTGGGACGCGACCTCGCTCGCGACCTCAGCGACCTTCTCGGCCGGAATCGCGGGCTCGGAGCCGCGCAGGGAGGTGAACGCGCGACGGCTCAGCAGCTCGCGCAGGGCTCGTCCATCGGGCTCGGCGACGAGCAGCCGGGTGGTGTTCGAACCGATGTCGATGCAGGCGCACCGCATGTCCTTGCGACAATACGGATGTGAGCGACGCGCCCGCGATCCTGGTCCGCGACTTGCGAAAGACCTACGACGCCTTCGAAGCCGTCCGCGGGATCGACTTCGAGGTCGCGCGCGGCGAGGTGTTCGGCCTGCTCGGTCCCAACGGTGCCGGCAAGACGACGACGGTCGAAATCCTCGAGGGCTACCGCACGCGGACGAGCGGGATCGTCTCGGTGCTCGGTCTCGACCCGGGCGACCGGCCGCGGGCGCTGCGCGAGCGTACGGGCATCGTGCTGCAGAGCTCGGGCATGTACCGCCACCTGCGCGTCCGCGAGGCGGTCGAGCACTGGGCGCGCCTCTACCCCGCGCCACGTGACGTCGACGAGGTGCTCGCGCTCGCCCAGCTGGAGGGCAAGGAGGACGGGCTCGTGCGCACGCTCTCGGGCGGGCAGGCGCGCAGGCTCGACTTCGCGCTGGCGCTGATCGGTGACCCGGAGCTGATCTTCCTCGACGAGCCGACGACCGGGTTCGACCCTCAGGCCCGCCGCCAGGCGTGGGACGTCATCCGCCATCTCGCCGAGCTCGGCAAGACCGTGCTGCTGACGACGCACTACCTCGACGAGGCGCAGGCACTCGCCGATCGCGTCGCGATCATCAAGGACGGCCGGATCCTCGCCGAGGGCCCCCCGAGCGAGCTCGGCGTCGGCAGCGCATCGCACTACCGCGTCGCGTGGCGCGACGAGGACGGCGTGCTGCAGGAGCGCGAGGCGACCGAACCGACGGCGCTGCTGCATCAGCTGACGAGCGCGGCGCTCGCCCGCGGTGAGGCGCTGCGTGACCTGTCGGTGACGCGGCCGACGCTCGAGGACGTCTACCTCGAGCTGACCGCCGAGCCGGAGACGACCCATGTCTGACGCCGCCGTCCTGACCTGGCACCAGTACCGCCTCGAGCGCAAGATGTTCTGGCGCAACCCGACGGCGGCGTTCTTCAACTTCGTCCTGCCGCTGCTGTTCCTGGGCCTGTTCGGGGCGATCTTCTCCGGCAGCCAGCACGACCTCGACGTCATCGTGCCGGGCATCGCCGGAATGAGCATCATGGCGACGACGTTCAGCGCGCTGGCGATGAACATCACCTTCCTGCGCGAACAGGGCGTCCTCAAGCGTGTCCGCGGAACGCCGCTGCCGACCGGCTCGTACCTCGCCGCGATCGGCGCCAACGCCGTGACCAACGCTGTCCTTCAGGTCGGGATCGTGATCCTCGCCGGCAAGCTGTTCTTCGGCGTCGGCTGGCCGAAGGACTGGATCGAGCTGTTCGTCTTCGTCGTCGCCGGCGTCGCCTGCCTCGCATCGCTCGGCGTCGCTTGGTCACACGTGATCCCGAACTTCGATGCCGCCGCCGCCTACCAGAACATCGTCTTCCTGCCGACGATCTTCGTCTCGGGCGTCTTCTACGACGCCGACACGGCGCCGTCGTTCCTGCGCGACATCGCGCAGGTGCTGCCGCTGATCCACATCATCGACGGGCTCTCGGGGGCGCTCGTCACTGGTCGCGGGCTCAGCGACAACCTCTCAGCGCTGGCCGTCATCGGTGTCTGGACCGCGTTCGGCACGCTGTTCGCGGTGCGCGGCTTCAGCTGGGAGTCGCGCCGCGCCTGAGCGCCGCGCTCGGGCCGCTCAGGCTCACTCGCCGAAGCCGGCGAAGGCGGCGGGGACCTCGCCGCGAACCTCGACCGCGACGTCGTCGGCCCACTCCTCGCGCAGCAGGCCGTAGACGAGCACGTCGTGATAGCGGTCGCCGTGGCGATGCCAGCGCCGTAGCAGCCCCTCGCGGACGAAGCCGAGCTTCTCAAGGGCATGCTGGGAGCGAGCGTTGTCGACGTTCGCGTAGGCGCCGACCCGCCGCAGGCCGAGGACGGCGAAGGCGAGGTAGAGCAGCAGCGCCTTGCTCTCGGCGTTGACGCCTGTGCCCCAGTGCGCGGCGCCGAGCCACGTGCCGACCATCGCCCGCTGGTCGCGCCGGCTCGGCTCCGTCAACTCGGTCACGCCGACCGCCTCACCATCGCGAGCGATGACGAGCGACAGCCGCTCACCGGCAGCACGCTCGGCCGCGGCGCGCTCGATCCAGGCACGCGGCTCGTCCTCGCCGCGATACGGGCCCCACGAGAACCACTGCGTCGTCTCGGGATCGGACCCCAGCGCGAACAACGCCGCGACGTCTGCCTCCTCGGGCAGCCGCAGCGTCAGCGTCGGTCCGACGATCTCGAACATCGCCGGCGACTCTAGCCTTGACTTCAATGCAAGCCCTGCTCTACGACATCCACGGCAACCTGCCGGCGCTCGAGGCGGTGCTCGGCGACGCCGAGGCGAAGGGCGCCGAGCGCTGGCTGCTCGGCGGCGACTACGCGGCCTTCGGCGGCTGGCCGGCTGAAGTCGTGGCGCGCCTGCGCGAGCTCGACGACGCCGTCTGGATCCGCGGCAACGCGGACCGCTGGCTTCGCGACGACTCCGATGTGCCCACCGACAGCCCCGTCCCTGCCGCGCTCGACGCGTGTCGCGAGGTGCTTGGAGCAACGCTCGTCGCCGAGCTCGCGGGCCTGCCCGAGCAGTGGCGCGACGGGGAGCAGCTGTTCTGCCACGCCTCGCCGCGCAACGACATGGAGTCCTTCGCGGCCGC
>DASRHW010000119.1:0-12929 GCA_035650375.1 Solirubrobacteraceae bacterium | reverse complement strand
CAGCAGCTTGTCGTCGATGTTCGAGATCAGCCCGACCTGGAGCTTGGCGTTGAACTTGCGCAACTGCGCCGCGGTCTCCTTGTACGGCATCCAGCGCTGGACGGAGTCCGGCAGGAAGCCGGAGCGCGACGGCTCGAGCGGCCAGCCGATGCGCTTGGCGATCTCCAGCGCGGTGCGCCGCAGCACCTCGGCATAGAGCTCGTAGGAGCCGCCCTCGATCTCGCGTGAGATCTCATGGAACAGCGGGATGATGACGTCCTTGTCGATCGTGAAGCCGTCACGATCGGCTTCGCGCTTGAAGGCGCGGTAGATCCCATCCTCCCAATCGATCAGCGTGCCGTAGACATCGAAGGTGACGAAGGTGACCTGCTTAGGGAGCGCCATGCGGTCGAGGATTGTAGGGTCATCAACCCCTATGGACCTGCTCGAGTATCAAGGCAAGCAGCTGTTCGCGCGTCACGGAGTGCCCGTGCCCGACGGCCGACCGGCGGCAACCGTCGAGGAGGCCGTCGCGGCGGCCGACGAGATCGGCTACCCCGTCGTCGTCAAGGCACAGGTGCTGATCGGCGGCCGCGGCAAGGCGGGCGGCATCAAGGTCGCGACCGACCACGACGCCGCGAAAGCCGCCGCCGAGGCGATCCTCGGCATGGACATCCGCGGACACACCGTCAACGAGGTCTGGATCGAGGAGGCCTCCGACATCGCCGAGGAGTACTACGCCTCGGTCGTCTTCGACCGTGCCGCCAAGGCGCCGCTGATGATGCTGTCGAAGGAGGGTGGCGTCGAGATCGAGGAGGTCGCCGAGCGCAACCCCGAGGCGATCGCGCGGCTGCACGTCGATCCGCTGCTCGGCTTCCAGGCGTTCCACGGCCGCCGCCTCGCCTACGAGGCCGGCCTGCCCGCCGACGTGATCCGCCCGGTCGGTGCATTGCTCGCCAAGCTCTACGACGCGTTCGTCGCCGAGGAGGCGATGCTCGCCGAGGTCAACCCGCTCGTCGTCCTCGCCGACCGCGGCGTCAAGGCGCTCGACGCGAAGGTGACGCTCGACGACAACTCGCTGTACCGCCACCCCGAGAACGCGGCGCTGCGCAATCCCAGCGCGGAGGACCCGCAGGAGCAGATGGCGCACGAGCGCGGGCTGACGTACGTCAAGCTCGACGGCGACATCGGCATCCTCGGCAACGGCGCCGGGCTCGTGATGAGCACGCTCGACGTCGTCGCACAGTTCGGCGGCGCGCCGGCGAACTTCCTCGACGCGGGCGGCGGCTCGAAAGCCGAGGCGATCACGCAGGCCGTCGAGGTCATCCTCTCCGACCCCAAGGTCAAGGCCGTCCTGTTCAACATCTTCGGCGGCATCACGCGCTGCGACGAGGTCGCCAAGGGCCTGATCGCCGCGTTCGAGCAGCTCGGCGACAAGGTCACCGTGCCGTTCGTCGTCCGGCTCGACGGCACCAACGACATCCAGGGGCGCGAGATCCTCGCCCAGGCCCAGCTACCCAACGTCCACACCGCGGCGACGATGAACGAAGCCGCAGAGAAGGTCGTCGCGCTGGCGGCCGGAGGTACGGCATGAGCGTCATCGTCGACAACGACACCCGCCTCTGCGTCTCGGGCATCACCGGCCGCGAAGGCACGTTCCACGCGCTCAACAACCGCAGCTACGGCACCAACCTCGTCTCGGGCGTGACGCCGGGCAAGGGCGGCCAGGACGTCGACGGCGTCCCGGTCTTCAACACCTTCCGCGAGGCCGTCGCCGAGACCGCCGCCAATACCGCGATGGTGTTCGTGCCGCCGCCCTTTGCCGCCGACTCGATCCTCGAGGCCGCCGAGGCCGGGATCGAGACGATCATCTGCATCACCGAGGGCATCCCCGCGCACGACGAGATGCGCGTCTTCAACCACCTCAAGACGGTGCATCCGGCCACGCGCCTGATCGGGCCCAACTGCCCGGGCGTGCTGTCTCCGGGCAAGGCGAACGTCGGCATCATCCCGGCGTCGTTCTTCAAGCCGGGCAACGTCGGCGTCGTCTCGCGCTCCGGCACGCTGACCTACCAGATCGGCAACGAGCTGGCCCAGCGCGGCTTCGGCAACTCGTCGATCGTCGGCATTGGCGGAGACCCCGTCCCGGGCTCCTCGTTCGTCGACATCATCGCCCTGTTCGAGGCCGATCCCGAGACGGAGCTGATCGTGATGAGCGGCGAGATCGGCGGCAGCGCCGAGGAGGAGGCGGCCGAGTACATCGCCGAGCACGTGACGAAGCCGGTCGTCGGCTACATCGCCGGCGTGACCGCGCCTCCCGGCAAGACGATGGGCCACGCCGGAGCGATCGTCTCCGGATCGAGCGGCAGCGCCGCGGCGAAGATCGAGGCGCTCGAGGGCAAGGGCGTGCGGGTCGGCCGGACGCCGACACAGGTCGCCGACATCGCTGTCGAGATCCTCGCGGCCGGCGTCTCGGGCTGACGAAGCGGGCACGCGATGGCCGACAGGCCACATGAGGACGTGACATCGACGCTGAGCGAGCTCGAGCGCAAGCTGATCGAGCTCGAGCGGGAGCTGTTGACGGTCGCCGGCGGTCCTGCTGCCGGCGTGCCGCCGATCGGCACCCCCCCGGCGCCGGCGCCGGGGGACGGCACGCTTCGGGCCGAGATAGATGAGCTGATCGCCGTCCGCGACCGCCTGCGGACGCTCACCGACGAGCTGATCGAGCGCTGCGAGCGGCTCGCCGACCGGCTCGAGCCCCCGGCTCCCGGCGCGAGCGACGCGCCGCCGCCGGGCGCCGCGCCCAGCGACTGAAGTTCCCCCCGTCGGCTGCCGATGACATGGGATGACGTGCGCGGCCGGTGACGGCGACGCACGCCGCCGCGCCCATGGAACCCGAGCTCGACACCTCGCGCAACGACCGCGCTTTCGGACGGACGACGATCACGGTCGTGTTGTCGGCAGTCGCCGTGGGCGGCGTCTTCCTCATCGACGTCCTGGTCGTGCCGATCGTCGTGCTGATCGCCTTCTACGTGGTCTTCGCCGCCGTCGACCGTGCGCAGCGCGACGGCGGCAGCGGCCGGCTCTCGGCCTGACGCGACCGGTCCCCGGCGCCGCGCTATCTTGCGGCTCGATGAGCGGCTCGACCATCTCCTTCGCGCGCGGGGCTCCGTCCCTGGACATCATCGACGTCGACGGCCTGCGCGCCGCCGCGGAGCGCGCCTTCGCCGAAGATCCCGGCGGCACGACCGCCTACGGCACCTCGGTCGGCTATGTGCCGCTGCGGCGCTGGATCGCCGAGCGCCACGGCGTCGCCGAGAACGAGGTGCTCGTCACCAACGGCTCGATGCAGGCGGACGCGTTCCTGTTCGACGAGCTCGTCGCCGAAGGTGACGACGTGATCGTCGAGCGACCGACCTACGACCGCACGCTGCTGAGCTTGCGCCAGCGCGGCGCCAACGTCCACATGGTCGAGCTCGAGCACGACGGGATCGACGTCGGAGCGCTCGCCGGACTGCTCGAGGGCGGCCTCGAGCCGCGGCTCGCGCACATCATCCCCAACTTCCAGAACCCCGCCGGCTACACGCTCTCGCAGCCGAAGCGCGACACGCTGCTGAAGCTGGCGCGTGACCACGGCTTCGTGCTCTTCGAGGATGACCCGTACATCGAGCTGCGCTTCCGCGGCGAGCGGCTGCCGACACTGCTCGAGATGGACCGCGCGAACGGCGGCGACGGCGCATCGGTCGTCTACGCCAGCTCGTTCTCGAAAACCGTCTGCCCGGGGATCCGCGTCGGCTACCTGGTCGGCCAGGCCGAGCTGATCGGGCGCATCGCCGCGCGAGCGACCGGCACCTACATCGCACCGAACATGGTCGCCGAGTCAATCGTCTACCAGTTCTGCAAGAGCGGAGCGATCGACCGATCGATCGAAACTGTCAAGACGGCCCTCGCCGAGCGCATCGAGCTGCTCAGCGCCGCGCTCGAGCGCGAGATCCCGGAGGCGCGCTTCGTCGCGCCCGATGGCGGCTACTTCATGTGGGTCGAGTTGCCCGAGGGCACCGACGTCAACGAGCTGTTCGACGCCGCCGCCGCGCGCGGCGTGCAGTTCGTCAAGGGCACCGACTTCCTGCTCGAAGGCGGCGAGAACACACTCCGCCTCGCCTACTCCGGCGTCACCGCGGACGAGATCGACGAAGGCGTGACCCGCCTCGCCGACGCGCTGCGGTCACTGCCGGCGCCGGCATAGGCACAGTTGCCGGGCTACACCCGGAAACTGACGGTCGCCGCCGCCGATCCGGCAAGGACGCAGACCCGAAGAAGTACTCGGTACTTCGAGGGTCGAGGACGCCGCCGGGCGGACGGCGGCGGACGTCAGCGGCCGTAGCGTTCTTTTGCCAACACGAGCTGCTCGGGGATCGCGACCCGCAGCGGCGGCGACGGGTCCGCGAGCACCGAGACGGTCTCGGCGAGCGGTGAGGCGAGATGCAGGCGGCGCCCGTCGGTCGTCTCGATGACGACGTCGTCATCGGACTCGACGACGGTGCCCTCGAGCCCGGGCTCGAACTGCTGGGCCTTGAGCTCGTGCAGCAGATCCTCGGCCTCGTTCTCGAACCGCAGGATCTTGACCGAGGCGCCGACCTCGGCGTCTGACAGCGGTGCGCCCTCGATCCGCTCGCCGACCTGGATCGGGTGACCGTGCGGGCACGTCGTCGCGTTGCCGATCGCGACGAGCATGCGCTCCTCGATGACGGGCGACATCGCGTGCTCCATCCGCTCGGCTTCCTCGTGGACCTCGTTCCACGGGATCCCGAGGACGTCGGTCAGGAAGCGCTCGATCAGGCGGTGGCGGCGGACGATCGTCTCGGCGTGCTCTCGGCCGGAGTCGGTGAACGTGATCACCTTGTCGGCGCCACGGACGATGTATCCGTCGGTGACGAGCCTGCGCACCATCTCGTGGACCGTCGGCGGCGACAGCTGCATCGCACGGGCGACGTTCGCGCCCGTCATCGGCAAACCGGCCTCGTACAGCCAGTAAAGCGTCTGGAGGTACTCCTCCTCGGCAACCGTGACGTGGTCGTGGTCGTGTGCGCCGGCCATCGCATCCATCATACGACCGGGGCCGAGTAAGGGATCCCATATCTGGGCGCCGCGGGGAGCCCCGACGCGAGCCGAGATAGGGTTCGCGGCGGTGCCGATCCCGCTGACGCCGCCGCTGCTGCCACAGCTCGCCCGCTCGCGCACCACGCTGCCGACCGGCGGCGGATGGGCCTACGAGCCGAAGTGGGACGGCTTCCGTTCGATCGCCTTCGTCGACGGCGACGAGCTCTACCTGCAGTCGCGCAACGGCAAGCCGCTGCTGCGCTACTTCCCCGAGCTGCGTTTCCCGCCCGGCCGCTACGTGCTCGACGGCGAGATCGTCATCTTCGGCGAGGACGGACGGCAGGAGTTCGATCTGCTGGGTCAGCGGATCCACCCCGCGGCGTCGCGGATCGCCCGGCTCGCCGAGGAGACGCCGGCGCGCTTCGTCGCCTTCGACCTGCTCGCTCAAGATGACGCGTCCCTGCTCGAGCTTCCCTACGAGCAGCGTCGTGGCGCGCTCGAGCCGTTCGTCGCCGAGCTCGCGGCCCGCGGCGACGGTCCCGAGCTGACGCCGTCGACGCGCGACGCGGCCGAAGCGGAGCCGTGGCTGCACGGCGCCGAGGGCGTCGTCGCGAAGGAGCTCGACGCCCCCTACCGCCCGGGCGAGCGCGTCGGCATGGTCAAGATCAAGCGCGTCCGCACGATCGACGCGGTCGTGATGGGCTGGCGACCTGGCAAGGAGGAGGGGACCGTCGGCTCGCTGATCCTCGGCCTCTATGACGACGACGGCGAGCTGCGGGTCGTCGGCCATTCGTCCGGTTTCAAGGCTGCTGAGAAACGCGAGCTCGTCGACACGCTCGCCCCGTACGCGAGCGGGGAGCGCGGCTCGGCCGATCCCTCGCGCTGGCGCCCCGACCACGAGCTCGAGTGGGTCGCGCTGCGGCCCGAGCTCGTCGTCGAGATCACATTCGACCACGTCTCGTCCGGGCGGATCCGGCACGGCACGAAGGTCCAGCGCTGGCGCGACGACAAGCCGCCGCGCGACTGCCGGATCGAGCAGCTGGACAGCTGACGGCTCTACAGACGCTGATCAGTCGGCGCAACTTCCTGTCGGTGATGGCGTTCGTACCGCCGTGAACAGCGTCAGACGTCTTGTAACGGCCCTCAGCGCGCTCGTGTTCACCGCGTGCGCCCTGCCGGCAACGGCGCTGGCCGGCGCACCCGGTTCGTGGTCCACTTCCGCGGACATCACGACGGAGGCGGTCGTCGCGGCGCTCTCGGTCGGCCCTCAGGGCGACCCGGCACTGTTCTGGTGGCGCCGAACCACGCCCGACAGCCCGGCGTACATGCCGCCGAATTTCGTCCTTCGAAGCGCAGGCCGTCCGCTCGGCACCGCCACGTGGTCGACCCCGGTCGACATCACGACGAATCCGATCGTGCCGGCGGGAAATCCCGTTGTCGCGCGCAACGCTCGCGGCGACACGCTGCTCGCTTGGCTCCGAGGGGACGGCGAGTGCCGAACGGGAAACGATTGCCGCTACACCGTCGTCGCGACGATGCGCCCGAGCGGAGCCACGCAGTGGGAGGCCCCTCTCGACATTGGCGTCGTGGGCAGCGAGATCGATACTCCACTGGCTGCACTCGACGCCCAGGGCAACGCGACCCTGCTCTGGACCAGCGCGGGCGGTCCCGGTGGCGCGGTCGAGAGCGCGGTCCGGACCGCCGGCAGCGGATCGTGGCAGGCACCGGTCCATGTGGTGGCCAGCGGCGGTCGGGCGCCCTCGTCACCATCGCTCGTCGTTGCAGATGATGGGACGGCGCTAGCGATCTGGAGTGCCGGCTCACGAGACGAAAGCGTCATCAGAGTCGCCGCGCGGGCACAGGCAACAGGTGCCTGGCAGACACCCGTTGATCTCTCGCCCGCAGGGACGAAGGCCTACTACCCATCCGTAGCACTCGACCGCCACGGCAAGGCGTTGGCGATGTGGGTCGTCGGGTCGGTCGTGCGAAGCACCTCAGGCCGTGCCGGATCGTCACATTGGTCCAAGCCCGTGTCGGTTCCGTCGAACGCCATCGAGAAAGGCGAACAGCGATACGTCCCGATCGCCCGCTTCGACTCGAAAGGCAACGCGATCGCGATGTGGAGCGTGAACACCGAATTCAACGACGGTGCGTCCTACCTGCAGAGCGCGGCGAGAAGAGCGACCGACGGCTCGTGGCGTCGCCTTGCGAACCCTTCGGGACGGCAGCACGGCGTCGCGGGAGCCCGGCTCGTCATCGACAGCCGTGACAACGCCATCGTCACGTGGGCCACGGGCTCGAGCCGTTACACGACGCCGACGACCATCGAGAGCGCCGAGCTGCCTGCGACGAGCGGCATCTGGCAAGAGCCGATCGTCGTTGCCTCGAGCACCACGGACAGCCCGCTCAATGGCTGGACAGGCCTCGGCGCCGGCAACGCGGGCCCAGTCGTCGGGACGTGGGGAGTGGCGCTTCCCGCCACGTCGCCGTCTTTCGGTCCGAGCCAGCTCACTCGAACTGCGACGTACCGACCGGCTGACGCGCCGCCGCCGGTGCTGTCGCGCGCGTCGATGACACGCGCACGGTTCCGCGTCGGCACCACGCCGACGGCCACTCGGTTCCGCGTCGAGCTCACGGCAGAGGCCGGGGTCAGGGTCTCGATTTCTCGTCGGCGAGCCGGCGGCCACACCGTCCTCGTCGGCGCAGTGAGCCGGAACGCGATGCCGGCAGGGGCGGGGACGGTCGCGTTCACCGGTCGCCTCCACGGCCGCAGGCTCGCGCCGGGCGCCTACGCGGCTCGCATGACGGCGGCAAACCGGGGCGGCACCTCGAAGACGACCACGCTGCGGTTCACCGTCGTCTCATAGCCGTAGCGGTCAGGCGTGCACGGCTCGCGCCGCGACCGCGCGGCCGGCGAGCGTGAAGGCACCCTGCGGCGATCCGAGCTCGCGGTACGCCGCGTCCCGCCCGTCGGCCAGCGCGGCGTCGTCGACCTGCTGCATCCAGCCGGTCTCGGGGCCGACCCTCGCCAGCGCCCGATCCCAGAACTCGGCGAAGCCGGTGTACTCGGACGCGACCTCGAGCACGGTCGTCTCGACGTCGCGCAGGCCGGCGCCCTCGAGGAACTCGGCGAGGTCCTCCTGCGTCCGCAGCGGCAGAGACGGCAGCGGGGCAGCCGACGGCATCGCCGCGCGCCGGGCCGCGTGCAGCGGCGGCGAGAGATCGAGCCCCTGCTCGTGCCACATGCAGACGGCGACGACGCCGCCCGGGCGAGTCAGCCGGGCCATCTCGGCGGCTGCGGCGTGTGCGTCGGTGAGGAAGCTGACCACGAGCTGGGCGAGGACCACATCGAAGCCGGCGTTCTCCCACGGCATCTCCTCAGCGGGCGCGTGTCGCACATCGACTCCGGCGAGGCGCTGCCGCAAGCCCGCGATGAACTCGGATGACGGCTCGGCCGCGGCGACTGCGCCGGCGCCGACGCGGCGCACCAGCTCGGTCGTCAGCGCACCGGTGCCGGCGCCGACGTCGAGCACGCGCTGCGAGCCGCCGACGCCGGCGAAGTCCGCGAACAGCGCACTCAGTTGCGTCGAGTAGCGGCCCATGAAGCCGTCGTAGTCGTCGTCGCCGACGTGAAAGACCATGCCGCTCACCGCGTCACTCCTTGGCCCTGCTCGGCTGCACGCGCTTGGGCTCGCCGGGCATCTTTGGGAAGTTCGGCGGCCACGGGGCGTCGCCGATGCCCTGCTCCTCGTCGCGTCGCGACAGCTCGAGCAGGTCGTCGAGCCGGCAGGGGTGCTCGTCGATCGCGCCGATCGGGTCGCCGATCTTCGCCAGCCGCTCCGGGACGGTGTCGATCCGCAGGTCCTCGGCCTCGACGTCGGGCACCTCGTCCCACGCCAGGCCGCACGAGACCTTCGCCTCGGCCACCGCTCGAACGCTGTAGGCGCTGGCGATCGTGCGATCGCGCGCGTTCTGGTTGTAGTCGAGGAAGACGCCTTCGCGCTCCTCCTTCCACCACTTCGACGTCGCCCGCCCCGGCATCCGCCGCTCGACCTCGCGCGCCAGCGCCAGCGCGGCGCGGCGAACCTCGAGGAAACTCCACTCCTGATGGATCCGCACGTAGACATGGATCCCGCGTGAACCGCTGGTCTTCGGCCAGCCGACGCAACCGTGCTCGTCGAGCACGTCCTTGACGGTCATCGCGACGTCGCGGACCTCGCTCCACGGAACGCCGGGCTGCGGGTCGAGGTCGATGCGCAGCTCGTCGGGGTGCTCGAGATCGCCGCGGCGCGACGGCCACGGGTTGAAGTCGATGTTGCCGAGGTTCGCCGCCCAGATCAGATGCGCCGTGTCGACGGGGCACAACTCGATCGCGCTGCGGCCCGACGGGAACGTGACCGTGGCCGTCTGCAGCCACTCCGGCGCGCCCTTCGGCACCCGCTTCTGGAAGAAGACGTCGCCGGCGATTCCGTCGCGCCAGCGCTTGAGCACGGTCGGCCGTTCACGCACGCCGACGAGGACCGCGTCGGCGCATCTGAGGTAGTACTCGATCAGGTCGAGCTTGGTGAACGCGGGCTGCGATCCGGTCGCCGGGAAGTAGATCTTGCCCGGCGAGGAGACACGGACTTCCTGTCCCCCAGCGTCAACAGTGGTGTACTCGCGTTGTGGCACAGATTCTCGTAGCCCCGAAGGCCTTCAACGGTACGGCCTCGGAGCCGTTCAGGCATCACTGGCGTGCGACCGAGGTCGCGGCGGCGATCGGGCGCGGCATCGAGCGCGCCGGTCTCGAGCCGCCGGACCTCTGCCCCGTCACCGACGGTGGCCCGGGAACGATCGAGATCCTGCTGCCCGCGCTCGGCGGCGAGACGGCCGACGGCTTCGCGCTGATCGAGGACGGCGCCACGGCGCTGACGGAGAACCGCACGCGGATCGACGCGGCGGCGACGTCGGGCGCCACGGTCGTCGTCTACTGCGCCGCCGAGGACCACGAGCCGCCGCGGACGCCGTGGTCACACCACGCCCGGCTGATCGTGCTCTGCGGACCGCGCACGCCCGCCGCGGCCTGGGTCGGCGCGGGCGCCCGCACCGCCCCCGGACCCGCGTTCGTGCTCGGCGAGCTCGGCTTCGACGAGCGGCTGCGGGCGGCGCGATCGGTCATCGCCGGAACCGGCGTGCTGACGACGAACGCGCTGCTCGACGTCCTCGGCGAGGTCGCGACCCGCGCGCGTCAGGCCGGCGTGCCCGCCGACGCGATCGTCGGGCACAACGCGCTCGATCGCTTCGATCGCCGGATCCTCGATCTCCAGCACATCATCGAGGCCCCCGACCTCGCAGCGCTCGAAGACGCTGGCGAACAGCTCGCTCGCCTGATCGAACAGCCGCGACCGCCTCGAAGGCGCTGATTTCGACCCCCGGCCCAGTAGCCTGACCGTCCGCATGCCCGAGCGACAGCTTCCCCGCCTACCGGCGCCTCGTGCCCGGCGGGCAACCGTCGTGGGAGCCGGGTCGTTCGGGACCGCCGTCGCCGTCGTCCTCGCCCGTGGCGGCATGCGCACGACGCTGCTGACCCGAACCGCCGAGCAGGCGGCGCAGATCACGTCGGCGCGGCGCAACGAGACGTACATGCCAGAGGTCGAACTGCCGCGGGACCTGCGCGTCGAGCACGTCACCGTCGGCGTCGCGCGCGCGGACGTCGTCCTGCTCGGGGTCCCATCGCACGGCCTCGCCGAGGTGATCGAGGCGCTACCGGGGCTCGGGCTCGGACCACAGACGGCGGTCGTGTCGCTCGCCAAGGGCCTGGTTCCCCCCGACGGCCTGGCACCGACGATCGTGCTCTCCGCCCGCTTCGGCCCCGGTCGGGTCGCGGTGATCGGGGGTCCCGCGCACGCGCACGAGATGGTCCATGAGGGCGCCGGCCTCGTCGCGGCCTCGGCGTCGGAGGAGCTGGCGACGCAGCTGCAGGGGATGTTCATCCGCGGCGGCGTCGTCTGCGAGCTCTCCAACGACCCCGTCGGGGTCGAGCTCGCCGGCGCGGCGAAGAACGCGGCGGCGCTGGCGGCCGGCGCGACCGAGGGCCAGGGCCTCAACGCCGCCGGCGCAGCCGCCGGGCACATCTTCGCCGAGGTCTGGCGCTTTGCCGAGGTCCGTGGCGCGCGGCCCGAGTCGATGATCGGCCTCGCCGGCACCGGCGACCTCGTCGGCACGGCGCTGGCGCCCCAGAGCCGCAATCGCCGTGCCGGAGAGTTGCTGGCCGCCGGCGTCCCGGCCGCCGACATCGCGCCGCGCATCGGCCAGGCCGTCGAGGCGCTGGAGTCGGTGCCGTTGCTGGCGCGGGCGCTGACGGCGGCCGGCGTTGAGGCGCCGGTGACGCGCGGGCTCGCGCAGCTGATCGCGGGCGAGCTGCCGCTCAACGACTGGGTCGGGCTCGTCCGCACGACGGTTCCGCCGCCGGCGCGCTGGCCGCTCGCCCCCGGCCAGGGCTGGTGGGAGCGCGTGCGCCAGACGCTTCGGTCGACGCCCTAGCAGGCGCGCGCCGGCAGACGGAGTTTGCGCGGAGCCCACGGCCGCTCCCGGCGCGTGGGACTACGATCGCGAGCGTGGCCGTCGCTTCCTCCACCGAGCCCTGGCGCGCCCTCCTCGAGGACGGGCGCAACGACGGGCGACTCGTGCGCGAAGCGTTCGAGGGCGCTCGCGAGCCGCGGATCGAGGACGTCCCCGAGGGGCTTCATCCGCTCCTCTACGACGCGCTCGAGCGGGCTGGCATCGACGGCCTCTACGGCCATCAGCACGAGGCGCTGCTGAGCGCGCTCGAGCAGACGACGATCGTCACGACGGGCACCGCCTCGGGCAAGTCGCTGTGCTTTCACCTGCCGACGCTGCACGCGCTGCTGAGCCGCTCGACCGCGCGCGCCCTCTACCTCTACCCGACGAAGGCGCTCGCGCAGGACCAGGTCCGCTCACTGCAGGCGTTCGGGCTCGCCAAGCACATCCGCCCGGCGATCTACGACGGCGACACGCCGACCGACACGCGCCGCGACATCCGCCGCAACGCGAACCTCGTCCTGACCAACCCCGACATGTTGCACATGGGGATCCTGCCCCACCACGCGCGGCTCTGGGGCGACTTCTTCGCCAACCTCGACGTCGTCGTCGTCGACGAGGCACACGTCTACCGCGGCGTATTCGGCTCGCACGTCGCCAACGTGCTTCGGCGGCTGCGGCGCGTCTGCCCGCGCGAGCCGCGCTTCATCCTCACGAGCGCGACGATCGCCAACCCCGGCGAGCTCGCCGAGCGGCTGACCGGCTGCGACGACGTCCACGTCGTCGACCGCGACGGCTCGCCGGGCGCGCGGCGCCAGATCGCGATGTGGAACCCGCCCGTCACAGACGAGGCGCTGCAGACGCGGCGCAGCGCGCTCGGCGAAGCGGCTGACCTGCTCTGCGAGCTGGTGATGGCCGACCCGCCGGCGCGGACGATCTGCTTCATCAAGTCGCGCAAGGCCGTCGAGCTGGTCGCCAAGATCGTCAGTGACAGGCTCGCGGCCGAAGCACCCGAGCTCGCCGACAAGGTGACCCCCTACCGCGCCGGCTACACGCCGGCGCAGCGACGCGAGATCGAAGGCCGGCTGACGCGCGGCGAGCTGCTCGCGGTGATCACGACCGACGCGCTCGAGCTCGGCATCGACATCGGCGCGCTCGACGCCTGCGTCGTCGTCACGTTTCCCGGAACGGTCGCGTCGCTGCGGCAGATGTGGGGCCGGGCCGGGCGCCGCGGCCGCGGCCTGGCCGTCTACGTCGCCGGCGAGGACGCGCTCGACCAGTTCTTCTGCCGCCACCCGGAGGAGTTCCTC
>DASRHW010000118.1:0-31645 GCA_035650375.1 Solirubrobacteraceae bacterium | reverse complement strand
CTGCGTCGACTGGCCGAAGCGCGAGCCGCTCTACGCGAGCTATCCCGCCGAGCAGCGCCGTCGGCTCTACGGCCACGGCTTCACGCTCTACGGCGGGCTGCTCGAGGACATCGACCTCGATCGCACGCGCGTGCTCGCCCGCGCCCGCGCCGGTGAGTTCAACATCGTCGTCCTCGGCGACGTCTGGCGTCACTGGGGCTGGTGGGCCGAGCTGGATGGAGGTCCGTCGCCGGTGGTGCTCGACGGCGGCGACTACTCGCGGCCGTTCCCCTGGTCGGCGGCGATGATGCGCCACCCGCTGCGCTGGTTAGGGCTGCCGCGCCGCCGCCGGGCCGCGGCGTACTTCAAGCGCGAGCTCGTTCGCGGCCGCGGCATGCGGCCGATCGCGTTCTCGATCCCGGCCGAGCGGATCGTCGCCGAGCCGCCGCAGAAGACCCAGCTGCTCCCCGCGCACGTCGTCGACCCGGAGGTCGCCGCGCTCGCCGGCGCACGCACGTCGTACGCGTTCGAGGACGAGCAGGCCTACTACGCCGACCTTCGCGCGTCGCGCTTCGGGATCACCGCCAAGCGCGAGGGCTGGGACGCGATGCGCCACTACGAGCTCGCGGCCAGCGGCGCCGTGCCGTGCTTCCGCGATCTCGAGAGCAAGCCCTCGCTGTGCGCTCCGCACGGCCTCGTCGCGGGCAGCAACTGCCTCACGTACACCGACGCCGCCGAGCTGCTGGCTCGGCTCGAGGCGATGTCGCCGGCCGAGGAAACGCGGCTGCGCGACGGCGCGATCGGCTGGGCGCGCGCGAACTCGACGGGCGCTCGCGCGCGCCAGTTCCTCGCAGCCCTGGACGTCACGGCGTGAAGGTCGCCCTCAACGCGATGTTTCTCGACCCGGGCGCGTCCGGCGGGCCGGAGACGTACCTTCGCGAGTTGGCGCGCGCGCTGCCGGCGGCGGTGCCGGAGCTCGAGCTCGAGATCCTTACCACGCGTCGCGGTGCGGCGGCGTTGCGGGCCGACGGGTTCGCCGGTGTCGTCGCGCTGCCCGCGGACGAGAGCCAGCGCCTGCGGCGGCTCGCCGCGGAGCTCGTCCTCGCGCCGCGCGTCGCGCGCCGGCGCGGCGCCGACGTGCTGCACAGCCTGGCGTCGATCGGGCCGGTCTGGACTCCCGGTGTCGCGCACGTGGTGACGATCCACGACGTGACGTTCTTCCGCATGCGGACCTTCGGCACCGTGACGACGGTCGCGATGAAGCAGCTGATGACGCGAGCGGCACGCAACGCTGACGCGCTGATCGCACCGGCGGCCGACGGCGCCGACGACATGGCGCCGGCGCTCGGGGTCCCGCGCGAGAAGGTGACCGTGGTCCCGCACGGCGCCGGGCGCGTGTCCGACGTCGAGCCGGCGCCGGAGGATGCGGTGCGCGACCATTACGCGCTCGGGCGGCGGCGCGTCGTGCTCTGCGTCGCCTCGAAGCGGCCGCACAAGAACCAGGAGCTGCTGGTCCGTGCCGCCGCGGGTCTGCCGGACGACGTCGTGGTCGTGCTCGCCGGCCATCCCGAGCCCTACGACGCCATCCTGCGCGAGCTCGCCGCCGAGCTCGGCGTAACCGATCGCGTTGTCTTCGCCGACTACGTCCCCGACGCCGAGCTCGAGACGCTGTGGCGGATCGCCGCCTGCGCCGCGTTCCCGACGCTCGCCGAGGGCTTCGGGATCCCGGTCGTCGAAGCGCTGGGCCGCGGCGTCCCGATCGCCTGCTCGGACATCGCCGTCCTGCACGAGGTCGGCGGTGACGTGCCGCACTACTTCGATCCCCGCGACCCTGCCGCGGCCGTGGCGGCGATCGAGGCTGCGATCGGCGACGACGACGCCCGCAGCACCGGCCCGTCCAGGGCCGCCGGCTTCTCCTGGGAGGCCGCGGCGCGAGCCACCTACGCGGTCTACGAGCAGGCGGTCGCGGCGTGATGACCGCCGACGTCGTGATCGTCACGTTCAACTCGGGTGACGCCGTGGTTCGCTGCCTCGAGTTGCTTGGCGATGCTCCGGCGATCATCGTCGACAACGCCTCGACCGACGGCACCCCGGACCGCATCGCCGAGCGCTTCCCGGACGCGCGGCTCGTGCGCAACGCCGACAACGTCGGCTTCGGCCGCGCCGTCAACCAGGGCGCCGCACTCGGAGAAGGCAGCGCGATCGTGCTCCTCAACGACGACGTCGAGCCCGAGCCCGGCTTCGTCGCCGCGCTGCTCGAGCAGCTCGAGCGCGACGAGCGCGTCGGCATGGTCGCCGGGCTGCTGCTGATGCCGGGCGGCGAGGTCGTCGACGGCTTCGGCGTCGAGGCCGACCCCACGCTGGCGGTCTACAACCGCCTGCGCGGGCGTTCGCCCGAGGAGACCCCCGGGCGGCTGCTCGGGCCGAGCGGCGGCGCCGCCGCGTACCGCCGCAGTGCCTGGGACCAAGCCGGCGGGTTCGACGAGCGGCTGTTCGCGTACGGCGAGGACGTCGACCTGGCGCTGCGACTGCGCGGCGCGGGCTGGACGGCGGTCGCGGCGCCCGGCGCGCGCGGCATCCACCTCGGCGGCAGGTCGTTCGGCGTCGACTCGCCGCTGCAGCGGCGGCTCGGCGGCGTCGCCCGCGGATTCCTGCTTCGCCGCTGGAGCGTGCTGCGCTCGCGGGCGGCCGGCCGGGCGCTCGCACACGAGGCGCTGGTCGTCGGCTGGGGACTGGTACGGCACCGCTCGCTCATCCCGCTCACGGCCAGGATCGAAGGCTGGCGGCTCGCATCGGGAGGTCGTCACGTGCTGCCGCCGGATGCGGTCGACGAGCGGATCGGCTTCGCCGAGTCACTGCGCCGGCTGCGGAGCGCGCGATGAAGATCGGGCTCAACTGCGTCTTCCTCGTCCCTGGCGAGACCGGCGGCATGGAGGTCTACGCGCGCGAGCTCGTGGCGGCGCTCGCCGGTCGCGACGACGTCGAGTTGGTGGCGTTCGTCTCGCGCGCCGCGGCGGGAGTCTTCGCCGGCGACGTCCGCGAGGAGGTGCTGCCAGTCGACGCGCGGCGGCGCGTCGACTGGGTCCGTGGCGAGCAGCTCGAACTGCCGCGCCGCGCCGCGCGGGCGGGTGTCGAGCTCGTCCACAGCCTCGCGAGCACTGCGCCGGCGCGCGGCCCCTTCCGCCGCCTGGTCACGGTTCACGACCTGATCTACCGCGTGCTCCCGGAGGCACACTTCGGCATGCGCGCGCTGGGCATGCGCGTGCTCGTCCCGCTGGCAGCACGCCGCTCGGATCGGATCATCGTCGACGCGGCGTCGACGCGCGACGATCTCGTTCGCTACCTCGGCACGGACCCGGCCAAGGTCGACGTCGTCCCGCTCGGCGTCGGCCAGACCCAGGCGGTCAAGCCAACGGCCGGTGCCGAGATCCGCGCTCGGCTCGGCCTCGGCGAGCGGCCGTTCGTGCTCAGCGTCTCGGCCAAGCGCGCGCACAAGAACCTCGCTCGGCTGATCGAGGCGATCGCGTTGCTCGAGCCTGACGGCAGGCCCATGCTCGTCCTGCCCGGCTACGCGACGCCCTACGAGGCGGAGCTGCGTGCGATCGCCCGCGATCGTGGTCTCGAGGCCGACGTGATCTTCCCGGAGTGGGTCTCCCAGGCCGACCTCGAAGGCCTGTACGCGGAGGCCGAGCTGTTCGCCTTTCCCTCCCTGTATGAGGGCTTCGGCCTGCCGGTCCTCGAAGCGATGACGCGCGGCGTGCCCGTCGTCACCTCGGGCCGGGCATCGCTGGCGGAGGTCGCCGGCGACGCCGCGCTGCTCGTCGATCCCGAGGATCCGCGGGCGATTGCCGACGCCGTCGCCCGCGTGGTCGCGGATCCGGCGCTGCGCGAGCGCATGCGCTCGGACGGCCGCGCTCAGGCCACCCGCTTCACCTGGGAGCGCACGGCGGAGCTGACGCTGGAGAGCTACCGGCGCGTGCTCGGGCCGGCCGGCGAGTCGCCGTCGCGGTAGGCCTCGACGACGCGCTCGAGCGAGGACGCGAGCGACAGGCGGACGGCGTTAAGGGTGAACCAGTCGGCCGTGCTCTGCCGCAGCGCGCCGCCCGCGGCATGGACGCGCTCGACCGCGTCGGCGAGGACCTCCGGATCGGCCGACTGCGCGACGTAGCCGTTGACGCCGTCCTCGATCAGCTCGACGGCGGCGTTGTCCTCACCGGCGACGACGATCGCCGGCACGCCACGCGCTGAGGCCTCGACGACGACGAGCCCGTAGCCCTCGCGGCTCGACGGCGCCAGCACGCACAGGGCACGGCGCATGTGCGCATCGAACTGGTCACCGACCACGAACCCCAGCGCCGCGACGCGGTCGTCGCCGTCGATCGCGGCGCGGACCTCCGCGTCCTGCGGTCCCTGGCCGAAGACCTCGCCGCGCAGGCCGGGAATCCGATCTGCCGCGGCGCGCATCGCGTGGACCGCCGCCGGCGCCCGCTTCTCCGGGATCAGCCTGCCGGCGAACATCACGACCGGCTTGGCGGGCAGCACCCGCGGCGGGCCGAGGTCGCCCTCGTACTCGCCCTCGAGCACGGTCGCCTCGTTCGGCAGGCCCTCCTCGCGGAGCCGGGCCGCGTACAGACGCGAGAACGTGAACGCTGTCTGCGGAACGCGCGCACAGAGCCGTTGCACGGCATGGCCGATCCGTCCGCGCCCGGCGCCAAGGTAGTCGCGCCAGTAGTGGGCGCTCCACACCTCGTGCCAGTCGACCACGATCGCGAAGCGCCCGAGCGTTCGTGCCAGTGCAGCCGCGAGCAGCGAGAAATAGGGAAACGAGGCCGTGTGAACCACGTCGTAGCGTCGCCCGTGTCGGAGGAGGTGCCAGAGCACGCCAGCGCCGAAGACCAGTGGCGGCAGGATCCGGCGGCGGGCGTCGACGTACAGCGCCATCCGTGGTCCCGCGGTGACCACGCGGACACCGGGGATCGTCCCCTGCTCGCCGCGATCCCATTGGCGCAGCGTCAGGTAGGTCACCTCGTGCCCCTCCTCGGCGAGGCGCTGCGCGAGGTTCCGGTACCAGCGCTCGGCGCCGCCGACGGTGTACGGGTAGAGGCAGTCGTAGATCACGCAGACGCGCATAGGCGGCCCGGATGCTCGCAGAGGCCGCTGATAGTGTGGGGTTCCCGCTTGGAGGGGCGCCACTTCCGGGCCGCTGACGTGTTATCTGCACCGAGATATCCCGAGTTCGGGCCCCGGGTTCGCCATGAGCACCGTTGAAACGGAAACAGTCGTCGGGCTGACGCCCGACCGCGTCGCACCGACGCCGCACGTCTCGGTGGTGATCCCCTGCCTCAACGAGGCCGAGAACATCTCCGAGTGCGTCAGCCGCGCGATCGAGGTGATGCGCGAGAACGACATCGCCGGTGAGGTCGTCGTCGCCGACAACGGATCCGAGGACGGCAGCCCCGAGCTGGCCGTCGCGGCGGGTGCTCGCGTCGTCCACGAGCCGCGCCGCGGCTACGGCAGCGCGTACATGGCGGGCTTCGCGGCGGCCCGTGGTGACCTGATCGTCATGGCCGACGCGGACCTGACGTACGACTTCGCGGAGATCCCGCGGTTCGTCGAGCACCTCGAGGCCGGCGGCGAGATGGTCATCGGCGATCGGATGCAGAACATCCAGCCGGGTGCGATGCCGTGGCTGCATCGCTACATCGGCAATCCGGTGCTGACGGGGATCCTCAACCTCTTCTTCCGCACCGGCGTCAGGGACGCACACTGCGGCATGCGGGCCGTCCGCCGCGACGTGCTGCCTCGGCTCGATCTGCGCACGACCGGGATGGAGTTCGCGTCGGAGATGGTGATCCGTGCCGCGAAGGCCGGCCTCGACATCCGCGAGTTCCCGATCGAGTACCACCCGCGCGGCGGCGAGTCGAAGCTCTCGAGCTTCCGCGACGGCTGGCGGCACCTGCGCTTCCTGCTCGTGCACAGCCCGACGCACCTCTTCATCGTTCCCGGCGCGATCCTGGCGTTCCTCGGCATCGTGACGTCGCTGATCTCGGTGACGCAGATCGACCTCTTCGGGCGGCAATGGGATCTCCACACGATGGTCGGTGGCGCGCTGCTGACGATTGTCGGTGCCCAGGTGCTTGCCCTGGGCCTGGCCGCGCACACCTACGGCACGTACTTCATGGGCGAGAAGGATCCGTGGTTCGACTACATGCGTGCCCGCTTCCGGCTTGAGCACGGGCTGATCCTCGGCGGGGTGATCATCGTCGCCGGCCTCGCGCTCGCCGCCACGATCGTCGCCATCTGGGTGCATCGCAGCTTCGGGCAGCTCGGCGAAGAGCGGCTGGCGGTGCTCTCCGCGACGCTGATCATCGTCGGCATCCAGGTCTTCTTCTCGTCGTTCCTGCTCAGCATCCTCGGGCTGCGCCGAACGTGAGCGACGGCGCGCCGCGCCGTTGGCGTGTCCCGTCACGGGACGTGCTCTTCCCGGGTGCCCGCAACGTCTGGCTGACCGCCGCGGCCGTCGGCGGGGTGCTATTCGTGATCCTCCTCGCCTCGCTGCTCAAGCACGAGGAGGTGTTCACCGGCTCGAACTCCGTCCAAGCACGCGGCGCCGTGATCGAGGTCCCGTCTGGCTACACGGTCTGCGTGCGCCGCACGCGCGTCCCGACGGAGACGGGGCGGATCCGCTGGAAGATCGATCCCGGAGGAACGCCTCGCCCGGGACTCACGGCGACGGTCACGACGACCGACGGGCAGGTCTACCGCGGCCGAGCGCCGCCGACGACGAAGGTCGTCTCGCTCGAGTACGTCGACGTGCCGCTCGACCGCACGATCGGCGGTCCGAAGCCGTTCGTCATCGCCGATGTCTGCCTACGCCCCCAGGGTGGCCGCATCTTCCCCTGGGGCTTCTCCGGGATCGGCATCGGCGACATCCCGCTGACGCTCGCCGCGCCCGGCCGGCACGCGACCGCGCGCGGCCCCAAGCACGACCACGTCCAGCGCGACAGCAGCCGCCTGGCGATGTGGTTTCTCCCGCGTGCGCACGAGACTCAGGCGCGGATCGTGGCACTGCCCGACATCTCCCGGCGCGCCAGCATCTTCCGGCCGTCGTTCATCGGCCCCTGGATCTACTGGCTGATCCTGCTGCCGTTGTGGCCGCTGCTCGGCTACGCCTCGGTCCGGCTGCTGGCGACGGCCGAGACGCGCCGGCGCGTCGCGCTCGGTGCCGGCGTCGCGCTGCTGACGTTCGCCCACGCCGCCAGCTGGGCGGTCGTCACGCCGGCGTTCCAGAGCCCGGACGAGTCGGAGCACTTCGCCTACGCCCAGTACCTCGCAGAGACCGGCAAGGCGCCGTCGGCGAACCCGGCGTCGCCGCTGCCGCTGTGGTCGAACGAGGAGGGCCTCGCCGTCGACGCGACGCGCGAGTTCTCGATCGTCGAACGCCAGGAGGCGAAGGCGCCGTGGCTGCAGAGTTACGAGGACGCCTGGCGATCGCGAACGGACAACGACGGCCGAGGCCAGCCGCGCGACAACGGCGGCGGCTACCACCCGGTGTCGAGCGCGCACTCGCCGTTGTACTACAGCACGCTGGTCCCCGCCTACGAGCTGACGAAGGGCCGCACGGTCTTCACGCAGCTGCTGGCGATGCGGTTGACCTCCGCGATCTTCGGGGCGCTGACGGCCCTGTTCGCCTTCCTGCTCGTGCTCGAGCTGCTGCCGAGGCGGGCGACGCTGGCGGTCGCCGCCGGCATGTTCGTCGGCTTCGAGCCGATGTTCGGCTTCATCTCCGGCGCGATCAACAACGACAACGGCGTCAACGCCGCCTGTGCGGCGATCGCGTGGCTGACGATCCGCGCGCTCCGTCGCGGCGTGGACTGGCCGCTCGGGCTGGCGCTCGGGCTCGCGCTCGGGCTCGCACCGCTGTTCAAGGGCACCGGCTACGAGCTCTACGTGCCGTTCCTGCTCGTCTCACCGTGGCTTCTGTGGCGGGCCTACAAGCGCGGCCTGACGAGCCTCGGTGCGCTCGGCCTGATCGCGGTCGTCGTCCTCGCGACCTATCTCGGCTGGGACGCGGTCCGCGAGCACTTCGGCCGCACGGCCTTCACGACGCCGGGCGGCGGGACGCCCGGTGTGAGCTTCGGCGTCCGCGATCACATTCGCGACTACCTGTACTTCGTCTGGCAGGTGATCTTCCCGTTCAAGTTGCCCTTCATGGAGAACATGTGGGTGATCAAGTGGCCGCTGTTCAACATCTACGCGCAGCGCGGCTTCGGCTCGTTCGGGTGGTACGCGATCCTGTTCGCGAAGTGGGTCTACGTCGTGATCACGCTGGTCTGGGTCGGCCTGCTTGCGCTCGCCGTGCGCGCCGTCGTCGCCCATCGCGAGTGGGCGAAGCAGCGGCTGCCCGAGCTGCTGTTCCTGGCGGCGATCCCGATCACGGTCGTGTTCGCCGTCGAGGCGGCGTACTTCACGCTCGCGGTGCCGTTGAGCGGCACGGCCGAGCAGGGCCGCTACGGCTTCACCGCGATCGCGGCAGTCGCCGCGATCGCGATCGCGGGCTGCGTCGGCGCCGGGCGACGGCGTGCGGCCTACGTGGCGACCGGTCTCGTCGTCGCCCTGGCGATGATGGTCTGGGCGTCGCAGTGGCTCGTGCTGACGACGTTCTACTCCTGACCGGCGCCGCCGCGGTAGGCCGCTGGACGCTTCGCCGGCGAGTCGCCGTCAGCTAGCCGACGGCGGTGACCTGCAGGCCTGCGGATCCGCGTGGGGCCCGGATCTTGAGCACCGCCGGGCCGGTCGCCGGAAGCGACACGGTCACCGGGACGGTGTTGCGCGAGCTCGGCGCGGGCCGGATCGTGCGCTCGACGTCGGGCCCGGCGCCGGTGATCCGCACGGTGACGCCTTGGGGCGCGGCGCCTGCCACGCCGGGCGGAACCGCGAACGTCAGCCGCAGACGTCGCCGCGTCTGGCCGGAACGGGTCGGGAAGACCCGCATCGTCGCCGACTTCCCGGCGACGATCGTGCCGGCGTCGTCCTGGGCGGCGAGGGTCCAGCTGGCGCGGTACGGGCGCGGCGCCTTGACGAGCACGAGCGTGCCGTTCGACGCGACGACGCGTTGGCCGATCAGGTCGAAGCGGCGGTCCGCGATCGCCCGCACGAGCCACGGCCGTGCATCGAGGACCGGGATCCGTCCGGTGCGGGGATCGAGGTCGAAATAGCGGGCGAACTCCTGCTCGTAGATCGGCTGGCCGGTCTGCGCGTAGACCCGATCACCCTTCTTCGACCAGAACGACGTGTCCCAGTAGACGCCCATCGTCGTCCGCGGGTCGTAGACGAGGCTGAGGACGATGCCCGCCTTGGCGTCGGCGGGGAGTGCCTTGTCGAGCCAGTCGCGGGCGTTGATGAATGCCTGCGGCGCCCCGGCCTGGGTGTCGCGGATGCGCTTGAGCGTGTAGCCGGTCTCGGCCGCGGTCCAGGTCAGCACCACCGCGCCCGTCGCGACGGCGAGCGCCCAGTTGGGCAGGTAACGGCGTCCGGCGACGCAGGCCGCCACCAGCACGACGCTGACGGCTGCCATCGCGTGCTCGGGTGAGAGGTTGGAGATCCCGAGGGCAGAGCCGACCTGCTGGGAATGTCCTGCGAGCACCACCTGATACGTCGACGTCACGGCGACCAGCGAGGCGCCGATGTTGAGGAAGGTGCTGGTCGCGATCAGCCACGCGAGCCCGGCGCCGGCGACCAGCATCTGCCACGCGGGGAACCGGCCGGGACGCAGCACCGTCGCCAGGCCGACCGCACAGAGCGGTACGAGGTAGACGACGTAGCGATCGTTCGCCCCCGCCGCGAACCGGATCGCGAACGAGCCGACTTCGAGCAGCAGCACCGTCGTCGTGGCGATCGCCACGCAGCCGAACGCGCGCTCCTCGCTCGTCGCGTTCCTGCCGAGGCTTTGCATTGCGGACGCGATCAGCGCGACGGCCGGCAGCACCCCGACGGCGACGACCACTTGGGCGACGAGGTTGTGGAGGATCGATCCGATGCCGGGGGGGAGCAGGTCACCCCTCAGCGTCACACCGTAGGCGCCCAGCGACGAGCGTCCCAGTGGACCGAGCAGCGCCAGAAGCAGGGCGAGCGCGGCGACCGTGATGACGACGCGGTGATGCCGCCACAGCGACCGGCCGGCGTCGAGGACGAACGCGCGACGACGCCCGGTCGGCCGATGCCAGGCGCCGAGCAGCTCGTAGGCGACGACGGCCGCGCCCAAAGCGCCGGCCAGCGCCGCGAACTGGGTGCGTGTGAAGAACGCGACGACCGTCGCCCCGATCGCGATCAGGTCGCCGCGCGGCCCGGGGCGAGCGAGCGCGGCCTGGTAGGCCAGCATCGTCCAGGCGAAGACGCAGTAGGCGACCGGCTCGGTCATCAGCGACGCGGTCATCGCGACCCACGGCACGACGATCGCCGCGGCCGCGGCGAGGAGCGCCAACGGGGTCGAGGCGCCGATCCTGCGCGTCAGCAGGTAGGTCGGGATCGCCGTAGTCGTCATCACGGCGGCGGAGATCAGATGGCTCGCGTCGAACGCCGTCGGTGTCGTGAAGGCCGCGTAGGCCGGGGCGATCAGCAGCTGCGCGAACTGGCTGTAGTTGTTGAACCAGAAGTCCCCGCGAAGGCTGGGCGAAAGCTCACCCAATTGCAGGGCATTTCGCATGTAGCCCAGCTCGTCGGGCATGATGAAGTAATTCTGGAACTCCAGGACGTACCAGGCGAGAACGATGAAGACGACGCCCATCAGGGCGGTCAGTGCGAACGCCGGGCGGCGCGCGTAGGTCAGGAGCACGTGCTCGTGAGATTCGACGGCTCGTCCTCGCCCGAGATGACGGCGGCATCGCGACTCTCGACGTCACGGACGCGATCCTCGAGCAGCGCGAGCCGCTGGGCGAGCACGCGCGTCTGGTCCGTCAGGCGCGACACGGCCGCCGAGAAGTGCAGCAGCAGCAGCAGGATGAACCCGAACGCGATGAAGAACAGCGCGTTCGGGGGGTAGGCGATGCCGATCCGCTCCGCGATCCACGTCAGCCCGCCGCGCCAGATCGCGAGCGCGAGCAGGATCGTCGCGCTGGCCAGCCAGGTCAGCGCATAGCGCTCGAGCAGCCGGCGGCGGCGCACGAGCTCGAGCACGCCGACGAGCAGCAGGACGGCGAGGACGATCGAGACGATCTGAATCCGCTGATCCATTAGATGCCGCGCTCCGACGTGACCGGTGCGCCGTCGCCCTGTGCGATCACCGGGCGCCGGCGGAACATGCCGACGAACAGCGCCAGCAGCACCTTGATCATGTAATACGCGGACTTGCCGGAGGTGATCGATGACACGCCGCCTCCGCGGGTGAACATCCGAACCGGCACTTCGCGCATCCGCAGCTCGTGGTGGTGGAGCATGAGCACCGCCTCGACCTCCGGATAGTCGTGCGGATAGTCGCGCGCGAAGAGCTCGATCGCGCGGCGGTTGTAGAGCCGGAAGCCGGAGGTCGGATCAGTCACCTGCTGGCCGACGAAGCGCGACAGGATGAAGGCGAAGATGTGGATTCCGGTGCGGCGGCTGATCGGCGCCAGGTAGTCGCTGTCCTTGGTCAGGAAGCGCGACCCGCAGACCATGTCGACCGGCGGATCCTCGCCCATCGTCGCGATCAGATGGTGCAGCTGCGACGGGTCGTGCTGGCCGTCGCCGTCGACCTGGGCGAGGAAGTCGTACCCGTTCTCGCTTGCGTAGACGAAGCCGGTCTGGACGGTGCCGCCGATGCCGAGGTTGAACGGCGCTCGAACCACGCGCGCTCCGGTCGCCAGTGCTCTCGCGGCGGTGTCGTCGGTCGACCCGTCGTCGACGACGAGCACGTCGAACTGCGGCGCCTCGCGGGCGATCGCCTCCACCACTGAGGCCACCGTCGCGGCCTCGTTGTACGCGGGCACGACCGCGAGATATCGAGCAGAGTCAGCCACGGCCTCGGCACAACCATAGCCACGGGTCATGACGTCGACCGCCGGTAGGGTGGGCGCCGATGGTCGGTCGGCTGCGCCGGATACCCAAGCCACTCTGTGTGCTTCTCGTGATCGCGGCGGTCGAGGCGGCGGCCTGGGCGACGGCGTTGCCGCCGCTGCAGGGGCCCGACGAGATCGCGCACCTCCAATACACGCAGGAGATCGTCGAGACGCCGGGGATCCCGTGGCGGAGCCGCTCCGGCGGCGAGCCGGTCAGGTACTCGACCGAGATCGCGACCGCAGTGCGCTGGGGCCAGCTCTCGACGCTCGCCGCCAACCCTCCGGCACACCCGGCCTGGACCGCCGTCGACGAGGACCTCTGGCGCCGGCACGACCAAGGGCTCGGCCATCGCGATCGCGCCGACGGCGGCTGGGTGAGCGCGCTGCGCAACCCACCGCTGTACTACGTCTACGAGGCGGTCCCGTACCTGGTCACGTACCCGGCGTCGATCTTCACCCGCGAGTACGTGATGCGGCTCGCGAATATCCCGTTGCTGCTCGTCGTCGTGGCATCGACATGGCTGCTGCTCGGCCATCTGTTCCGGCGCAGCCGCTGGTTGCAGACCGTGGGCACCGCGGTCGTGACGCTCAACCCGCAGCTGACCCATCTCGCCGCGATCGTCAACCCCGACATCGCGCTCGCGGCGATCTGGTCGCTGGCGCTGCTGATCTGTGTGCGCACGGCGGAGGGCGGGATCACGCGTGGGCGTGTCGCGGGGCTCGCGGCGCTGTCGGCGGCGAGCGCCCTGACACAGCCCCGAGGGGTGCCGCTGTTCCTGGCGGCGCTGCTGGCGATCGGGCTGGCATGGCTGCGCGCGCGCCGGTCGGCGGGAGCCCCACCGGTGCTGGGCCCGGTCGCGGCCTGGAGTGCCGCCGCGGCGAGCGTTGCGGCGGCCGGCGTGATCTACGTCTGGTATGCGACACGCGGCGAGCTTTCCGCCGGACCGGTCCGGCAGTTCGCCTCGTACCTGTGGCAGTTCTATCTGCCGAAGCTCGGCTTCCTGGCGCCGAATCCGCAGTCGGGATGGACCGTTCGCGACGTCTACATCGATCGCTTCTACGGCACGTTCGCGCAGCTAGAGGTGACCTTCCCTGCCTGGCTCGACCATCTGCTGGCGCTCGGCTCTGCGGCCGGGGTCGTCGCCGTCGTCGTCGCGCTGGTCGTCCACCGCGGCGCCGTCGCGCGGCGGCGAGCCGCGCTCGCGGTGATGGCCGCCGCGGCTCTGATCTACATCCTCGCGCTGCACGCCGCGGCGTGGCGCAACATCCTCATCGCGCCCGGCGACCCGATCCTCACCGGGCGCTACCTGGTGCCGTTGATCGCGCTGTTCGGCGTCTGCGTGGCGATGGTCGTCTCGGCGCTCCCGCGCCGCGTCGCCGGCTTCGCCGGCGCGGCGATCGTGAGCATCGCGCTGGTCGTGCAGTTCGCGGCGATCGGGGCGGTCTTGGAGCGCTTCTATGCGTAAGTGGGTGCTTGTCGCATATCTCGGGGGCCTCGTCGCGGTCATCGCCGTCGCGGCGGCCTGGGCGCTGAAGGACCGCGACTTCCCGGCCTCGACGGCCCAGCCGCCGCCGCTGTTCACGGCGCCGACGATCCCGATCAAGCCCGGGCAGGCCGCCTGCTCGAACGACATCACCGTCGAGTCCCACAGCCGGCAGATGCGGTTCCAGGTCGGCACGATGGGCAAGCCCGGGCCGGAGCTCGAGCTGACCCTGCGCTGGCCGGGCGCCGTGCAACGGCGCACACAGGCCGGCGGCTATGCGGACAACGCCGTGCTCGGCGCTGAGTTCGATCCGCCCTCCGAGCCACGCTTGGCGACGGTCTGTTTCTCGAACCGCGGGAGAGTGCCGGCCTACCTCTTTGCCGCCGACGGCACGCGTCCGGTGGGGCGCGAGGTCTTCGGCGGCGACGTCTCGCGCTCGACGACGACGGTCGACGGTCGCCGCATCGCCGCGAACGTCGTGCTCAGCTTCTACGAGGCGAAGCCGACTTCGATCCTCGCGCGCACGTCCGCGACCGCCTCGCGGATCGCCGTCTTTCGGCCCGTCGGCACCTGGTTCGTGTGGCTGCTCGGTGCGCTGTTCGTCATCGGCATCCCGGCAGGGCTCGCCTGGGCGCTGCTGCGCGCCGCGGGCGACGACGACCGCGTCTGACCTCGCCTCAGCGCTCGGCGAGAGCGCTGCGAAGCCCTGCTTCGACCTGCGTCGCGGCTGCGTCCCACGTGCGCTCGCGCGCCCACGCGGCGGCCCGATCGCCGAGTTCGGCCCGTCGCGCCGGATCGTCGAGCAGCAGCGCCAGCGCCGTCGCGAGCGCGGCCGGTGTCGGCTCGGCGAGCGTGATGCCGCTGTCGCCGCCGAACGCCATCCGTGTGCTCGGGCCGTCGAGCTCGACGGCCGGCAGCCCGCAGGCGGCCATCTCCTGCGCGACGAGCGAGTGATTCGTCAGCGACAGCACCATGCCGGCCGCCGCGCCGCGGTACGCGTCGGCCAGCTCCTCGCCGGCGAGGACGCCGAGTTGTCGTGTGGGAAACGGGAGCGTGCTCTCGGCCTGGGCCTCGCCGAACAGCGCGACCGTGGTTCCGGGACGGATCCGCAGCAGCTCCTCGAGTGCCAGCAGCCCGAGCGGCACCGCGCGCCGCGGCGTCGACCGCCGCGCGTAGAACAGCACCTCGTCCTCGTGGCGCGGCCGATCGCCGGGCCGGTACGTCTCGTGGTCGATGCCGAGGTCGAAGGCGGTCGCGGTCGCTCCGTAGCGCTCGCCGACCAGCTCCGCCAGCCACTGCCCGGCGGTGACGCAGTGCAGTCCGTGGCGATAGCTGTCCTCGGCCCACAGGCGCTCGACCGAGGCGCCGTAGAACTCCGGCTCGTGGTCCTGGACCAGGTACGCGCGCGCCCCGCAGCCACGGAGCCCGAGCACGGACGGCACCGTCTGCCACCCGGTCGCCAGTGCGACGTCGGCGCCTGAGAACGCGGAGAGATCGTCGGCGACGGGTGCCGCGAACGGTCCGAACATCGAACGGAAGGCGCCGGCGCCGCCGGATGCCTTCGCCGGGTCGTCGATCCACAGCGACAGCCGGTGCCCGCGCGCCTCGAGGCCGCGGACGAGGTTGGCGATCGTCGTATGGCCGCCGCTGCCGCGGCGAAACGCCGGCACGACGACCGCGATCCGCAGCGGCCCGTCGCCGGCAGGCGCCTCGGCCACCAGCGGTGCCGGCGCCTGCGCCGCCGGCCGGCCGATCGGCGCCGCGGCGACGCTCGTAGCGGGCTGCCGGCCCCGGCGTCGCCAGCTCATCGCCGGCGCCTCGCCTTCGCCCGCCTGGCAGCGCTCCACAATGCCCGTGGGCCGGCGGCGATCCAGCGCAGCGGCGGCCGCTCGATCACGCGCTCGAAAGCAGCGAGCCCGGCGACGCGGTAGCGCAGGCGGTCGCGCTCGGCGACGCGCATCGCCTGCGACTCAATCGCCGCTCGCGCGGTCGCGAGCGCTGCCGCCGCGCCGTCCAGCGGCGCCGCCTCGGGTGCTCGCGCGAGCGCGTGCAGCGCCCCGGCCATCATCGTCCCGGCCTGTTCCCACGACGGCCACGCGCGCGCGGTCTGCAGCGCGTTGGCGCGCAGCAGGTGCAGCAGGGCACGGTCGGTCGCGAGCGTGTCGAGCGCGCGCGCCGTGCCGCGCTCGTCGTCCCACTCGACGATGAGGCCGTTGAAGCCGTGCTCGACGTACTCCTCGTGGCCCGTCACCGCGGTCACGACGCACGTCGCGCCCCGGTGGAAACCCTCGAGCGGCGGTCCGAACATCCCTTCGACGCGACTGAGCTTGAGCACGACGTCGCTCTCGGCGTAGAGGGCGGACATCTGCTCGGCCGTCTGGCGCCCGAGCGCCCGGTCGACGCCGTCGAGCGCGGCTCCCGACCGCGAGACGAGCGTGACGTGGCGCGGCGCGGTCATCGCGCGCGTCGCCGCGACCGCCTCGCCGACGCCCTTAAACCACACGTCGGCATCGCCCTCGACGAGGATCCGCAGCGGCTCGGTGCGGCGGATCGGCGCCGTCTCGAGCGGGGCGAAGACGGCCTTGTCGACCCCGTTGCGAACCAGCAGGCATCTGCGCTCGGGGTACAGCTCGTCGAGCGTGTCCGCGATCCAGCGCGCTTCGGTGATCACATGCAGCGGCAGGTCGTGGGTCAGCGCCGCGCCGAGCCGGTCGGGCTGGTCGGGGCGGTAGAAGCGGTCCTCGAGCGACTGGACGAAGTACGCGTGGCGGCGCGCATCGAGCTCGAGGCTCGCCGCGACCGTCTCCCACCAGGTCGCGACGACGATGTCGTAGCGCTCGCCGCGGGCGCTCGGCATCGCGCGCACCGGGACGTCCTCGAGGCCCGGATAGCGCCAGTCGGGCTCGTCCTGCTCACGCGCGAGGACGAGCTCGACCTCGAAGCCGTGACGGCTCACGAGCTGGCGGGCGTGCTGGACGACGACGCCGACGCCGCCGGACAGCTGGAGGTCGTTGACGACGAAGGCGACCCTCACGCGTCGTCGCCGGACGCACCCGCGTCGAGCCGGCGCTCGAGGTCGTGCACGTAGTCGCGCAGCTCGGCCAGCTCCTCCTCGTGGAATGCAAGGTTCGCCTCGCGCTGCCGCTCCCAGTTGCGCTGACCCTCGAGGTCGGTCATCTCGGCGGCTGCGACGCCGCGAAGCTCGGCGGCACGCGGCCCGAAGGCGACGATGAAGTGCGATGCGACGGGGGAGGGCCGCTGCGCGACCGTCAGTGCAGAGTTGTCGCCGGCGCTTCCGTCGATCACGAACGCCGAGCCGCTGACCGGCACCTGCGCGGCGGCGACGTGGTCGCGCGGCAGCATCCGTCGCAGCTCCTCGAGCGCGCCTTCGCCCCACATCGTCAGGTGATACGGGTTCTCGATCGTGCCGAAGGCGTCGTTGGGGACCGACAGCACGGTGGTGTAGTCGTGCTCTCCGGCGAGGTCGATCAGCAGCTCGAGCAGCGGCACGAACGTGCGTAGGTGCTCGACGACCTCGAAGCAGGAGATCACGCCGCCGCCGTCCGCGCGCAGCAGCAGCTCCCGCAGGCTGGCCAGGTCGGTCTCGTCGGAGAGGTCGGCGGTCAGCGTCTCGGCACGGGCGGCGCCGAGCTCGGCGACCGCCTGCGCGGCCGCATCGGGCTCGAGGTCGACGAGCACCACGCGCGCGGCACGGGCGTCGCCCAGCGCCGCCGCGGCTGCGACACCGGTGCCGCAGCCGAGGTCGCACCAGGTGGCCGCGCCACGGACCAGCGGCGCCGTCAACCGGTAGCGGAGCTCGTGCTCAATGCGGATCGTCGGATGCGTGTCGCGGGTCAACCGCTCCTGCCACTCGGGCACGCGGGCAGCGTACCCTGCCAGGGTGCCTCCGGCCGCCTCCGTGTTCCGCCGTCCGTCGCCGCTCGACGCGCCGCCGTATCCACAGCCGCGGGTCGGCGAACCGGCGCGGATCGCCTTCGTCGGGCAGGGGACGTTCTTCGACGCCTGCGCGCTGCACGACCGCAGCGCCCGCGCGACGCCGGCGTTCATCGAGTTTCGCTCCGGCGCCGACGCCGAGGCGATGCGCGCCGAGGTCGATGCGCACAGGCCGCACGTCGTCGTCGTGTTTCGCCCCGAGATCCTGCCGCACGGCGTCTTCGCCGACCTGCGCGTCGCCGTCCTTGGCTTCCTCACCGAGCCGATTCCGCGCACCCGCCGCGGGGCGCACCCGGATCTCCGCCGCCGCCGCGCCGATCTTCGCGGGATCGACCGCGAGAACGTCGACCGCATCGTTGCCTTCGACCCGCTGATCGTGCCGACCGCCGACGAGTTCTTTCCGGTCTGGCGGTCGCTGCCGCTTCCCGTCGCCGACCGCTTCTACGCGCCCGCACGGAGGATGCAGGGCGCGCCGCACGCGTTCTTCGTCGGCCGCTCGACGCCGCATCGCGAGCACTTCCTCGAGCGTCCGAAGGCCGAGCTCGACCTGCTGCACGTCGCCTTCGGCGTCGGCGCCGGCGATTTCGAGCAGCTGATGCGCGAGCACGACGTCGCGATCAACATCCACAACGAGCCCTATCCGTCGTTCGAGAACCGCGTCTGCCTGCACCTCGCGGCCGGTCACCTCGTGCTCAGCGAGACGCTGTCGCCGACCCACGGCCTCGAGCCGGGGATCGACTACCTCGAGTTCGAGCGTGCCGACGACCTCGCCTTCATGCTCGAGAACGTGCGCCGCTTCCCGAACATGCACCACCGGATCCGCGTCCGCGGCCGGCGCAAGGCCGAGGGCTACCGTGCGTCACGCGTCTGGCCGAACGTCGCCGAGGATCTGCTGCGCGACCTACGCGTCTTTGGCACGCACCGCTCAGCTGCGGCGTAAGCGGCGGCTGAGCCCGCGCGCCGGTCGCAGCGCTACGAGCGCGATCCGGCGCAGGGCGATTCCGAGCCGGTAGGCGGTCGTCTGCTGGACCTCTTCGAGCACCGCGATCGACGCGGCACGCTCGAGCTGCCAGCGCTCGGCGTCTGCCTGGGTGGCGGCGATGTCGCGGACGAGACGTCGCGAGAGTGGCCGCAGCGACGGCGGCGGCTCGTCGCGAACGGCGCGTAGCGCGGCGGCCATCTCCGCTCCTTGGTCGCGCCACGACGGCCAGGCGTGCGCGGTTGCGACCGCGTTCCGGCGGAGGTAGGACAGATAGCGGCGGTCGCGCGCAAGGAGATCGAGCGCGGCGGCGGTACCGGTTGTGTCGTCGAAGTCGACGAGGAGGCCGTTGACGCCGTGCACGACGTACTCCTCGTGACCGGTCACGGGCGTGACGACGCACGTCGCGCCGCGATGAAACGCCTCAAGTGGTGGGCCGAACATGCCCTCGACCCGGCTCAGCTTGAGCAGCACGTCGACCTGGCCGTAGAGGCCGGCCATCTCACCGTGGCTGAGCGGGCCGAGGGCGACGTCGACGCCCTCGACGCTCGCGCCGTCCGGGCTGACGAGGGTCACGTGGCGCTCCTCTGACATCGCGGCGGCAGCGGCGACCGCGGCGTCGACGCCCTTGAAGCCGATCGCCGGGCTTCCTTCGATCAGGATCCGCAGTGGCCCATCGGGATGCTCGGGGGGCGCGTCGACGGGCGCGAAGATGTCCTTGTCGATTCCGTTGCGGACGACGATCGTCGGCGCCGCGCCGTCGTGCAGCGCGTCGAGCGCCTCGGCGATCCAGGTCGCCTCGGTGATGTGGCGCACGGGCATATCCTGCGCTAGCGCGGCGTGCATTCGCTGAACGTCGCTGGGTCCGTAGAAACGGTCCTCGAGCGACTGCACAAAGCTCGCGTACCGCTCGGCGTCGAGCTCGAACAGCGCATCTGTCGTCTCCCACCATGTGGAGACGGCGATGTCGAACCGCGGCTGGTGACGCGCGACCGCAAGGTCAACGACGTGCAGGTGCTCGAGCCCGCGAAAGGTCCAATCCGTGTCGTCGCGGCGCCGCGTCACGACGAGCGTGACATCAAAGTCGTGGTGGGCTGCGAGCTGCCGCGCGTGCTCGACGACGACGCCGACGCCGCCTGAGAGCTGCAGGTCCTGAGTCAGGAAGGCGACGCGCACGCCGCCATCGTATTTACGCTGCGGTCGTGGCCATATCCCCAGCCCTCCAGCCGACGCCGCTTCCGGTTCCCGATGTCTTCGCCGGAGTCGAGCGCAGCATGGTGCACTATCCGCTCCCCGAGGACGGCGAGCCGCTGCGCGTCGCGTTCGTCGGCAACGCGTCGCGCGATGAGCTGACGCTGCCGCCGGCGAGCGCGCGAACGCTGGTTCCGCTGTACGTCGGGCTCCGCGACGACGGTGACGAATCGCGCGAGATTCTCGCCGGCTTCGCTCCGCACGTGGTGGTCGTGTTCAATCCCCAGCGGCTGCCTCCAGGCTTGTTCGGCGATCTTGTCGCCGTCACGTTGGCGTGGGTCACGGAACCGCTGCCACGGAGGACGGTCACGGGCTTCGACCCGCCCGAACTGGCAGCACGCGTCGCGGCCCAGCGCAGCGCCGACTACGCGGGCTTCGACCGCGTGCTCTGCGTCGATCCGCTCGCGGCAGAGGGCACGTCGCCGTTCTGGCGCTCACGGCCGCTGCCGGTCTCCGACGCGCTCTTCGCCCCGGTCGGATTGGCCCGCGCAGACGCCCGGATCCTCTTTGTCGGCCGCTCGACGGAACACCGCGAGGCGTGGCTGATGACGCCGAAGCACGAGTTTGACCTGCTGCACTACGCCCACGGTCTGCACGGAGACCGACTGGTCAGGGTTTTGGCCGCGGCCGACATTGCCCTCAACGTCCATCCAGACCCGTACCCGCGCTTCGGCTCGGCGCTGCCGATGCATCTCGCAGCGGGACACCTCGTGATCAGCGAGCCGATCGCGCCGCTGCACGGTCTCGAGCCGGGCATCGACTTCATCGCCGTCGATGCTCAGCACGAGATGGGGACGGTGCTGCACCAGCTGCGTCGCCGCCCCGACGCTTACCAGCGCGTCCGGCTCCGCGGGCGCGCGAAGGCGGAGCTTTTTCGCGCCTCCGTCGTCTGGCCGCGGATTCTCGGCGACCTGCTGCGCGAGCTCGCGGCCGACCGCTAGAGCTCTTCGGCGATCAGCGGCGCCCGGCGGTCGAACACGACGTAGCCGAGCACGAGCACGGCGACGCAGATCCCGGCGGGCACGAGCAGCAGCACGTCGGAGCCCATGACGTTGGCGGCGCTCGGGTGTCCCGGACCGAGCATCGCGTGGCGAGCCTGCTGGATGATCGCCGCGAACGGGCTGTACATGAACGCCTTCGCGAGCGACTCGCTGTGGTCCTGGACGGTCTGGATCACGTAGAAGATCGGCGACGCGTAGAACAGCAGCTGCATCACGATCTCCCAGATCGGGTCGATGTCGCGGTAGCGGACGAACAGCGACGACAGCAGCATCGCCAGGCCGGTGCCGAGCGCGGCGAGCAGCAGGATCAGGAACGGCAGCTCGAGCCACGTCCAGCGTGGCGTGCCGCCGTCGACCAGCAGGAAGACGAACACCGGAAGCAGGTTCAGGCCGAGGTTGAACAGCGCGGTCAGGACGACCGACAGCGGGACCGCGAGCCGCGGGAACTCGATCTTGCGCACCAGCGACTCGCGCGCGACGAGCGAGCCGACGGCGCCGCGGGTCGAGTCGGCGAAGAACGTGAACAGCACGAGGCCGAGCAGCAGCGCCTCTGGGTAGTACGGCGCGTCGTCGAGCTTGAGGACGACCGCGAACAGCATGTAGAGCACGCCGAACAGCAGCAGCGGCCGCATCAGCTGCCAGACGTAGCCAAGCGCCGAGCCGAAGAAGCGCAGCTTGAAGTCCATCACGGCCATCGTCTGCGTCAGGTGCCAGAAGCGGCGCGGGTCGCTGCCGAGCGCGCTCGGACCCTTGATCGGCCGTCCGAGGTCCGACGTGTCGATCATGCTCATCGCTCGATCGCGATCTCGTATGGGAGCTCGACAAGAGCGTCGGAACCGCGGGTGCCGGTGACTACGACGGTCGCGAAGCGCTCGCGGCGATCGATCCACGCCGCGCCGCCCGACGCCTGCCGCGCGACCGCCGGCGTCGCGTGGTAGCGGCCGGCCGCGAGCAGGTTGACGAAGCTGATCCGGTAGACGATCTCCTCGCCGGCATGGAATCGGCCCGGGTGGGGGTCGATCCAGAGATTGGACGCGCTCAGCATCGGCAGGTGGCGGTCGTTGACGAGGTTGACCCCGAACAGCGGGTCGTCGACGTCGTCGGCGAAGCGGACGCGGGCGGCGAAGGCGACGTGCTCACCGGTGACGAGGTGCTCGGTGCGGGCGCCTGCGTGGTCCTCGAACCACGCCTCCTCGATCGTCGCGCGCCCGTCGCCGAAGCGGATCTCGGCGTCGGCGTCGCGCGACGTCTCCGAGCGGGCCTTCTCGGAGAAGTTGAGCTCGAGGTAGCGCGTGCCGACGCGCTCCGGGTCGCCGTGCTCGACGACGCGGCCGCGCTCGAGCAGCATCGCTCGGTCGCAGAACCTCTGCACGGCGCTCATGTCATGCGTGACCAGCAACACGGTGCGGCCGCTGTCGCGGATCCGCGCGAACTCGTCAAAGCACTTCTGCTGAAACGCGGCGTCGCCGACGGCGAGCACCTCGTCGATCAACAGGATGTCGGCGTCGACCTGGATCATCACGCTGAACGCGAGCCGCACCTCCATGCCGGAGGAGTAGTTCTTCAGCTTCAGGTCCGTGAAGTCGCGCAGCTCGGCGAAATCGATGATCTCGTCGAAGCGGCGGGCCGCCTCACGCGGCGACAGGCCGAGCATCGTCGCGTTGAGCTGCACGTTGTCACGCGCGGGAAGGTCCGGGTTGAAGCCGACGCCGAGCTCGATGAACGTCGACAGTCGGCCGTCGACGTAGATCGCGCCGTTGTCGACGGCGTAGATGCCCGCTAGGCACTTCAGAAGCGTCGACTTGCCCGACCCATTGCGCCCGACGATGCCGAAGAACTCGCCGGGAGCGACGGACAGCGACACGTCACGCAGCGCCTCCAGTGGCGCCGATCCGGCCCTGCGAAAGGGGTGGAGCGCCTTCTCCTTGAGCGTGTGGACCTGCTCGTTCGGCAGCCGGAACGTCTTCGAGACGCCGTCGACGACGACGGCAGGCCGCTGCGGAGTCGCCGACACGGCGGTAAGGCTAGTCTGCGGCCCGGTGCCCTTCAGCGTTCTCCCCAGCCGCATCGACGGCCCCTTGCTGATCGAGCCGGCGGTATTCGGCGATCACCGTGGGTTCTTCGCCGAGACGTATCGGCGCAACGAGCTCGCGAAGCTCGGGATCGCCGAGGAGATGATCCAGGACAACCACTCGCGCTCGAGCCGTGGTGTCGTCCGTGGGATGCACTTCCACGTCGGGCGCGGGGTCTCCAAGCTCGTTCGCTGCGCCCGCGGGACGATCGTCGACGTCCTCGTCGACATCCGACGCGGTTCGCCGACCTACGGCGAGTGGGAGGCGTTCGAGCTGTCCGACGACAACATGCGGATGCTCTACGTGCCGATCGGCTTCGCGCACGGTTTTGTCGTCACGTCGGAGATCGCAGACGTGCTGTACATGCAGGACGCCTACTACGCCCCGGATGTCGAGGCCGGCTTCGCCTGGGATGACCCCGACGTCGCGATCGACTGGCTCCTGCCCCAGGAGGAGCTGCAGGTCTCCGAGCGCGACCGGCAGGCCCCGCGGCTGGCCGAGATAGCCGCGGAGCTGCCGTTTGTATACGCCGGAGGGGCGGGGATCGGCTCCTAGGGCACGACGACGACGCTCGTCGCCGGCGAGACGCCGGTGACGTAGGGGAAGCTCGCGGTCCGGATCGTCCGCGCGCGGAAGCGGTACGTCGTCGCCGCCTTCGTGTAGCGGAAGCGGTGCCGGATCGTCGCGCGCCGGTGGGCATCGATCGAGCTCGCGGCGAACGTCCGCCAGCGGCTACCGACCTTCACCTGGAAAGCGATCGTCGCCGCGCGCGCCTTGACCTGCGTGCCGAGCACGTCGGCCGTCAGCGTCAGCGTCGTGCCGTTGCGAAGCCGCGTCGCGCTGCGGCGCAGGCGCACCCCGGCACGGACGAGGACCACCGTCCGCAGTGTCGCCGTGTACGCGCGATCGCCCGTGTGGGCGCGGTAGCCGATCGTCACGTCGCGGCTCGGGCCCGCCGCGAGCCGGAAGCTGTAGCTGCCGTCCGCGGCCGTGGTCGGGTGGCCGATCTGTACGCGCTTCGCTCCGGGTTTGCGGACCTTCGCCAGGACGTCGAGGCGCGCGTGGCCGATCGGGCGGCCGTCGCGGCCGTTGAGGCGCCCACGCAGGATCGTCGCGCTGCCGAAGCGCAGCGTCCGCGTGCCGCCGGTGCCGCTGAGCCGGGCGAGCGGGTCGGCGGTCGTGCCGTTGGTGTGCGGGAGGGAGGCGAGTGCCTGGCTGATTCCGCCGCCGCCGTTCGCGCCGCCGCCACCGCCGATGCCGTCCACCGCGACGTCGGGAAGCGCGGGCGTGTTGTCGACCGTGATCGAGATCGGGCCGTACGTGGCCTGGTTGACCTCGGTCGCGTCACGGACCTGCAGCGTCACGTCGTGACGGCCGTCGGCGAGCGCGGTCGTGTCAAACCCGTAGGAGGCCGACACGTTCGGCTTGCACGGAACGCTGAGGCTGTAGGGCCGCTGGCAACCGCCGTTGTTGGCGTCGAGCACGCGCCGGTCACGCTCGACGCCGTCGACGACGAGGCTCGCGCTCGAGACGCCGCCGCCGGCGTCGCTGGCGCTGAAGGCGACCGCCTCCGTGCCGTGCAGGCTGCGCGACGTGTCGAACAGGCCCGTGGACGGGGGCGTGCCGATCTGCGGCACGGCCGCGTCGTTGAGGTCGATCTCGAGGCGCCTGAGGTTGATCGTGGGACGCGGGCCTGGGGCGCTGCAGCCAGAGACGGGGCACTCGACATGGAAGTCGATAAACGCAGTTGTCCCGCTCCACGTGAACGTACCGCCACTAATGCCGTTCGGGCATGTGATGGGCTGGCACTCGTCGGTCGTGTCAACGAACGTATATGCCGCGTTGCCTGGCTGCCCGATATCTGCCGTATCCCTCGTAACTCGAACTCCGACGACCGCGGTATTCGATGGTGCGTAATACGTCAGGCCCGCATACGTCCAGCTCGTCGAGGTTCCCGGGAGGGATGCGAAAAGGGGGTTGCCACTGAGGCAACCGTTTCCCCACGCCGACGATGTACCAACGGCGTATCCCGTGAATCCCTCTGCGCCGATCGGCGTCCCGTCGGGCAGCTTGCAGATGTGCTGCGTATAGACCGCACCGTGTGCCAGCGATGGGATCAGCGCGAGGGCGAGGATCGACAGGGTCACGGCGAGCGAAAGGGAGCGGGGCATGAGGTCTCCTAGATGCAAAGCTTTTGGCGCTTAGTCACTAGTCGTTGAGCGTTCGCCCCTGTGACGTGTGTTTTCGCGCGGCCGAGCGCGACGCCGGTGGTGAGCCTGAACACCGGCCTCGCCTAGAATCCGGCGCTGGCATGCTCGCGCGGCTTCCCCGCATCGGGCCACAGTGGTACGCCCGAATCGCCACTGCGGCCCTCGCGATCCTGGCGCTGATCGTCTTCAGCGGCGCTGCCGTGCGCCTGACCGGCTCCGGTCTCGGCTGCCCGACGTGGCCCGAGTGCCGCGGTCATCTCGTGACGACCGAGCTCGATACCCATGCCTGGATCGAGTACGGCAACCGGCTTGTCACCGGCGTCGTCTCCGTGCTCGCGATGCTCGCCGCCCTCGGTGCGTTCCTGCGCCGGCCGTTTCGCCGTGACCTGGCGATCCTCGGCGCGCTGCTGCCGCTCGGCGTCATCTGCCAGATCGTGCTCGGCGGCCTTTCGGTCCTCTACGGCCTGGCGCCCGGCTGGGTAATGGCACACTTCCTGACGAGCCAGGCGATCCTCGCGGCCGCGATCGCGCTCGCCTGGCGTGCCTCGCACGAGCCCGACCGCGCGCCGACCGAATCGCGTCGCGTCGTGTTGGCGACGCGGGCCTTGTTGCCGTTCGCGGCCTGGGTGCTGTTTCTCGGAACCCTCGCGACGGCGTCGGGCCCGCACCCGGGCGCGAGCGGAACGGGGGAGGTCGTCACGCGGCTCTCTTTCCAGGGCGGCGACACGCTCGATTGGACGATCCACTGGCACGGGCGCTTCTCGACACTGCTCGGCCTCGGCGCCCTCGGCCTCTGGTTCTACGCGCGCCGCGAGCGGGCCGGCACGCCGCTGCGGCGCGCGCTGACCGCCCTCTGCCTCCTGATCGCGACGCAGGGTGTGATCGGCTTCGTTCAGTACCAGAACGAGCTTCCAGCGGAGCTCGTCTGGGTGCACGTCGTGCTCGCGACGCTGACGTGGATGAGCGTCGTGTGGTCGGCCGTGGCGGCGGGCCGGCTCGCTCCGAGTCCGGTCGCCGGCGATCCGGCGGATCCGCCGCCGGCCGTCACGGCCGAATCCGCCGAGCCGGTGTCGGCGGCCTCAGTTTGACGCGCGAACTGTCCGGTCCTCGGCGTCGTCGCCGACCGGCGAGTCCAGCCGCTCGTCGCGCACTCCGCCGCGCACGGCGCTGAGCACGAGCAGCGCGACATCGTCGCGCTGCGGCCCCTCCTGGAACTCCGCGATGGCGTCATCGACCGCCGCGGCGACGCCGTCGGCGCCGTGCCGGACGACGCGCCCGAGCACCGACCGCAGCCGCTCGTAGCCGAATCGCTCGGCGCCGGCGCCGTGGGCGTCCGTGACGCCGTCGGTGTAGAGCACGAGGCTCTCGCCGGAGCCGATCTCGAGCCTGATCTCGCGCCAGCTCGCGTCGTCGAACGCGCCGAGCAGCGGGCCCGGCGTCGAGAGCTCCGAGACCTCATCGTCGCGGAGCAGGTAGGGGGGCGGATGCCCGGCGCAGGCGAGCGTCACGCGGATCGGATGGCGTCCAGCGTTGTCCTCGATCCGCAGGCAGATCGCCGTGCAGAGCCTCCGCCGTTCGCCCGCCTCGCGCAGCAGCGCCTCGTTGAGCCGGTCGAGGATGTTGCACGGGCCGGGCTCGTAGTGGGCGGCGGTGCGCACCGTGTAGCGCGCGAGCGCGGTGATCGCTGCCGCGTCGGCGCCCTTGCCGGTGACGTCGCCGATGACGACGATCCAACCGCCGTCGACGTCGAACACGTCGTAGAAGTCGCCACCGACCTGGTTGCTCGCCCCCGCGGCGCGGAACCGGGCCGCGATGCTCACGCCGGCGATCTCCGGCAGTCGCGGTGGCAGCAGGCTGCGCTGCAGCGTCGTCGCGATGTGGGTGCGCTCGCGGTGGACACGGGCGTGCTCGACGGCGAGCCCGACACGATTGCCCAGCTCATCCGCGAGCACCAGATCGCTGGCGCCGAAGCGCCGCAGCGTGTCGTGCAGCGACAGTGTCAGGATTCCGATCGCGCCCTCTGCCCCGAGCAGTGGGGCGACGATCACCGTGCCGTCCGCACGCAGGACCGGGTGCGCCGTCGCGAGGACCTGTGCGGTTTCGGGTGCCACCCCCATGTCGTAGGGGACGAAGGCGATCGCCTCGAGCTCGTCGCGCTCGTCCACGAGCGAGATCGTGCACGCGTCGCTGACACGCGGCACGAGCATCGCGGCGACGCGTGCGAGCCCGATCTCGAACTCGGCTGCCGAGGCCATCTGCCCGGATGCCTCGGCGAGCAGCGCCGAACGCTGTGCCTGCCGCCGTTCGTCGGTGACGTCCTCGATGATGTTGACGGCCAGCATCGGCGTGCCGTCCTCGTCGCGCACGGCCGATGCCTTGACGAGCGTCCACCGCTCGTGGCCGGTCTCGCGGTTGATCCAGCGGATGACGAGCGGCTGCGGGTCCTCGCCGCGCAGCGCGGCGCGGCCCGGCAAGCGCTCGACGTCGAGCGGCTCGCCGTGCTCGTCGAACATCTCGTAGCGAGCGAGGATCGCATGCGGGCTCTGCGCGAGCAGGTCGTCGGATCCACCGCTGCCCAGCAGCCGCTGCGCCGCCTCGTTCACGTAGACGAGCTGGCCGTCGCGATCCTGGACCGTCACCGCCTCGGCGACGACCGACAGGATCGCGTCGAGCCGTCCCTCGGTGTCGCGGAGGTCGTCGAACAGCCGCGCGTTGTCGACCGCCACCGAGGCCCTGGCCGCGAGGTCGGTGACGACGGCGAAGTCGGCCTCGTTGAACGAACGCTGCGAGCGGAAGCGGATCAGCGACATCACGCCGAGGCGGCGGCCGCGGGCGATCAGCGGTGCCACCACCGCCGAGCCGTACTGCATCTGGGTGATCAGCCGCGCGTGTTCGGAATCGGTCGCGAACGACGCCAGCGCGTCGTCGTCGAGCTGCGGCAGCAGCTGTGCCGACCCAGTGCGGAGTACGACGGCGGCGGGGTGGGGGCCGTCGGGGTCGAGCGGGAAGCGCGCTCGCATCTCGCGCAGTGCGTCGGCATGGCTTGGGTCGGCGGCACTGACGACGACGCCGCCGATCGAGCCGTCGTCGTTGAGCAGGTCGACGACGCAGAGCGCGGCGAGGTCGGGGATCGGAAGCCGCGTCAGCTCCTCGAGTCGCGTCGCGACGTTGAACGGCGCCGCGATCAGCCTGCTCGAGCGATCGAGCAGCGCCAGTCGCTCGTGGGCCTCCGCTTCGCGTGCGCGCGTCTTGCGCAGGTCGCCGAGCGCGCCGGCGAGCAGCACCGAGATCACGCCGACGATGACGATCAGGCCGAGGCCGATGAAGTGACGCAGCTCGAAGAACACGTCGTTCGTCGCCGCGAGCGGAAGCGCGGCCGCAAGCGCGACCACGACGAGCACCGCGACATCGCGCGGGCGTGCCCTCGTGGCGGCGATCAGCGGCCCGAGGATCAGGTAGCCGATCAGGCTGACGCTGCTCCCGGAGGCGACGTCCGTGATCGCCACCAGCACGATCACGAGAACGCCCACGGCGAGCATCAGGCGGGCGCCCTCCTGCTCGTGGTCCGTACGCAGCCGCTCCATCGCCGGATCCTACGGCTGCGGCCGCGCCTGGGGGCGCGGCCGCAGCGGTGATCAGCTCTTCACGGCCTGCGCCGGAGCCGGCTCCAGCGCCAGCTCGAGCACTTCGGCGAGCGTCATCACGGGGTGAAACGACATCGCCTCACGGACGTCCTCGGGTACGTCGTCGAGGTCGCCGCGGTTGCGCTCCGGAAGCACGACGTCGGTCAGGCCGGCCGCGTGCGCCGCGAGCACCTTCTGCTTCAGGCCGCCGATCGGCAGCACTCGTCCCTGCAGCGTCACCTCGCCGGTCATTCCGACGGTGTGGCGAACCGGCCGTCCGGTCAGCAATGAGGCGAGCGCCGTCGTCATCGTGATGCCCGCGCTCGGGCCGTCCTTGGGGATCGCCCCGGCCGGCACGTGGACGTGGAACTCGCTTTCCTCGAACACCGACTCGTCGATGCCGAGCTCGTCGGCATGGGCTCGCACGTACGTCAGCGCGATCCGTGCCGACTCCTTCATCACGTCACCGAGCTGACCGGTCAGCGTCAGCGCGTTCGAGCCGTTGCGGACATGGACGCGGTTGGCCTCGATGAAGAGGACGTCACCGCCGGTGCCAGTCACCGCCAGCCCTGTCGCCACGCCGGGCACCGCGGTACGCGCGGCCGCCTCCTGGTAGACCTTCTGGCGGCCGAGCGCGTCGCGGACGGCGTCGACGGTGATCTCCACGGGCCCGTCGGCGTCTTCGCCGGTCCGTGAAGCGATCGCCGTCGCCGACTTCCTGAGGACCTTCCCCAGCTCACGCTCGAGCTGGCGGACGCCGGCCTCGCGCGTGTACTCGCTGACGACCAGGTGCAGCACATCGTCGGACACGCTGACCTCGCCGGCGAGCAACCCGTTGCGTTCGCGCTGGCGCGGCCACAGGTAGTCGCGAGCGATCGCGACCTTCTCGTCGACCGTGTAGCCGTCGAAGGGAATGACCTCCATGCGGTCGAGCAGCGGGCCGGGGATCGTGTCGGCCTGGTTGGCGGTGGCGATGAAGACGACCTGGCTGAGGTCGACCTCGACGTCGAGGTAGTGGTCACGGAACGTCGAGTTCTGCGCCGGGTCGAGCACCTCGAGCAGCGCCGACGACGGGTCCCCGCGCCAATCGGCGCCGACCTTGTCGACCTCGTCGAGCAGGATCACCGGGTTCATCGTCCCGGCGTCACGCAGCGCACGGACGAGTCGCCCGGGCAGTGCGCCGATGTAGGTCCGGCGGTGGCCGCGAATCTCCGCCTCGTCGCGGATGCCGCCGAGCGAGATCCGGACGAACTCGCGCCCCATCGAGCGCGCGATCGATTCGCCGATCGATGTCTTGCCGGTTCCGGGGGGCCCGATCAGTGTCAGGATGGCGCCGGCCCTCGGGTCGGCTTCGAGGTGCCGCTCGTCGCGCAGCTTGCGCACCGCCACGTACTCGACGATCCGGTCCTTGACGTCGTCGAGGCCCGCGTGGTCGGAGTCGAGCACCGCCCGGGTGTGGACCGGGTCGTTGCGCTCCTCGCTGCGCTTGCCCCACGGGACCGCGACCAGCCAGTCGAGGTAGGTGCGGATCGTCTGGCCCTCGCCCGAGCCGCCTTCGCCCATCCGCTCGAGCCGGGCGAGCTCGCGCTCGGCCTGCTCGCGCACGGCGTCGGGCATGCCGGCCTCGTCGATCTTCGTGCGGTACTCGTCGGCGACGGACGCCTCGTCCTCGCCGAGCTCGCGCCGGATCGAATCCATCTGCTTGCGCAGGAAGTACTCACGCTGCTGCTTGGCCGCGCCAGACTCGACGTCCTCACGGATCCGCTTGCGCACCTGCAGCTGTGCGAGCCGCTCGCGCTGGAACCCGAGCGCCGTCTCGAGCCGCTCCGTGACGTCGAGCGTCTCGAGCAGCACGACCTTCTGCTCGAAGGTCAGGTCGGGTGAGAAGCCGGAGGTGTCGGCGAGCGCGCCCGGCTCGACGATCGAGCGCAGGAATGCGCCGATGCGGTCGTCGGCGTCGCGCAGCTCGAGGATCTCCTCGACGACGGCGCGGTACTCGCGTTCGAGCCCGCGCGTGCGCCCGTCGCGGGGGACGTCGTCGACGCGCTCGGTGACCTCGACGCGCAGCTGCCCGTCGGCGCCGGTCTCGGCCGCGCCCGCGATGCCGCGAGCGACGCCCTCGAGCTGGGCTCCGCGGATGCCGCCGGGGAGCCGTACTGTCTCGATGACGCGTGCGACGGTGCCGACGGACGCGTAGTCGCCGTCATGGCGCGGAACAAGCAGCACGCGCTCGGCGTCGCCGACATCGATCGGGAGCGTCAGGTCCATCGTCGGGAAGACGACGGTGTCATCGAGGGGGATCAGCAGAAGGCGAGACATGGAACTCCTTTAGTTGCCTGAGCAACAGTATAGATGATCTCAGTCTCTTCTGCTCAACTTCACAAATGAAAGCGGTCCCCGACCGCGGCGGCGCCGAGAAATTCCTGCGCAGGAAGGGAATCCGGCGGAGCTAGGCGATGAGTGGCCGCTGCGGGGCCGGCAGCCCGCTTGCGACCCGGCGGCCGCGCAGCGTCACGCGCCAGCGGCCGGCGCCGAAGCCGACCAGGCGATCGTTCTCGAGCGTCCGGAGGTGACGGCCGACGTGGCCCGTCGGAAGCCCGGTGATCGAAGCCACGTCGTTGAGACGCAGGCCGAGCGGGTCGGGCTCGTTGGCGATCGCCGAAAGCACCGCGCCGACCTGTTCGGTCAGGGGTGGCTGGTCGGCGATGGGGTCCATGCCTGGGAATTCGACGCCAAACGCCGAACGTGCAGCGAACTGGACGGATGGACGAGTCGGCTCAATCGATTTTGAGCGTGCTCGCCGGCATGGCGGCGTCGGCGATCGCGAAGAAGGCGCGATCACGCTCCTTGTTCACCAGTGTTTCTCGACTTCCGGCCGGGATCGCGCATAGCGTCAGGCCGGTGTGTGCGAACGGGATCGAGATGCTCCGCAACCAACTGCATTCGCGAGGGTTGATCCAACCAGAGGTCCGGCACCGTACGAGGGACGATTCGGACGACAACAGACAGGGAAGGGGGGAAGCGAGATGCGAGCACGAACTACCCAAGACGTGAGTGCAG
>DASRHW010000117.1:0-2803 GCA_035650375.1 Solirubrobacteraceae bacterium | reverse complement strand
CGCCTGGTGCAGCCGCGTCAACTCGTCCCAGACCGCCTGCTGGTCGGCCTCGAACTCGTCCTGGGTGACGACGCCGGCTGCGATCAGCTGCTCGGAGAAGAGCTCTGTCAGCCGTTTCTTCGTCTTGATCGCGGCGTACATCTCGGGCTGCGTGTAGGCCGGCTCGTCGGCCTCGTTGTGGCCGAAGCGGCGGTAGCCGATCAGGTCGATGACGACGTCGTGGCCGAACTCCTGGCGGTAGGCGAAGGCGAGCCGCGTCGCCGTGATGCAGCCGGCGACGTCGTCGGCGTTGACGTGGATGATCGGCGTGTCGAAGCCCTTGGCAAGGTCGGACGCCCAGCGCGTCGAGCGCGAGTCCTCGGGGTCGGTCGTGAAGCCGACCTGGTTGTTCTGGATCAGGTGGATCGTGCCGCCGACCTGGTAGCCGTCGAGCGCCTGCAGGTTCAGCGACTCGGCGACGACGCCTTGGCCGGGGAACGCCGCGTCTCCGTGGAGCACGATCGGCACGGCCTCGTTCGTGTCGCGCTCGGCGTGCTGGCCCTTGCGCGAGGTCTGCGCGGCGCGCGCGGCGCCGACGACGATCGGGTGCACGTACTCGAGGTGCGACGGGTTCGACTCGAGGTTGACGACCATCGACGAGCCGTCCGGCAGCTCGTAGGAGCCCTGCGCGCCGTGGTGGTACTTGACGTCGCCGGTGCCGCCCTGCGGGATCGTCGTGATCGCCTCGAGCGTCGAGGTGCCCTCGAACTCGGCGAAGATCGTCTCGTAGGGGCGGCCGAGGTTGTGCGCGAGCACGCTGAGTCGCCCGCGATGTGCCATGCCGATGACGACCTCGTACGTGCCCTTCGTGCCCGACAGCTTGATCAGCTCGTCGAGCATCGGCACGGTCATGTCGAGGCCCTCGATCGAGAACTGCTTCTGGCCGAGGTACGCCTTGTGCATGAAGCGCTCGAACGCGTCGACGGCGACCAGGCGCTTGAGCAGGGTCCGCTGCTCGTCGGCGGTCAGCGGGTCGCGGAAGGCGCCGGACTCGATCTTCTCGCGCAGCCACATCCGCTGGCGGTGGCTGCCGACGTGCTCGATCTCGTAGGCGATCGTGCCGCAGTAGACCTCGCGCAGGTGCGGCAGCGCGTCGGCCAGCGTCTCACCCGGCACGTACATGCGCAGGATCTTCGACGGGATCCGCCGCATCAGCTCGTCGGTCAGGCCGAGCGACGACGGGTCGAGCGAGCTCTCGCCGGCCGGCTCGCTGCCGAGCGGATCGAGCCGCGCAGCGAGATGCCCGTGCGTGCGGTGGGCCTTCAGCAGCGACGTCGCGGCCTGCACAGCCTGCAGCAGCGCTTCGTCGACCGTGCCGGGGACGGTGGGGGCCGGGGCGGTCGACGCCGCGACCGCGGGCTTGGGCGGCAGCGGCGCCGGGCCGAGCGTCGCGCCGAGCGAGGAGAAGACGCCTTCGTAGAAGCTGTTCTCGCCCTGTAGGTAGGCCTCGACGGTCTGCAGGAAGCGGCCCGATTCGGCGCCCTGGATGATCCGGTGGTCGTAGGTCGAGGTCATCGTCATGACCTTCTCGGCGCCGATCGCGGCGCCGATCTCGGCCAGGCCGACGGGGTAGGCGATCGAGCCCGTGGCGACGATCGTGCCCTGCCCGGCCATCAGCCGCGGCACCGACGCGATCGTGCCGATGCCCCCGGGGTTGGTCAGCGAGACGGTCGCGCCGGTGAGGTCGTCGGCGGTCAGCGAGTTCTCGCGCGCCTTGACGATCAGCGCGTCGAACGCGGCCTTGAACTCCTGGAAGGTCATCCTGCCGGCGTCGCGGATCACCGGCACCATCAGCGTCCGGCTGCCGTCCTTCTTCTCGACGTCGACGGCGATGCCGAGGTTGACGGCGTCGGCGTCGACGCGGAACGGCTTGCCGTCGACCTGCTCGAAGGCGTGGGCCATCACCGGCATGTCCTGCTGCACGGCGAGCGCGATCGCGTAGGCGATCAGGTGGGTGAACGAGACACGCTCGCCGGCGTCCTTGAGCTGCTTGCGGCGACCGTCCATCGTCGTCACGGTGATCGTGCGGAACGAGGTCGCCGTCGGCACCGTGAGGCTGTCGTCCATGTAGCGCGCGAGCATCGCCGCGCCGCCCTTGATCGCGGTCTTGGTCGCCGCGCTCGGCGCCGTGCCGTCGGCGTTGAGAACGTCGTCCTTGGTGATTCGCCCGCGCGGGCCGGTGCCGGCGACGGCTGCCAGGTCGATGCCCTCGCTCGCGGCGACGCGTGCCGCGACCGGTGTCGCGCTCGCGGAGCCGTTGGCGGCCGGAGCCGGTGCGCTCGCGGCGGCGCTCGGCGCGCTCGCCGAGGCGCCGTTCGCACCGGCGCTCGCGCCGCGCGATGTGGTCATCCGCGCGATCACCTGGCCGACGGTGACCGTCTCGCCCTCGGCGGCGACGATCTCGGTGATCGTGCCCGCCGACGGCGCGGGAAGCTCCATGTCGACCTTGTCGGTCGAGATCTCCACGATTGTCTGGCCGTCCTCGACGACGTCGCCGACCGCAACGGCCCATTCGAGGATCGTGCCCTCGGTGACCGACTCGCCGCCCGCGGGCGTGACGATGTCGATCAGCTCGCCGGCGTCGTCGCCCTCGTCGTCGCCGGCGTCGACAACGCCCGGCGCGCCGTCATCGACGGCGATCTCGGCAAGCAGCTGGCCGACCTCGACGTTGTCGCCCTCGGCGGCGTGCAGCTTGACGACCGTGCCCGTTACGGGAGCGGGGACCTCGGCGTCGACCTTGTCGGTCGAGATCTCGACGAGGGTT
>DASRHW010000116.1:0-28862 GCA_035650375.1 Solirubrobacteraceae bacterium | reverse complement strand
GCGCCGCCGAACAGGGCGCCGACACCGGCCGCCATCGCGGCGATCTCCATGCCCTCGAGGATCATCTTCGGCGAGACGCCGTTGACCAACGCTCGCCGCGTGTGCCCGCGGACGGGATCCCAGGCCCCCAGCGCGGCCTGGATCGCGATCACGATGACCTCGCGCACCTCGGGCGAGATCTCGTTGCCAGGGCGTGTGAACAGCTTCGTCGTGAAGGCGAGGAAGGCCTCCATGTACTCGGGGTCCTTCTCAGCCACGAACCGCTGGCCGGGAGCGACGTGGCCGTGCATCGCCTGCTCGAAACGCTGGTACCACTCCGGCATCTCGGTCATGACAGGCCTCCGGCCGAGATCGCCTGCTGGCTGCCGGCGAAGCGCGGCATCACCTCGTCGGTGAACAGCTCGAACGACCGCTTGACGCGGTCAAGGTCGTTGTAGCCCCAGGTGAAGTGCAGCGCGAGGTTCTCGACGCCCGCGTCGGCGTACTCCTGGATCCGCGCGGTGACGGTCTCGGGGCTGCCGATGATCGTCGCGCCCTCGATGAAGGCTTCGCGATCGTTGGCGGAGATCCCCAGCAGCGCCTTGGTCTCCTCCTCCGACGACGCCTTGACGGCGTCGTTGGGCTGGACCGCCTGGAACGCACGCTTCGACAGCCGGCCGAGATTCGCCAGCGGCTCCCGCGCCTGCTCCATCGCGAGCTCGTCGGTCTCCGCGAGGTAGACGGTCTTCTGCGTCGCCGTCCAGCGCAGGCACTCGTCGATGACCTCCTGGCTGTGCCCGCTGGCCTCGAGCTCGGCGCGATAGAGGCCGAGGCGCGTCGCCGTCTGCTCGACGTTCGTACGGCCGAAGAAGATCGGCCAGCCACGACGTGCCGTCGCCAGCATGCTGCCGTCGGAGACGACCCCGCGGGCGAGCATCGGGTGAGGCTTGCGGTAGGGGCCGGGCATGATCCGCCCCAGCAGGACGCCGTGCTCGTGCGCCGTCTCGTACGCGAACGGGCCGTCGGCCTCGACGTCGGCCGCCCAGGCGCCGAGCATGATCTCGAGGTTCTGGTCGAACAGCTCCGCTCGCGTCGCCGGGTCGCGGCCGAGGCCGGCGAACTCCAGCGGCGAGCCGCCCGCGCCCAACGCGACGATCGAGCGGCCCTTCGTCAGGATGTCGAGCAGGTTGATCTCCTGCGCGAGCCGCATCGGGTTGTACGTCGGCAACACCGCGACGGTGAGGATGATCCAGGCCTGCTCGAGCTGGCGGCTCAGCGCCGCGCCGAACATGAACGGATTGCCGTACGTGTTGTAGTCGCTGAAGTGGTGGTCGGTCAGGCAGATCCCGGCGAACCCGGCGCGATCCGCCGCGATCGCCTGCTCGTAGACCGACTCGATGATCTCGGCGTCCTCCTCGGGCCCGCGTGTCTGCGGGTTGAGGTATGCGTAGAACCGCATTGCTGCTCCTCCGTCGTTTGCGACCACGCAGTACACCACCGGAACTCGGGGCGAACCATCGCTTTCGCGCCGCCGAATCATTGCTTCGGCGGCACCGTCAGCCGTCGGCGACCGGCTCCAGCACCTCGACGAGCCCGCCTCGGAGCTCGTCATAGAGCGCCTGCTGCAGTGACGACAGCTGCCGGCCCGCGAGCCGCAGCAGGTAGACGGGGACCATCATCCGCACGCCCTCGACCTCGATCACGCGCAGCTGACCCGAGCGCAGCTCGTCGGCGACCGCGCTGCGCGGCAGCAGGGCGACGCCGAGGCCCTCGCGAACGGCGCGCTTCTCCGCCTCGGGATGCCCGAGCTCGATGCTCACGGGGCCGAGCTCGAGGCCGGCCGCGACCGCGGTCGCGTCGATCAGCGTTCGCCGAGCGTGGTCGCGGGGCGAGCTGACGAACCGCACGGCGGCGAGCGCCTCGGGCGTAACGCGGTCGGCGAGCGGTGGTCCGTCGGCCGCGGCGACGACGATGACCTCCTCGAAGCCGAGTTGATCGACGACGAAGCCGGCTCCGCTCGTCTTGAAGGGCGTGAACATCACGGCGAAATCGCAGGCGCCCGTCCGAACCGCGTCCTCGGTCTGCTCAGGGTTGAGGACCTCGAGCGCGACGGCCGCGTCGGGGAACTCCTGGCAGAAGCGCCCGAGGATCGGCGGCAGCATGTACGTGCCGGCCGCCATCCCGGCGGCGACGATCGCAGAGCCCTGGCTTCCGTCGACGAGCCCGTCGAGATCGCGTTGCAGCTCGGCACCGCGAGCGAGCGCCTCGCGCGCCCAGCGGTAGGCCCGCTCGCCGGCCTCGGTCAGCTTCAGGCCGCGCCCCTCGCGCTCGAACAGCGGCGCCCCGAGCTGACGACCCAGCGTCCGCAGATGGGCCGTCACGACCGGCTGCGTCAGGAACAGGTGCTCGGCGGCGCGGCCGACGCCGTCGAGCTCGACGACGGTGCAGAAGACCTCGAGCTTCTGCACGGTGATCCGCCCGTCGACCGCCCAAGGCTGAGCACGCACCGGCTCATTATGGCCGATAGGGTTTTGCCGATGGCCTCGCCGCGAACCGTCGTGATCACCGGTGCCGCGGGCGGAATCGGGCGCACGTACGCGGAGCGTTTCGCGGCCGCGGGAGACGCCGTCGTCGTCGTCGACATCGCCGACGGCGAGGAGACCGTCGCGGCGGTCCGCGCGGCCGGCGGCGACGCGCTGTGGATCGCCTGCGACCTGACCGACCCGGGCAGCGTCACGAGCCTCGCGGCAGAGGTCGAGGAGCGATTCGGCGGCTGCGACGTCCTCGTCAACAACGCCGTCGCGTATGCCACCGGGCTGCTCGAGGAGCTGACGTTCGAGCAGTGGCGCAACGTCATCGGCGTCGGCCTCGACGGGCCGTTCCTGATGTGTCAGGCGTTCGTCCCCGGCATGCGGGAGCGCGGCTGGGGCCGCGTGATCAACATCTCGTCGAACACGATCGGGATGAAGATCGACAACCGGATCCCCTACCTGTCGGCGAAGATGGGCGTAATCGGCCTGACGCGCGCGCTGGCCTCGGAGGTCGGCGCGGACGGGATCACGGTCAACGCGGTGGCACCCGGGCTGGTCCGCACCGACAAGACGTGGGCGTTCCTCGGCGAGAGCGGCTTCTTCGACGTGATGGCCGCGCGCCAGGCGATCCACCGGACCGAGACGCCCGACGACCTGGCCGGGACGCTGCTGTTCCTCGCCTCCGACGACGCGGCCTTCATCACCGGCCAGACGATCGTCGTCGACGGCGGCCTCGTCCGGCACTGATCGACGGCCTGCGACCGAGGCCCAGCGCCTCGACGGAACGATCGCCGTGTGGAATGCTCCGGCGGTGTCCGCTGCGGAGGAGGACGAGAGAGCGACGCTGAAGTTCGCGGCCCGCTACGGGACGGCGACGCTTGGCGGCGATGACCTGAAGCCACTGCGCTGCTTTCTCGCCGTCGCCGAGGAGCTCAATTTCACCCGCGCGGCGCGGCGGCTCGGCATCAGCCAGCCGCAGCTGTCGCGCGCGGTCCAGCGGCTCGAGACCGAGCTCGGCGTCGAGCTGCTGCGCCGGACGAGCCGCGAGGTCGCGCTGACATCCGCCGGACGCTCGCTCCAGGCCGAGGCGTCCGTGACCCTGATGGCACTGGAGCGCGCCTACTCACAGGCGCGGCGCAACGGCGGCGAGACGGCACAGCACGTCCGCGTCGGCTGGTCGAGCGGCGCGGCCGGCGTGCGCAGTAGCGAGATCTTCCGCAGCTTCGCCCGCCAGCACCCGGAGATCAAGATCGAGCTCTGCCACCTGCCGTGGAGCGAGCAGATCTCCGCCGTCACCGACGGCCGCGTCGACGTGCAGTTCACGCGCTCGCCGGACATCCCGCTGCCCGGTCTCACGGTCGAGCCGCTGCTCCACGAGCGTCGCGTCGCCGCGGTGGCCGACAATCATCCGCTCGCGCAGCGCTCCTCGATCGTCCTCGCCGACATCCGCCTCGAGCCGCTGATCACGGCGGCATCGGTGCCGAAGAGTTGGGCCGACTGGTGGACGATCGACCCGCGGCCCGACGGTGGGTCGCCGATCTACGCAGCGGCCGTGGACACCGCCGAGGAGATGTTCGAACACGTGGCCGCCGGTCACGGGATCGCGATCACCGGCGCGTCGACCTCGTTCTTCTTCCGTCGCGACGACGTCGTCTACGTCCCGATCACCGACGTCGAGCCGTTCCTGATCTCGCTCGCCTGGCGGCAGGACCAGGAGACGAGCGCCTCACGCGCGTTCGTCTCCGTGACGCGGTCGATCCTGCTCGACCGCTCGATCAAGCCGCGGGCGCGGTCGCGCGCCGCCTGAGCCGGCGGCTGCCCAGGATCAGGCCAGGCCGCCGCCGTCGATGCCGATCGACGCACCGGTGACGAACGACGCGTCGTCTGAGGCGAGAAAGGCGACGACGGAGCCGATCTCGGAGGGGTCGGAGATGCGCCCCATCGGCGTCATCTGCATCAGCCGCTGCTCGAGCTGCTCGTTCTGAGCGAAGGCCCGCTCGAGCGCCGGTGTTCGCACCATCCCCGGCGAGACCGCGTTGACGCGGATGTTGGCCGCGGCGCTCTCGAGCGCGGCCGCCCGCGTGAGCATGACGACGCCGGCCTTCGACGTGTTGTAGACGCCGCGCCCGGGACCGGCCTTGAAGCCGCCCGCCGACGCCGTGTTGATGATCGAGCCGCCGCCACCCTTCGTCATCGCCGGGATCTCGGCGCGCATCGACAGCCAGACACCCTTGAGGTTCACCGACATCACGCGCTCCCACTGCTCCTCGGTCGTGTCGACCAGTGAGGCGTAGGCGCCGAGGTCGATGCCCGCGTTGTTGTGCGCGATGTCCAGGCGCCCGAACTCGGCGACGATCTCGGCGACGACGCGCTCGAGCTGATCGCCGGAGGCGACGTCGAGCGCCACGGCCTTGGCCGTGCCGTCGGCCTGCTCGATCAGGCCGGCTGTCGCGCCGGCGCCGTCAAGATCGAGGTCGCTGACGACGACGGTCGCACCCTCTGCCGCCAGCCGCTGGGCCGAGGATCGCCCGATCCCCGACCCAGCGCCGGTGACGAGTGCGACCTTGCCCGCGAGGCGCGCCGAGACCGCGGCCCCGCTCACGCGAGGCTGCCGCCGTCGGCGACGATCGTGGCCCCGGTGACGAACGACGCATCGTCGGACGCCAGGAAGGCGACGATCGAGGCCATCTCGGAGGCATCCGAGATCCGTGCCATCGGCGTCATCTGGACCAGCATCTGCTCGAGCTGCGGGCTGTCGGAGAACGCCGACTCGAGCATCGGCGTCCGCACCATGCCGGGGGCGATCGCGTTGACGCGGATGTTCGCGCCCGAGTTCTCGAGCGCCGCCGCGCGCGTCAGCATCACGACGCCGGCCTTGGTCGTCCCGTAGGCCGAGAACCCCGGACCGGCCTTGAAGGCGCCGGCCGACGCCGTGTTGACGATCGCGCCGCCGCCACCCTTCGTCATCGACGGGATCTCGGCGCGCATCGACAGCCAGATGCCCTTGAGGTTGACCGACATGATCCGGTCCCATTCGTCCTCGGTCGTGTCGACGAGCGTCGGATGACGGCCGATGTCGATCCCGGCGTTGTTGTGCGCGACGTCCAAGCGCCCGAACTCCGCGACGATCTCGCGGACGAGTTGCTCGAGCTGGTCGGCGGACGTCACGTCGACCGGCCTCGCCTTGGCGCTGCCGCCGGCGTCACGGATCAGCTTCGCGGTCTCCTCTGCGCCCTCCGCGTTGGCGTCGGCGACGACGACGACGGCGCCTTCCGCCGCCAGCCGTTGCGCCGAGGCGCGTCCGATGCCCTGAGCGGCGCCGGTGACGAGCGCGATCTTGCCGACGAGGCGGGTGGGAACTGCTGCGCCGGCCATCAGTGACGCACCAGTCCGCCGTCGACGACGATCGTCTGGGCGGTGATGAACGAGGAATCGTCCGAGGCAAGGAAGCTCACGGTCCCGACGAGATCCTCGGGGAGCTCGGTGCGCGGGATCGCCTGCATCGCGGCCATCTGCTCGAACAGGCCGGTCGGCCCCATGACCGCCGCCGTCTGGTCGGTCTTCGTCAGGCCCGGAGCGACGGCGTTGACGGTGATGCCGTCACCGCCGACCTCGGACGCGAGCGCGCGGGTGAACCCGATCACGCCCCCCTTTGCGGTGATGTACGGCAGTAGTCCGGGCAACATGAGTCCGATCGTGTTGGAGGAAATGTTGATGATCCGGCCCCAGCTCTTCGCGCGCATGTCCGGCACGCAGGCACGGCTCATCAGGAAGAGGCCGTCGACGCCGACCGACTGGACGCGACGCCAGTCGTCGAGCGTCAGCTCCTCGAGCGAGCCCTGGGCGTAGGCGATCGCGTTGTTGACGAGGATGTCGACGCCGCCGAAGCGGTCGGCGACCGCGTCGTGCAGCGCCGCGACGCTCTCCTCGCTGGTGACGTCGCAGTGCAGCGCGATCGCCGTGCCGCCGGCGGCCGTGGCCAGCGCGACAGACTCGTCAGCCGGCTGGACGTCGGCGGCGACGACGTTGTAGCCGTCCGCCGCGAGGCGCTGCACATAGGCGCGGCCGATCCCCTGCGCAGCGCCCGTGATCACCGCCGTACGGGTGACGTCTGTGGTTCTGCTCATGGCTCCTCCGAGGGGTTGGGTGTGCGCGCACGCGAACATCCAATGGGGCGCAGCGCAGCGACATCTAATCGCAGGCATGGGGTCCAACAACGAGCGATACCACTATCCGGCCGATCAATGCCGTCGGCGAATCGATCATTGTGCGGCCGCTTCGGCGAGCCGTTCAATGGATCTCCCCCCGAGGTAGACGTGACGCCGGCGTCGCGCGGGCCACCCATATCCTGGGACCGGTTCGCGCGGTGCCGGCCCGCGCTCAACTCCACCCTCCGCCACACGTAAGGTCGTAATCAATGGACGTCAAGGACAAGACAGCACTGATCACGGGCGCGGGCGGAGGGATCGGACGCGGCATCGCGCGAGCCCTCGCAGGAGCAGGCTGCGAACCCGTCATCGTCGACATCGACCAGGCGACAGCCGAGGTCGTCGCGGAGGAGTGCCGCGCATCCGGGGTCCGCGCGCTCGCGCTGGATTGCGACGTCTCGCGCGATGACGCCGTCGCCGCGCTCCCCCAGCGCGTCGCCGACGCCGGGTTCGGGCCGGTCGACATCCTCGTCAACAACGTCGGCGGCCTGACGATCGGCGAGACGCACGTGCTCCCGACCGACGCCTGGCGGCACGCGGTCGACACCGACCTGCTGAGCGGCGTCCGCGGCGTGCAGGCGTTCGTCCCGGGCATGATCGAGCGCGGCTACGGCCACGTCGTCAACACCGCGTCGATCGGAGCGCTGCTGCCCGTCAGCCCGATCGGGCCGGTGCTGTGTGCGATGAAGGCGGCCGTCTTCGGCCTCAGCCAGTCGCTCTACCTCTCGCTTGTGCCGCAGGGCATCGGCGTGTCGGTGCTTTGCCCGTGGATCGTGCGGACCGCGGCGAGCGAGGCCGCCCACCCCGAGGCGATGGCCGCCGCGGGGATGGAGGGCAGCCCCGCGGTCGAAGCCGAGGAGGTCGGCCAGATCGTGCTCGACGCGATCGAGCAGGGCCGCTTCCTGCTGTTCACCGACCCGACGCACTACGAGCTGATCCACGAGCGCTACGCCGATCTCGACGCGGCGCTCGACGGCGACGTCGCCTATCTCGCCGCGTTCGCCGCCCGCGCCTGACGACAGCGAGCGCTCGGCCGGCCCGCGCTCATCGAGCGGGCCGGGACGGAGGGGGTGGGATTCGAACCCACGAGGCCGGTGGACCCGGCCCAACGGTTTTCAAGACCGTCGCATTCAACCGCTCTGCCACCCCTCCGGGGCAGCGCCGATGCTAGTGAGCCATCGCCGCGCGGGCGTCTACACTCCGGCGTCCTCGGGAGAGGTGGCCGAGTGGCTGAAGGCACTCGCCTGCTAAGCGAGTAAGGGGCTGAATGCTCCTTCGCGGGTTCGAATCCCGCCCTCTCCGCTTCGTTCCTGCGAGCCGAGCCGGCCTCGTCAGGGCCGACTAGACTGCCTTCCTCGCTGCGCCCGTAGCTCAGCTGGATAGAGCGTCGGTCTACGGAACCGAAGGTCAGAGGTTCGAATCCTCTCGGGCGCGCTCAGAAAAGACTGCTAAGCAGGACTTTTCTGCTTTCGAGGACGGGGACCAACGTGATTTTGTCTCCGGAGAAGTGCGATGCTGGATCGCATCCCGCCTGCGCGCGCCGGGGATTTGGTTCTGGGCGCGCGAACATCGGCTAGCTGCGGGTCGCGTGCGAGAACGATGCCGAAGCAGCGATCGGACCCGGCAATCTCATCGGGACTGTGTTGGCGTCGCCGCCTGGACGTGCCGGAGCGCCTGCATGGCAACTTCGCTGAACGCCTCGTCGTGGGTTGAGCTGATCCAGCGCTCATAGGCGAGCTTCAGGGTGAGCGCTGCCAGCTGCGCGGCCACGTTCGCCTCCAGCTCCGGGACGCCGCGCTGCTTGAGCGCGTGGGCTATCGCGGCAGTGAGTCCGAGTGCCTTGAGTGCCTCACGCTCCTGGAGCTCTGGAGTGGCGGCGATGACCGCGCTGCGACGCGCGGCGAACCCGCGACGCCCGGCGGTAAAGACCTCCCTGCCGATCGTGTCGAGGGCATGGGCGACGGCGTCGAGCGGCGCCACGCCGGCGGGTGCGGCGACGATGGCATCGGCCAGCAGCGTGGCCATGGCGTCGCCGCCGAAGAGAACCTCGCGCTTGTCAGGGAAGTGGCGGAAGAACGTGCTCTTGGTCAGCCCGGCGCGCTGGGCGATCTCAATGACTGTGGTGTTCTCGTAGCCCTTCTCGGCGAACAGGTCGAGAGCGGAGGCGACCAGGCGCTCCTGCGGATTTGCCTGCCAGCGAGCCATAGCGACAGCCTAACGGGACGTGGTCCCATCAATCGCTATAGTGATGGGACCAAGTACCATCACTCCCTACTGCCGGAGGTCCCAATGAGCCGTGCCGTCATCTACGAGAGGTTCGGAGGCCCCGAGGTCCTGGAGCTGCGCCAGGTGCCGGAGCCGCACGTCGGCCCCGGTGAGGTGCGGGTTCGCGTCCGCGCGGTCGGCCTGAATCCGATGGACTGGAGCTTTACCTCGATGCCAGAGTTGGCGGCGCAGTTCGGGATCAGCCCGCCTACCGGCTTCGGGTACGACTTCGCTGGCGTCATCGACGAGGTCAGCGACGGCGTGGACGGCTACTCAGCCGGCGACCGCGTCTTCGGCGGAGCGCAGGCGCGCGCCGCCGCCGACTTCGTGGTCACGACGCCCGGCGCGGAGCTGTTCCGCACGCCCAGCGGCATCAGCGACGAGATCGCCAGCACGCTGCCTGTGGCCGGCTCCACCGCTTCGGCCGCCTTGGCGGCCGTCGGCCCAAAGCCCGGTGACACGGTGTTGATCGGCGGGGCGGGCGGTGGGGTGGGGGTGTTCGCCGTGCAACTCGCCCGCCTGGCGGGCGCGACGGTCATCGGGACTGGCTCTGAGGGCACTTTCGACTTCCTGCGCGGGCTCGGCGCGGAGCCAGTCGCCTATGGCGAGGGCCTGGCAGAGCGCGTGCGCGCGCTGGCGCCCGGGGGCATCAGCGCCGCCACCGACCTCTTCGGCACCGAGACGGCCGAAGCCGCGCTGGCGCTCGGTGTGCCGCCGGAGCGGATCTCCACGATCGCCGCCGGCCCCAACCCGCCGGGCGGCGTGCGCGCGACAGGCGGCATCGACGCCGCGCCGGATGCCCTAGAGCGGATCACCGACGCGATCCTTGCCGGTGAGCTTGACGTGCACATCGCGGCGACCTTCCCCATCGAGCAGATCCGCGAGGCCGTGACGCTGCAGGCCGACCGCCACGTCCACGGCAAGATCGTGATCACCCTGCCCTCCTGATCAACAGCCTGGCGATCTCGGCCTCGCGAGAGGCGAGGGTCACAGCGAGTCCAACCACCTACCAGGAGCTGCTCATGCCCGCAAACGGGCCCGATTTCATCTCACTTCAAGTCCGTGACCTCGCAAGCTCCGCTGCGTTCTACGAGCGGTACCTCGGTCTGGTCCGCAACCCCGCGGGCCCTCCGCACGCCGTTGTCTTCAACACGAAGCCGGTCGCGTTCGCCGTTCGCGATCCGCTGCCCGGAGTCGATCTGGACGCCATCGAGCAGCCCGGGGAAGGCATCGCGGTGTGGTTGCACGCACCCGACCCCAGCAGATCCATGAGGCGCTCGCCGGCGATGGGGTCACGATCGTGACCGAGCCCTTTGACGGGCCGTCCCGAAGGCTGACGTCGTCAGTCCTCGCGGGCGCCGCTAGCCCGTCGCGATGCGCGTCATGCGAGCGAGCAGGCGACGCTCGATGTCGCGGCTGGGCTCGGCCCCGGCGAGCCACGGTTCGAATGCGCCGGAGGCGAAGCCGGCCAATGAGCTGGCCATCAAGGCCACGCGCAAGACGATCTCGGGGCGTTCGACCGACGGCAGCGTCCGATCGAGCGCATCGATGAGCTGCTCGGTCGGCTGGGTGGTGAGCTCGCGCAGCTGAACGTCGAGGCGCTCGAACGGGGCCGCGAAGGTCTGGCCGACAATGCGGCCAAGTCGTCGCTCCTCGGCCGTGCGGCCGGTGGCGACGCGGATCAAGGGAGTGGCCCAGGACTCGACCCACTCCGCGGCGGTCGGTCGCCGCTTGCGCCCGGACAGCGCGTCGAGCGCGGTCAGCTGCGCGGTGATGACGTGGCGCGCGGCCTCGCCGACGACCTCGGCGATAAGCGCTTCGCGGGAGCCGAAGTGGTACTGGATCGCAGCGACGTTCGCGCCGGCGGCCCTGCTGACGGCACGCAAGGTCACGCCGTGCTCGCCGCCCTCCGCGAGCAGGTCGGCCGCGGCGGCGAGAAGCCGGCGACGAGTCTCGGCGCCGGCGACTCGTCGCCCATCGGCCTTGTGGTGGTCGCGATCGGTGGCCATGCGGTTATTGAAGCATGCGTTTGACATTCTCGAAAGAGTCTTGCTAGTTTGTCAATCAAGCGATGGACAAACTTTCTCGAACCGAGGACAGGACATGAACGCCGCAGCCGTCTCCGCATCCCCTTCGACCTCCGCGGCACCGGCCTTCGGGCGAGAGCTGGCGGTCCTGTCTCTCGGGCTGGCCGCCGTCGTCTCCGCGCAGGCCATGCTCAACGTCGGCCTTCCCGACCTTGCCCGTGACATCGGGGCGACCCAGACCCAGGCGCTCTGGGTCGTCAACGCCTACTCGCTGGTGTTCGCGGCGCTCCTGCTGCCCGCCGCCGCGATCGGCGAGCTCGTCGGGCGCCGCCGAGCGTTCTTGACCGGGCTCGGGATCTTCGCGGGCGCCGGCATCGCCGGTGCGCTGGTGCGAGACCCGACGCTGCTCATCGTCCTGCGTGGCCTGGCCGGCGTCGGCGGAGCCTTGGTCATGCCGATCTCGCTGACGATCATCACCGCGACGTTCCCTGCCGAGCAGCGCGGCAAGGCGGTCGGCATCTGGGCGGGTGTCTCCGGCGCGGCGGGCACGCTCGGCTTGGTCATCGCCGGCGTGCTGCTCGACCCGTTCGGCTGGACAAGCATCTTCTGGCTCTCGGCCGGGCTCGCCGTCCTCGCCCTGGCCGCGACCGTGATGGTCGTCCCCGAGTCTCGTGATGAGCAGGCCGCGCCGCTGGACGTGCCGGGCACCGCCCTGGCGGTCGCCGCGCTCGGCGGCATCGTCTACGGCGTCATCGAGCAGCCACAGAGGGGCTGGAGCGATGCCGGCGTGCTCATCGGCCTGATCGGCGGCACCGTCGCACTGATCGTGTTCGTCCTGGTCGAGCTGCGTCGTGAGCGGCCGATGCTCGACCCCCGGCTGTTCGGCAACCGGGCGTTCGGCACCGGCAACCTGTCGGTGGCGCTGCAGTACGCGACCGCCTTCGGCCTGTTCGTCATCATCTTCCAGTACCTGCAGTACGCCCTCGGCTACTCCACGCTCGAGTCGGGCCTGGCGATCGTTCCGCAGGGCGCGGCGATCGTCCTCTCCGCCGGTCTTGCCGACGGCGTCGGACGCAGACTCGGACTGGGGCTGACGGGAGCCATCGGGCTCGGGCTGATCGCCGGAGGGTTCGCGCTGCTGGCGGTGCTCGTCGACGTCGACAGCAGCTACTGGGACCTGCTCCCGGGTTTGATGATCGCCGGTGCCGGCATCGGCCTTTCGGGCGCCGCCGCGACGGCGTCCGCTCTGTCAGGCGCCCCGGCGCACGCTCGGGGCAGCGCCTCCGGCATCAACAACGCGTCCAAGGAGGTCGGCGGTGCGATCGGCATCGCCGCGATGGGGGCGCTGCTCAACAGCGGCTACTCCAGCAACGTCGATGTGCACGGTCTGAATCCCGCGCAGGCCGGCGTGGCGCGCGACTCGATCGCCGGCGCGCTGAGCATCGTCGACAGCCTCGGCGCGCGCGGCGCCTCTCTGGCCTCCAGCGCGCAGGAAGCGGTCGTGAGCGGCCTGCAGTCCGCGCTGTGGGTGGGCACCGGCGTGCTGGCCCTCGCCGCCGTGGTGCTGCTGGTCCTCGGGCCGCGCGCCGGCGAGGTCCGGCTCGACGTGCCTGAGCCAGATCCCGACCCCGACGCCGACCCCGACCCCGACCCCGGCCCCGGCCCCGGCCCGCAGGTCAGCAGCGTGCCCGATCCGGTCGCCGCCGGCTGACCCCTGACCCCTGAGCAGCGACCCACGATGTCGTGGCTCGGCTTGCGTCGGTGCGCTGGTGCGCCATCATGTGGCGCATGACTCCCAGCACCGGCTCATCGCAGTCGCGCGTCATCTCAGGCGCGCCGGCCATTGCGCACGACGCCCGCGCCGTCCTCGGGCAGACGATGGGGCTCGTCGCCGTCACGCTCGGCTTCTCCGCGCTCGGCGCGGCGCTCGGCAAGGACCTCTCCGGAGGGGCCGGGCTGCTGGCGTTCGCCGTCGCGTTCGTCTGCCTCCTCGGCCTCCAGGCCGCCGTAGCGCGCAGCGAGCAGCTCGCGATCGGCCTGCTGTTCGTCGTCGGCCTCGCGCTCGGTGTCGCGATCGGGCCGATGGTCAACAGCTATCTGGATGCCGATCCGGCGATCGTCTACCAGGCGGCCGGCGCGACTGGGCTCTTCGTCGGAGGCCTCGGCGCCTACGGCTACGCGACGAGCCGCGACGTCTCGAGCTGGGGCCGCTACCTGCTCTTCGCCCTGCTCGGCCTGATCGGGTTCGGGCTCGTCGCGATCTTCGTCACGATCCCGGGCGAGAACGTGATCTACGCCCTCCTCGGGCTGGCCGTCTTCGGCGGGCTGACGATCTTCGACTTCAACCGCCTGCGGCGGTCGGGGATGGAGTCGTCGGTTCCGATCGCGGCGGGGATCTTCCTCGACGTGATCAACGTCTTCCAGTTCTTCCTGATGCTGTTCGGCGGCGGCAGGCGCTAGCTCGGGTCGCGGCCGGCGGCGGCGGGCACGCGATACGTTCCCGCGCCATGAGCGCCTCACAGCAGACCCATCTCCAGCTCGAAGATCTGACGCCCGAGCTGCAGGAGCTGCTCGGCCCGCGCGTCGAGCGGCTCGGCTATCTCGGCGAGTTCTTCCAGCGCGCCGGGCACCAGCCCGAGGCGCTGGCGCTGTTCTACCAGTGGACCGAGGCGCTGAAGGCGGCGCTGCCGTTCCGCCTGACCGAGGTGGTCGCGCTGACGATCGCCGCGCGCGCCGGCAACGAGTACGAGCGGATCCAGCACGAGCGGCTGGCGCTGAAGCGAGGCATGACCGAGGACGAGGTGCTCGCGATCGAGGCCGGCAGCGCCGGCGACTGCCCGACGCTGTCGGAGGAGGAGGTCGCCGCCGCGGCACTGGCAGGCGCGCTGCTCGAGGACAACGGGCACGGCGCGGGCCCAGCGGTGGAGCGGCTGGCGGCGCTGATCGGCCAGGACGGCACCACCGGCGTGATGATGATGGCCGCGCGCTACATCGCCCACTCGGCGCTGTCGAACGCGTGGGCGCTGACGGTGCCCGTCGCCTCGCCGTTCGACCGCACCGCCGAGTAGCGACCGCACGCCGCGGCACCGATCCGCAGACCGATCCGACCCGGAATCTCTATAGCTGAGCAGCTATACGCACACCCGGGGATCCGTATTTTGCGATGCCTCCCACGAGGTCTATCGTGTGTTCTGTGACGAATGCTTCGGGTCCTGACGAGACGGCTGACGCGCCTCTGTGGCTGTCGGAGGGCGATGTCGGCCAGCTGTTGTCGCTCGGCGAGGCGATCGACGTACTCGAGAACGCCTACCGGCAGATGGCGGCCGGCGCCGTGCCGATGCGCCGCGCCCACGCCCGCGAGGGCGACGCGATCCTGCACTCCGTCGGCGGCATCCTCTCCAGCGTCGGCATCGCGGGCGTCAAGAGCTGGATCTACACCCCCGGCGGCGCCGCGCCGCTGCTGACCCTGTGGGACGTGCAGAGCGGCGCGCTGCTCGGCATCGTCGAGGCGTTCCGGATGGGCCAGTGGCGCACGGCCGGGACCTCGGGCCTCGGGACCAAGCTGCTCGCGCGTGACGACGCTGCCGTGCTCGCGGTGCTCGGCACCGGCAAGCAGTCGATCGCCCAGGCACAGGCCGTCGCCGCGGTTCGCGAGATCTCGCGGGTGCAGGTCTTCGGCCGCGACCAGGGCCGGCTCGACGCCTTCGTCGACGCGCTCGGCGCCGAGCTCGGCGCCGACGTCACGGGCACGACCGACGCCGCCGAGGCGATGGCCGGCGCCGACGTCATCACCGCGATCACGCGGGCCGCGGAGCCGTTCATCGACGCGTCGATGATCCCCGCCGGCGCCCACCTCAACGCCGTCGGCTCGATCGTCGCCGCGCGCTCGGAGCTCAAGGCCGACGCCGTCGGTGCCGCCGACGTCGTCGTCTGCGACTCGGTCCCGCAGGCGCGCGACGACTCCGGTGAGCTGCGCGCCGCCGCGGACGCCGGGCTGCTGTCCTGGGACGACGTGCTCGGGCTCGACCAGCTTGTGACCGACCCCTCACTGGGTAGAACGAGCGCAGAGCAGATCACGCTGTTCAAGGCGCTGGGCGTCGGCCTGTCCGACGTCGCGCTCGGCGTCGAGCTGCTCAGCCGCGCCCGTGACCGCGGACTGGGCACCGAGCTGCCGGCGACCGCCGACCCGCATTCCGTGCCCGCGACCCCTACCAGATCTTGACTTCGCACCAGTTCAACCGTCCGTTCAACGGAGGAGGCATCTAAATGTCTGCTGCACCGAAGGTTCCCGACGTGCCGAACGGCACGCCCGACAACCCGGTCTTCATCGACCGCTCCGGCCGCCAGGAGGTCGAGTACCGGCCGCTGAAGCCGATGCTGATCACCAAGGACCAGATCGAGGCCGAGATCGAGCGCCTCGCCTCCGGCCCGTTCCGCGGCAGCCGCCGCTCGACCATCGCCCATCCGGCGCTGCTCGCCACCGGCGCGCTGTACCCGGCGGTCAAGGTCACGCTCAACGTCCTGCTGCCCGGCGAGCGCACCGCACCGCAGCGGCACAACTCCTCGGTCGTGAACTTCGCGATCAAGGGCTCCGGCACGAGCGTCATCGGCGGCCGCAAGATCGAGTGGAACGAGTACGACACGTTCACGACGCCGCCGTGGGCGATCCACCAGCACATCAACAACTCCGATGAGCTCCACGTCCGCCTCTCGTACTCGAACGCGGGCCTGCTCGACGCGCTCGGCGTGCACGTCGTCGAGGAGACGGGCAGCCTCGATCCCGACCAGCCGCTCGGCAACCCGGACGCTGAGCGCGCGCTGTCCGAGCGTGGCGAGACCGTCGGCGATCAGGGCGAGGCGCTGCTGACGTACGAGCAGCTGATCAGCCCGGATCCGCCGTACCAGGCCGCGCTGCACTGGACGTGGGAGCTGATGAAGGGCAAGCTCGACGGGCTCCGCCACCTCGGACAGGAGTACAAGGGCCGCCGCCTGTTCCTGATGTACGACCGCAACACGGGCCGTTCGCAGGGCACGACGGGCACGTTCTTCTCGACGATCACGATCCGGCCCGCCGGCATCATCGACGAGCCGCATCGCCACACGTCCGCCGCCGTCAACTACATCTTCTCCGGCCGCGGCTGGAGCATCGTCGGCGGCGAGCGCTACGAGTGGGGCGCGGGTGACCTGATGCTCACCGCCCCCGGTTGGATGCCGCACGGCCACGCCAGCTACCCCGGCGAGGACGTCTACGAGATGACGATCCAGGACAGCCCGCTGCAGATCAGCCAGGGCAGCCTGCTGTGGGTCGAGAACCTCAAGGGTGCCGTCGAGGCGCTCGGCATCACGAAGGGCTTCGAGACCAACGCCACGGAGCTGACGACGGCGTAGGACGTTTCCGGCGGCCGCAGGCCGCTGACCAGGTTCGCTTCGGGCCGCGTCGATCGACGCGGCCCGAAGTATGTTTGAAGCAGCATCACCCATCATTGACGAGGCCCGTGTTCGCGCCGAGGGCGCGAACGCAGAACGCAAGGAGATCGAATGAACCCCTACGCCGCCGACCCAAGCGCTGTCCGGGGAGCGATCAACCCGCTGATCACGCCGTTCAAGGAGAACGGCGACCTCGATCTCGACGCGATCAAGCCGCTGATCGACTGGCAGCTCGAGCGCGGGACGCACGCGATCTCCGTCGGCGGCTCGACCGGCGAGCCGACCTCGCAGACGGTCGCCGAGCGGATCGCGGTGATGCGCGCCGCCGCCGAGGCGATCGACGACCGCGTCCCGTTCCTGCCGGGAACCGGCACCGCGCTGATGGACGAGACGCTCGAGCTGACGGCGGAGGCCGAGCGCCTCGGCGCGTCGGCGGCCCTCGTCGTGACGCCCTACTACGGGCGCGCCCAGCAGGACGGCCTGTTCGACTGGTACTCGCGGATCGCGCAGGAGTTCCCCGCCCTCCCGATCATCGTCTACAACGTCCCGATCCGAGCGGCGGTCGACATCACGCCGAAGACGATCGGCCGCCTCGCCCGCGCGCACGACAACATCGTCGGCGTCAAGGAGACGACGAAGGACTTCGAGCACGTCTCCTACGTCCTCGACGAGTGCGGCACCGACTTCATCGCGCTGTCGGGGATCGAGCTGCTCTGCTACCCGATGCTCTGCCTCGGCGGCGTCGGCCACCTGAGCTGCATCGGCAACTTCGCGCCGGAGCCGGTCGCCGAGCTCTACGACGCATTCGTCGCCGGCGACCACACGCGCGCGCGGCAGCTGCACTACGACCTGCATCCGCTCGTCGAGGTCGGCTTCATCGAGACGAACCCGGTTCCGACGAAGTGGGTCATGCATCAGATGGGCATCCTGCCCTCGGCGCATGCGCGGATCCCGCTGTCGCCGCTGTCGGAGGCCAACCAGCAGCGGGTCGTCGCGCTGCTCGAGGACACGAACACCGCGCCACTGGCGATCAACGCCGGCTGATCCGCGGAGGGCGCAGTAGCGTGCGCCCATGACCTCCGCCTGGCCCGCTCTCCCCTATGAGGCCTGGAGCGCGACGTGCGACACGCTGCACGCGCACACCCAGGTCCTCGGCAAGCTGGCGGCAACGCTGGCGCCGCCGGAGCCGCAGCTCCAGCACGCCGCGCTGCGGCTGACGGCGCGCGGCTGGGAGACGCTGCCGCTGCCGGCTCCTGATGGCTCGGGGGTGTTCGTCGTCGCGCTCGATCTGCATCGCCACGAGGCCGTCTGCGAACACAGCGATGGCCGCAGCGCGCGCGTCGCGCTTGGGCCTGACCGCGCCGTCGGCGCCGTGACGCGCGAGCTGCTCGATGTCGTCCGCGGCCTCGCCGGCACGGTCACGATCGACCCGGCGCCGCAGGAGGTTCCCTGGACCGTGCCACTCGACGAGGACCAGGAGCACGCGAGCTACGACGCCGGCCAGGTCGCCACCTACCACGCCGCCGCGACGCGAGCGGCCCTCGTGCTGGCCCGCCTGCGAGCGTCGTATCGCGGACGCTCGACGCCGGTCAACGCGTGGTGGGGGTCGTTCGACCTCGCCGTCAACCTGTTCTCGGGCGCTCCCGCCGATCCGCCGTCGGACGATTTCATCATGCGCAACGCGATGAACGCCCAGGAGGTCGCGTTCGGCTGGTGGCCGGGCGACCCGCGCTACCCGCGGGCGGCGTTCTACGCCTATGCCTACCCGGCTCCGGACGGGTTCGCCGAGGCGGCGCTGTCACCGGCCGCCGCGCGCTGGGACGCGGCGCTCGGCGAGTACGTGCTCGACTGGGACGACGTCCGCGCCGCCGCCGACCCACTCGCGGCCGCGCTCGAGTTCGGCCACTCGGCCGTCCGTCACGCGTGCACCGTCTGCGACTGGGACCCGTCGCTCGCGGCGAGCGTCGAGGGCACGCCGCCGCCGGTCGCCTGACGGCCGGGCGGCCGGCCGGCCGCCCGGCCGGTGAACGGCGCACTGCAGTTGACGGTGCGAGCGCGACTTCTGCGGCTTTGCCGCGTTGGGTCAACGATGGCTCGACCGATTTCGCGCGTTGCGCGCGCTCTCTGCCCCGCCCTCGTCCTCGCCGCGTTGTGCGCACCGCCCGCTTCCGCCGACTGTCCGGGCGGCTCGCCCGCGTGCGTCTACACGACGTCGTCGCAGATCGGACAGCGCACAGGCGGCGTGCTGCGCTTCCCGCAGGCAGTGTCGGTCGGCCCCGACGGATCGATCTTCGTCGGCGACCAGGGCTCGCACGTCGTTCAGGTCTTCGCGCCCGACGGCAGCTTCCGCCGCGAGATCGGCATCGCCGGCAACCGCCGGGGCGAGATGACGAGCGTCGGCGCGGTCGCCGCCGTCAGCGACGGGTCCGTCGTCGTCGCCGACGGCTCGAACCGGATCCAGCGCTTCGGCGCCGACGGCGGCGTGCTCAGCTCCTGGGGCGCACCGGGCAACGGCATCGGCCAGTTCCATTTCGGTGCCGGCGGCGGCAACGACGCCGGTGCCGGTGGCGGCCTCGCCGTCGGTGACGGCATGCTCTACGTCGCCGACAGCGGCAACGACCGGATCCAGCGCTTCACGCTCGACGGCGCGCGCGGATCGGTGATCGTCCCGCCCGGCCAGCTCGCTTTCCCGAAGGGGTTGTCGGTCCGCCGCACGCGGCTCGCCGTCGCCGACGATCAGAACCACCGGATCGTCGTCTACGACACCGGCGGCAAGGTGCTCAAGGTCGTTGGCACCGGCCCCGGCCCGAAGCCGGGCCAGCTCAACGCCCCGTACGGCGTCGCGCTCGACCCCGCCGGGCGGCTGTTCGTCGCCGACGACCTCAACCACCGCGTCGTCCGCTTCAGCGGCGCACCGGACTACCCCTACAAGGGCCGCTGGGGCTCGTACGGGACCGGGTCCGGCCAGCTCGCGTACCCGCGCAGCCTGGCGACGGACACGGCCGGCAACGTCTACGTCGCCAACACCGGCAACGACCGCATCGACGTCTTCGACCGCGGCGGCACGCTGCTGCGGTCGTTCGGCACGTCGGGCCGCGCGACCGGGCAGTTCGACAAGCCGACCGGCGTCGCCGCCGACGCCAGCGGCTATCGCGTCGTCGCCGACTCGATCAACGGCCGCATCCAGTTCCTCAACCCCGACGGCTCGATCGCCACCGTCTGGGGCTCCCCGGCGCCCGGGCCGACGATCCTGCCCAACCCGGTCGCGACCGCATTCGACGCCGCCGGCAACGCCTACGTGCTCGATCAGCGCAAGGCGCGGATCGTCGTCTTCGCGCGCGCGAACGGGAAGCCGGTCCGCACGATCGGGTCCCCCGGCAGCGGGCCCGGGCAGCTGCTCCAGCCGGCGGCGCTGGCGATCTCCGGCACGACGATCTCGGTCGCCGACGGCGGCAACGGCCGGATCGCGCGCTTCTCGATCGCCGGCAACTACCTCGGGGCGACGACGGGCGTCGACACCGGTCGCGGCATCGCCGTGACCCCGGACGGCTCCCGCACCTACTTGGCGACGACGAACAACCGGATCGCCGTCTACGGCCCGAGCGGCAACCAGCTCACCGAGTTCGGCGGTCAGGGCTCGAAGCTCGGCAAGCTCAACGCCCCAGGACAGATCGCGCTCGACGCCGCCGGCAACCTCTGGGTCGCCGACCGTGGCAACAACCGCGTCCAGCAGTTCGGGCCCAACGGCGAGCGGCTGGCGACGTTCGGGCAGCGCGGGACCGGCCCCGGCCAGTTCATCCACCCGACCGGGGTCAGTGTCGACTGCCACGGCGTCGTCACCGTGAGCGACACCGACAACAACCGCGTCCAGCAGTTCGCGCTCGCCGCGCCGGCCGCGACGCTCTGCGCCCCGCTCGCCCCACTCGGGACGCCGGCACCGCCGAAGCTGCCGACGCTGCCGGCGCCGGACGGCCCCGTGATCAGCTTCCGCGCCCTGCGCTTGTCCGGTGTGCTCGACACCCGCACCGTGCCGGTGCGCGTGGGCTGCGACACCGCCTGCAGCATCGTCGCCGGCGGCAGCGTGACCCAGGCCGGCAAGCCCGCCAAGGGCCGCAAGCGTGCGACGGCGGCACTGACGACGCAGAAGCTCCAGATCGCCGCGGGAGACACGAAGCTCGTCCGCCTGACGCTGACGCGCGCCCAGGCGGCGACGCTGCGGCGCGCGCTGCACGGGCTGCGCGGGCTGTCGCTGACGCTGCAGGCGACCGCGACCGCCTCAGTTGGCCAGCCGACCGAGAAGACCCTGCGGCTGAAGGCGACCTAGCGGGCCACTAACCAGCCTTGCGCTCGTCGCCGCCGCGTCTGCGGCCGGCGACCAGACCGAGCGCGATCCCGACGGCTAGACAGGCGACGATCACGATGATCAGCGGCGCCCGCGTCTTCGTGACGATGAAGTTGACCTTGACGTCGTCGAGGTTCAGCAGCGCGAAGAGCACCGCCAGGGCGCCGAGCGAGATCATCACGATCTGCCGCGTCTGCTCACGCTTGCTGCGCGGCGTGTCGCCGCTCGAAACGATCGGGCCCTTGGAGCTCTCCATGCGCGTGAGTATGGCGCACGAAAGCGAGAGCTTCGCGCTCCGGCAATCGCTCGGCGACCACCTTCGTGCGACGTCACCGACAACGCGTAAGGTCCGCGTCCGTGCCCGAACGCAGGAACCTCGCCGGGCGGATGATCGTCGTGCTCGCGGCGGTCCTGGTCATCGGCGCCACGGTGACCGGATACGTGCGCTACGAGCTGCTCGACGGCAGCCGCTTCACCGATCGCGCCGTCCAGACGCTGCACGACAACGACGTCCGCGAGCTGCTCGGGCGCGAGCTCACCGACCGCGTCGTGCTGCGCGCCGATCCCGACCTGCTCGCGGCACGACCGCTGATCGAATCGCTCACCGCCGGCATCGTCGGCACGAGCCCGTTCGTCTCGCTGTACGGGTCGGCGGTCCGTCGCGCGCACGACTCGCTGCTTTCGGGCCACAGCTCGCGACTGCAGCTCGACCTGCGCGACGCCGGCGTCCTCGTCCGCTCGGCGATGTCGCGATTGCGCCCCTCGCTCGCCGGCGAGCTGCCGGCCGGCGACCTCCAGCTGCGGCCGGCTCCCGATGCCGTGCAGCGGGTCGCGACGACCGCGCGCGACCTGCGGCGACTGTCGTGGCTGCTGTTGGCGCTCGCGGCGATCGCGATCGCCGCCGGCCTGGCGATCGTGCCGGATCGCCGCGGCGGCCTGCGCCTGCTCGGCATCGCGACCGCCGTCGTCGCGATCGCCGGCGTCGTCGCGCTGCGGATCGGCCGGAGCGCGCTGGCGGCAGGCGTCGGCGACGACGCCACCAGCCGCCGCGCGCTCGAAGCCGCCTACGGGGCGTTCCTCGGCGACCTCAGCACGCTGCTGCTCGTCGTCGGCGCGGCCGGGGCGATCACCGCCGCGGTCGCCTCGACGCGCGGGGAGCTGCCGGCGCTGGCACCGTTCCTCGAGCGGGCCTGGGCGTTCGCGGGCGCGACGCCGCGCAGCGGCCGGCTGCGCCTCGGGCGCGCGCTGCTGGTGCTGGCCGCGGGCATCGGCACGCTCGCCGACCCCGGCGCGGCGGTCAAGCTCGTCGCGTCGGCAGTCGGGCTCGTGCTCGTCTACGTCGGCACCGCCGAGCTCGTTCGCCTGTTGCAGGCACAGCTCGGCGCGGCACCCCCGCCTGGCGAGGCGATGCCGCGAGGGCTGGCGCTGCGCCGTGCGCTGCCCGCCGTCGCGGTGGCGCTGCTGGCGCTCGTCGCGATCGGCCTGTTCGCCCGCTCGGGCGGCGTCAGCCCGCCGCCGGCGCACGCGAGCGGGCTCTGCAACGGCCGCGCCGAATTGTGCGACAGGACACTCGACGACGTCGTCCTGCCGGCGACCCACAACGCGATGTCGGCCGCCGATCAGCCCGGCTGGTTCTCTGCCGAGCAGGAGACGTCGATCCCTCGCCAGCTCGACGCCGGGGTTCGTGGCCTGCTGATCGACGTCCACTACGGGATCAAGGTCTCCGACGGCGTCCGCACCGACCTCTCGCGCAGCGCCGAGCGCGCCGGGGACAAGGATCGCGAGCTCTACCTGAAGAAGCTCGGCCCCGCGGGCTTCGCCGCGATTCAGCGGATCCGCGACCGCGCGATCCCCGGCGAGGGGACCTCGCGGCCGTTCCTCTGCCACCGCTTCTGTGAGTTGGGCGCGACGCGCTTCGACACGACGCTGACGGCAATCCGCGACTTCCTGCTGCTGCATCCTGGCGAGGTGCTCGTGATCGTGATCGAGGACTACGTGACGCCGGCAGACGTCGTCGCGGCGTTCAAGAGCACGGGCCTCGACCAGCTCGTCTACACCGGCCCAGCCGCGGGCCCGTTCCCGACGCTGCGGGAGATGATCGACAGCAACCAACGCGTCGTCGTCTACGCCGAGAACAACGGCGGAGCCGCCCCGTGGTACACGCAGGCCTACAAGGGCGCGCTGCAGGAGACACCATTCGACTTCGGGACGATCAAGAAGCTGACCGCGCCGAGCGAGCTGGCTGCCAGCTGCCGCCCGAACCGCGGGACCGCGACGGCGCCGCTGATGCTGATGAACCACTGGGTCGCGACCGCGCCGCTGTCGAGGCCTTCGAACGGGCGGGCCGTCAACGTCCGCTCGGCGATCGTCGATCGCGCACGGGAGTGCACGCGGATCCGCGGCCAGATGCCGAACCTGATCGCTGTCGACTTCTACCGCCAGGGCGACGTGTTCGGTGCTGTGGACGAGCTGAACGGCCTGTGACGTCGCGCGAAGGCAATCGCTTGCGATCGCCGGAGCGCGAAACCAGTTACCTGGCGTTCGCCGCAACCCACGCCGCAAGCTTGCGCAGCTCGGCGTCGGACAGCTTGTCCTTGAACGACGGCATCGCGCCGCCGCCGGTGCGCAACTGCCGCACGACCGTCGCCGTGTCCGGCTTCAGCGTGTCGAGGTTCGGGCCCGTCCGCCCGTGTGCGTCGGCGGCCTTGAGCGTGTGACACGAGGCGCAGCCGAGGCTGACGAACTTCCCGGCCTCGCCGCTCGCGCCTCCTCCACCACAGCCGGCGAGCGCGGTGACGATCGCCGCCGTCGCGATCGCCATGGGCACGAGACGCAGCGTTCCGCCGGACACCCCGAGCAGCTTAGGCAAGGGGCCGAGGCGGCCGCGCGCGACGCCGGGCCGGGCGTGGCAGTCTGTGGGCATGTCCGGCCCCGACGACGCGCCGCCCGACGCCGGCGAACAGGCGCCCGCGTTCTCGCTCGAGCTGAGCGACGAGCACCGCGACCTGCGCGCGTGGGCCCACGGCTTCGCCGAAACCGTCATCCGCCCCGCCGGAGCCGAGTACGACGAGCGCGAAGAGACGCCGTGGCCGATCATCCAAGAGGCGGCAAAGATCGGCCTCTACGGCTTCGAGGCGATCAGCCAGTTCTTCGCCGATCCGGCCGGGCTGCTGCTTCCGATCGTCAGCGAGGAGCTGTTCTGGGGCGACGCGGGGATCGGCATGGCGATCATGGGAACCGCGCTCCCGGTGACCGCGATCCGCGGCCAGGGGACGCCGGAGCAGGCGCGTGAGTGGATCCCTCGCTGCTACGGCAGCACCGACGAGCCGAAGGTCGCCGCCTACTGCGCGTCGGAGCCCAACGCCGGCTCCGACGTCTCGGCGATCCGCACGACCGCCAAGCGCGACGAGGCGACCGGCGACTGGGTCCTCAACGGGCAGAAGGCGTGGGCGACCAACGGCGGCATCGCCGACGTCCACATTGTCGTCGCGACCGTCGACCCGGCGCTCGGGGCGCGCGGGCACGCCGCGTTCCTGATCTCCAAGGACGAGACGAGCGGGATCGAGCAGGGCGCGAAGGTCCGCAAGCACGGCCTGCGCGCGTCGCACACCGCCGACGTGCTGCTCGACGACTGCCGCGTGCCCGCGAGTGCGGTGCTCGGGGGCACCGAGCAGCTCGACGAGCGGATCGCCCGCGCACGCGAGGGCACCAGGACCGGCGGCCAGACGGCGCTGCGGACGTTCGAGGCGACCCGTCCGACCGTGGCCGCGCAGGCCGTCGGCATCGCCCGCGCCGCGTACGAGTACGCGCTCGAGTACGCGCTCCAGCGCGAGCAGTTCGGGCGCCGGATCATCGAGAACCAGTCGATCGCGTTCACGCTGGCCCGGATGAAGATGGAGATCGACGCGGCGCGGCTGCTCGTCTGGCGAGCTTCGTGGATGGCCCGCACCGGCGTGCCGTTCGCCAGCGCCGAGGGCTCGATGAGCAAGCTCAAGGCCGGCGAGGTCGCCGTCTGGGGGACCGAGCGGGCGATGCAGATCCTCGGCGGCAACGGCTACGCCCGAGAGTTCCCGGTCGAGCGCTGGCACCGCGACGCGAAGATCTACGACATCTTCGAGGGCACCGCCGAGATCCAGCAGCTGGTGATCGCGCGCGCCATCTCCGGCGTGCAGATCCACTGACAGGCGCGTCATCGCCACAGCACCACCAGCTGAGAGCCTGGTCGCGGCGCCGCGAGCGGGCTCTCAGGCGGGGGCGAGCTCGCCGGGGGCGCCGAACGGGGTGAGCGCGGCCGGCAGCGCGACGGAACCGTCCTCGCGCTGGCCGTTCTCGAGCAGTGCGATCAGGTGGCGCCAGGTGACGGCGGTCCCGTTGAGCGTGTTGACCAGCTCCGGCTTCTTCGCGCCCTGTGGGCGATGGCGGATGTCGAGCCGTCGCGCCTGGAAGTCGGTCGTGTTCGACGTCGACGTGACCTCGCGGTAGCGGCCCTGGCTCGGCAACCACGCCTCGCAGTCGAACTTGCGCGCGGCGCTCGAGCCGAGGTCGTCGACGGCGATGTCGACGACGCGGTACGGCAGCTCGAGCTCCTGGAGGATCTCCTCCTCGATCGCCAGCAAACGCTCGTGCTCGGCGACCGCCTCCTCGGCGGCAACGAAGCTGAACATCTCGACCTTGTCGAACTGATGCACGCGGAAGATCCCGCGCGTGTCCTTGCCGGCAGCGCCGGCCTCGCGGCGAAAGCAGCTCGAGACGCCGGCGTAGCGACGCGGCAGCTCGGTCAGGATCTCGTCGGCATGCAGTGACGCCAGCGCGACCTCGCTCGTCCCGACGAGATAGAGGTCGTCGTCGGCGAGGCGGTAGATCTGCTGCTCGGTGTCGGGCAGGAAGCCGGTGCCGTAGAGCGCCCGCTCGCGGACGAGCACCGGGGGGATCACGGGCTCGAAACCGTGGCCGCGAAGCTTCGTCAGCGCCCATTGGACGAGCGCCAGCTCGAGCATCACCAGGTCGCCGCGGAGGTAGGCGAAGCGCGCGCCGCTGAGCCGCGCCGCGCGCTCGACATCGATCCGCTCCGAGCCCGCGAGCTCGAGGTGGTCGCGGGCGCGCGCCGGATCGGCGACCGCCTCGCCGACTTCGCGCAGCACCGTGTCCGCGTCCGGGGCTCCCGGGTCGGCGAGGTTCGGCAGCCCCGCGAGTGCCTCGTCGAGCTCGCGCTCGACGCCGGCCAGCTCCTCCTCGAGCTGTTTGGCGCGCGCGGCCACCTCCTGCATCGCGGCGATCGCGTCCGCCGCGTCCTCGCCGGCGCCGCGCGCAGCAGCGATCGAGCGCGAAGCCTCGTTCTGGCGCCCGCGCAGCGCCTCCAGCTCGGGCAAGATCGCGCGACGGCGCTCGTCGAGCGCGAGGACCCCGTCGACGGCTGCGGCAGCGTCGCCGCCACGTCGCGCGAGCGACGCACGAACCGCGTCGGGGTCGTTCCGGATCAGCCTGACGTCGAGCACGGGCGCGGGCGAGCCGCCGTTAGATGACGTGTTCCACGGCGGCGTGAGGCTGTGGAGTTCGGAGATCAAGCCGGGTAAGGACGCAGGGCGAAGCCGATACCGGTGGTGTCGGCGAGTCCGAGGACGCCGATCCGGCGCAGATCAACCGGATTCCACAGACACGCGAGGCCGTGGAACGGCTCATCTAGCTCGGGCCCTTAGGCGCCTTGCCTTGCGTGCCGGCGTACTTCGCGAGGAACTCCGCGACGTGCTGTGCGTCCTCGCCGACGACGATGTTCTCGGGCATGATCGCGCCGGAGAAGCCGCCGTTGCGGATCGCATAGAGAACCTGGTCCTTGGTCTCCTTGCGAGTGTTGAAGTTCGGGCCGTCGGTGCGCTCGCGATCGCGGACCTTCGTCGCCGAGCCCTGCGTGCCGGCGACGTCGAGCGTGTGGCAGCCCGAGCAGCGTGCGGCGAACAGTTCCGCGCCGGCGCGGACGTTGGCGTCGGACTTGGGCACGCTGACCTCCTCCGATCCGCACGCCGAGACGGCGCCGGAGAGGGCGAGCAGGCCGATGACTGAGAGGACGGCACGACGACGAGGCATTGGCGGCCGGGATCATACGAGAAGATGCCCCGACTGATGCCCCGTCGCGCCGCCGGCCTGCTCGCGCTGTCCCTGTCGGCCCTCGCCGGCGCCGGGTGTGGCGGCGCGCACACGACCGCCGCGAGCGACCGCACGATCGACGTCACGCTCGACGAGTACCGGATCGTGCCGCAGCGGATCAGCGCCCCTGCGGGCACCCTGCGGGTCGTTGCCCGCAACACCGGCCTGCTGACGCACAACCTCGTGATCGAGACGATCCCGAAGAACCCCGACAACCCGCCGCGGCGACTGCGTCAGCTGCGGACCCTGCATGCGGGCGAGCGAACCGCGCGGAGCGTCACGTTGCGACCGGGGACGTACCGGCTCGTCTGCTCGATCGCCAACCACGAGACGCTCGGCCAGTACGGCACCTTGATCGTCAGGTAGGAACCGCCGCGGCGATGGCGAAGATGACGTCCATCCCGGCGTCGGCCAAGACGACGTGCCGCTGCCTCACCAAATATCGCGGCCGTCTCCGGCGGCAACCGATGGCCGACGCTGGGATATCTAACGTCGCGCGCAGCTCGGCCGACAGGACGAGCGGAGCGCGAAACCGTCATCCGCGCAGCTCGGCCGACAAGGACGAGCGGAGCGCGAAACCGTCATCCGCGGACCCGCACCAGGCTCGTGCCTACACCCCCGCGGCGGTGCCGAGCGCGCGCAGCGCCAGAAAACACAGCGCGACCATCGCGAGCGCCATCACGCCCATCTCGCGGCGCACGATCGCGAGCACGATCGAGTCCTGCTCGGCGGGCGGCAGCTCACCGACCTCCTGCGCAGAGGCGATGTCGCGCGCGTCGAGGATCGTCGACGCCGATGCCAGCCGCAGCTGCTCGGCGACGAAGCTGAGCACGACCGGCACGAGCGTGTAGACCCAGAACAGCCCGGAGTCGGGGTGATCGCCGGTCGCGGCGGCGACGCCGGCGGCGAGGGCGAGAGCGATCGCGATCGCCTGAGCGGTGCGGGCGAGGATCCAGAAGGCCCGGCTGGCCTGCACCTGCCACCAGTACCAGGCCCCCACGAGCGCCGCCGAAGCGCTGGTTGCCGCAAGCGCGGCGGCAATCACATCGATCAGCGCGCGCACAAGCGCTCAATGTCACTAAGTATCACGGACGCACAAAGGTGCTAGAAGTAGCGAAGGAATGCTTCGAACCTACCTCCCGGCCATCGTGTTCGTTGTTCTTGGCGGCGTCGTGGGCGGCGTGTTCTGCACCGTCAATTCGCTGATCGGCCCGAAGGGTCGCGAGCGCGTGCGCTCGAAGGCGGACCCCTACGAGTGCGGCCTGCCGTCCGAGGTTCGCCAGGGCTTCCGCTTCGGGATCAGCTTCTACCTCGTCGCGATGCTGTTCATCCTCTTCGACATCGAGGTCGTCTTCCTCTACCCGATCGCGGTGCAGCTGCGGGCGTTCGGGACCTTCGCGCTGATCGAGACCGGGGTCTTCGTCTCGCTGCTGATGGTCGCGCTCGTCTACGTCTGGCGACGAGGAGCACTCGAATGGAGATAGTCCGCCACGGTGCCGGCTCCGGTTCGCCCGGCGAGCTGTCCGACTTCCGCATCCGCCAGCTCCGCTCCCGTGACCTGCTCTCCGGCGACCTCGACGGTGCCGAGCTGCAGAAGCACGTCGAGGAGTCGATCATCACGACGACGCTCGACAAGGCCGTCGACTGGGCGCGCGGCAACGCGATGTTCCCGGCGACGTTCGGGCTCGCCTGCTGCGCGATCGAGATGATGTCGATCGTCGCCAGCCGCGTCGACGTCGCGCGGTTCGGCTTCGAGGCCTTCCGCGCCTCGCCGCGCCAGGCCGACCTGCTGATCCTGTCTGGCCGCGTCAGCATCAAGATGGCCCCCGTCGTGCGCCGCATCTGGGACCAGATGCTGGAGCCGAAGTGGGCGATCGCGATGGGCGCCTGCTCGTCGTCGATGGGCGTCTTCAACAACTACGCGATCGTGCCGGCCGACAAG
>DASRHW010000115.1:0-30186 GCA_035650375.1 Solirubrobacteraceae bacterium | reverse complement strand
GCGGCTTCGCCATGATCGGTGCGTATCTGTACCTCCAGCTGCACGCCCCGGGAAGCTTCGGCACGCTGTCGGATGCCAAGGGCTGGCCGGTGCTGCCGTCGTTCGTGGTCGCCGTTGCGGCGACGGCCACGCTCGGGTTCCTGACCGACCAGCTGCTGCTGCGGCGGATGCGTAAGGCATCGCCGCTGGCGCGACTGATCGCCACCGTGGGCGTGCTGCTCGTGATGCAGTCCGCCGCGGTCAAGATCTGGGGCGTTCAGCCGCCGTTCGTCCACCAGCTCCTGCCCTCCAAGGTGCTGAACTTCGGCTCGGACGTCACGGTTCCCTCCGGGTACTTGTGGTTGGTCGCGATCGCGGTGGCGATCACCGCCGCGCTCACGCTCATTTGGCGCCTGACGCGGATCGGGTGGGTCACCGCGGCGGTGTCTCAGAACGAGCGCGGCGCCGCGGCGCTCGGCATCTCACCGGGCTTCGTGTCGACCGCGACCTGGGTCGCCGGAACCGCGCTGGCGGCGGTCGCGGGCATCCTCGTGGCACCGATCACGCAGGTGTCGGTTGGTGGGATGAGCCTGTTGGTGATCCCGGTGCTGGCCGCCGTGCTGCTCAGTGGCTTCCAGTCGTTCGTCGCCTGTCTCGTCAGCGGCTTGGCGATCGGCGTGCTGCAGACGGTCGCGTTGCACTACGACGACTTCTTCGCGACCAACCTGCACATCACCGCGGCGTCCAACGCCGTACCGCTGCTCGTCGTCATGGGTGTGCTCCTCGTTCGCGGGTCCTCCTTGCCGCTCCGTGGACATGTCGCCGACCGGCTCCCCGCTCTCGGCACGGGGCGGATCCGCTGGCGAGTTGTGTTTCCCGCCGTGGCTCTGATGCTGCTCCTGATGCTCACGATGTTCAGCGAGACGACGGTGACCGCTGTCGGCGTGACGTTCGCGGTGGCGACGCTGCTGCTGTCGCTCGTCGTGCTCACCGGATATGCGGGGCAGGTGTCCCTTGCGCAGTACGCGATCGCGGGCATCGGCGGCCTGATCGGGGCGCAGTCAGCGGCGCAGGCCGGGTTCGGCTTCCTGCTCGCGCTTGTCGCGGGAACGGTCGGTGCCGCGCTCGTCGGACTGCTGTTCGCCATACCGGCCCTGCGGACCCGTGGCGTGAACCTGGCCGTGATCACGCTGGCGATCGCTTGGGCCGCTCAGGACATGGTGTTCACCAACCAGTACATATCGGGCGACGCGGCCGGTGTCGAGGTCGGTCCGGCAAGGATCTTCGGCCTCGACATCAGCGGTTCGAATCAGCCTGCGCGGTACGCCGCCTTCTCGTTCCTTGTCTTCGTCGGCGCGGCGATTCTCGTCGCCAACCTACGCCGCGGGCGGCTCGGCCGGCGCATGATCGCCGTGCGCTCGAACGAACGCGCGGCTGCGGCCTCCGGCATCGGGGTCTTTCGCACGAAGCTGACGGCGTTCGGCATATCCGGCGCATTGGCAGGCTTGGCCGGCGTTCTGATCAGCTTTCAGTACGACAACGCGAGCTTCATCGCGTTTGACCCGTTCAGCTCGCTTCTGACGGTGGCGTGGATCGTGCTCGGCGGTATCGGCTACGTCCTCAGCACGATCAATCCCGGAGCGATCATCGCGCCGGGCGCCGCCGGCTCGCTCATCGGATTGCATTGGGAGGGCTTCAACAGCTGGTTGCCGCTCATCGGTGGCATCGCCATGCTGCTCGCAATCCGCTTCAACCAGGATGGGATCACGAACCAGAACGTGGCCGCCTTCAGCAGGCTCGAGGCGAGACGGGCGCGTCGGCGAGGTAAGGGACTCGAGTCGGCACCGGCGCTCCCGGAGCGCGACCCCACAGGTGAGACGCGTGTCGATCCCAAGACGCTGCGGATCGAGGATCTGAGTGTCCGCTACGGTGGCGTTGTCGCGGTGGAATCGATCTCGATCGAGGTTCATCCGGGTCAGATCGTCGGCCTGATCGGCCCGAACGGCGCGGGCAAGACCTCGCTGATGGACGCGGTCTCCGGGTTTACGCACTGCCATGGGCGAGTGTTACTCGACGGTGAGCCGATCGATCGTTGGCCGGCGCACTGTCGAGCTGCCGCTGGTCTCACCAGGTCGTTCCAGGGTCTCGAGTTGTTTGCCGAGATGACGGTCTTTGAGAACCTGCAGGTCCCGCACGATCGGCTCGGCGGATGGGGAACGGCGACGGAGCTTGTGTGGCCCGGGAAGGCCACGCTGCCGGCGGTCACGCTTGCCGCGGTGCAGGACTTTGGTCTTGCGCCGATCCTGCACAAGAAGCCCGACGAGATCTCCTATGGCCAGCGGCGCCTTGTGGCGGTCGCGCGAGCCGTCGCGGCACAGCCGTCCGTCCTCCTGCTCGATGAGCCCGTGTCGGGCCTGACCGAGCACGAGTCCGCCGAGTTCGCGCATCTGGTCCGGCGGCTGGCAGACAGCTGGGGGATGGCCATCCTGGTGATCGAGCATGACATGAATTTCATGATGAGCATCTGCGATCAGATCACGGTGATCGACTTCGGCAAGTTCGTCTGCTGCGGCACACCGGACGAGGTGCGAGCTCATCCTGGTGCGCTTGCCGCCTACCTCGGCGACGGGCCCGTAGAGGCCGGTGCTCCCAGCGGCGGCAAGCTGCCCGCCGGAGCCCCCCAATGAGCTCCGTCCCGTTGCTCGAGGCCAGGGGCGTCTCGTCGGGCTACGGCGCGGTCGCGATCGTCCGCGACCTGAGCATCGAGGTGCATCGCGGGGAGGTGGTAGCGCTCCTTGGGGCCAACGGAGCAGGAAAGACGACGACACTGCTCACGCTTGCCGGGGAGATCACGCCGCTCGGCGGAGAAGTGCTCCTGAACGGAGCGGTTACGAGCAGCCCGCTCTACAAGCGGGCACGCTCCGGCCTCGCGTTCGTGACCGAGGAACGGTCGATCTTCCCGAAACTGACAACGCGCCAGAACCTTGCCGTCGGACGCGCAGACATCGACAAGGCGACCGACCTGTTCCCGGAGCTGGAGCCACTGATGTCGCGCCGGGCCGGACTGCTCTCCGGAGGCGAACAGCAGATGCTGACGCTCGGACGAGCGCTGGCTCGGCCGACTGAGTTGCTGCTCGCCGACGAGCTCTCGCTCGGACTCGCGCCGATGACGGTCGGCCGTCTCCTGCGGGCCGTGCGCGATGCCGCCGACGCGGGGATCGGAGCGCTGCTCGTCGAGCAGCACGTCCATCGCGTGCTCGAGATCGCGGATCGCGTGTATCTCCTGGATCACGGCGAGGTCCAGTTCGCCGGGACCGCGGGCGAGGCCCGCAACAACATCGAAGAGATCCAAGCAACGTATTTGGCTGCCTCGCGAGGGGCGCCCGCCTGAGCCGATAACGCGCAGTTACCGGGGCAAGCCGAGCGGGCATCGACGCCCGCCGAAAAGGGCGACACATTTGTTTGCGCACGTCGATCAAGATGCTATGTTGTCATGCGGCCGGGGAAACCCGTCGGCCGTCGCAGATGCGTCTCCGGAGGAGAGGACAGTGATCGGAATCGAGGACTCAGCCGGCGTTCACAGGTCGTGGCGATGACCGTCGACGTCGACAGCATCGTCGCCATCGACGTTCACACCCACGCTGAGCGCAATGACGATCTTCCGCCGGATCCGGTCACCGATGAGCTGCACGCGGCGGCGGCCCGGTACTTCGGCGGCTCGCCCCCGACGCCGAGCGCTCAGGAGGTCGCGGACTACTACCGCGAGCGCAAGATGGCGGCGGTCATCTTCACCGTCGATGACGAGGCGGGCATGGGACGACGGCGGCTCGGGAGCACACATGTTCTCGAGGCAGCGCGCGAGAACCCTGATGTGCTGATCCCCTTCGCGAGCGTCGACCCGCACAAGGGCAAGCTCGCAGTTCGACAGGCGCGCGAATACATCGAGGCGGGAGCCAAGGGCTTCAAGTTTCATCCCAACACGCAGGCGTTCTGGCCCAACGACCGCAGCTTCTATCCGCTCTACGAAGTGATCGAGGAAGCGGGACTCATCGCCCTCTTTCACTCCGGCACCACGGGGATCGGCGCTGGGATCCCCGGCGGTGGAGGCGTGCGTCTGAAGTACTCGCAGCCGATGTGCGTCGACGACGTCGCGGCGGACTTCCCGGGTCTCGACATCATCCTGGCTCACCCGTCGTTCCCGTGGCAGGACGAGGCGCTCGCGATCGCGGTGCACAAGCCCAACGTCTACATCGACCTCTCGGGGTGGGCGCCGAAGTACTTCCCCGAGAACCTCATCCGCTACACGAACACACAGCTGAAGCACAAGATGTTGTTCGGGTCCGACTACCCGATGATCACGCCCGACCGGTGGCTGTCGGAGTTCGAGCAGCTGCCGATCAAGGACAGTGTGCGGCCGCTTGTCCTCAAGCAGAACGCCGCGCGGTTGCTGAAGCTCGGCGAGGCCTGAGCCGAGAGGCTGAAGAGTGAAGATCTGCGTATTGGTGAAAGAGGTGCCGGACGCCGCCGTCCACAAGCGCATCGATCCGGCGACCGGCCGTGTCGATCGTGGCGGCGAGCGGACGCTCAACCCGTACGACACGCATGCCATCGAGGCTGCGATGCAGATCAAGGAGGGCGGCGTCGTAGTCGTCGACGAGGTCGTCGCGCTGACGATGGGCCCGGAGACGGCGGTCCGTGCGCTCCACAAGGCGGTCTCGCTCGGAGCCGATCGCTCCGTGCACGTGGTCGACCCCGCGCTGGCCGGCTCTGACGTCGCTGGGACGGGATACGCGCTCGCAAAGGTGTTGGAGGCGGAGCAGCCCGACCTCGTCCTGCTCGGTCAGCAGTCCGACGACGGCGAGTGCTACACGATCGGCGCGGTCGTCGCCGAGCACCTCGGGATGCCATCGCTGACGCAGGTCATCTCGATGCAGGTCGCCGGAGACGGCATCGTCTGCGAACGGCAGGCGGAATACGGCTATGACACCGTGCAGGTCGACTTTCCGGCCGTGATCTCGGTCGGAGACGCGATCAACGCGCCCCGTTACCCATCGCTGAAGGCGATCATGGGGGCGAGGAAGAAGCGGCTCGATGCCAGGAGCGCCGCCGATGTCGGCATCGATCCCAGTCGGGTCGGCGACGCTGGCGCCAGGGTCGTGTGCGGCGATTTCGAAGCGCCCCCGCAGAAGACGGGCGGCGTGATCCTCGAGGACACCGACGCAGACGAAACGGTGGCTGCGATCGTGGCCTGGCTCGAAGAGAGGAAACTGATCTAAGTGGGTACGCCGCACGCCAACGGAAGCGGTCGCTGATGCCGGGCATCCTGACGTTTGCGCTGCACCACGAGGGTGAGATCAACAAGAACTCGCTCGGGGCGGTGTCGGAGGCGGCGCTGCTCTCGAACGCGCTCGGAGCTGAGTGTCACGCCGTGGTCGTCGGCAACGACATCGCCGACGACGTCGCGGCGTCGCTGGGAACGTATGGCGCAACCAAGGTCTTCCGCATCAAGGCGCCGGAGGGCTTGGCGCAGCCGGTGGTCGACGCGATGGCGCATCTGTTCGAGGCGAACGGGTACGACTACGCGCTGTTCGGCGGTGGGCTGATCGGCTTCGAAGTGGGCGCTGGTCTCGTCGCGAGGATCGACGCGGGCGTGACGATGGAGGTCACCGCTGTCAGCATCGTCGACGGCCGCCTCGAGGCCCGGCGTCCGATCTTCGGCGATTCGCTGATCTCGCGGTCGCGGTTCAAGGATCGCGGCATCGTCATCGCTCGTCTGAACGCGTTCGAGGTCGCCGAGCGCGGCAGCGGTCCGGCCGAGGTCGTCGACGTGGAGATCACGCTTTCGCCGCATACCCAGCGCGCCCGGATGGTCCGCCGGGGCGAGCAGCGCGGCGCCGACGTCGACATCGAGGACGCGGACGTGATCGTCGCCGGCGGCCGCGGTCTCGGCAGCGCCGCGGGCTTCGAGTTGTGCGAGGCGCTTGCGACGGCACTGGGCGGCGCCGTCGCCGCGACACGGGCCGTGGTGGACGCCGGCTGGTACCCCTACGGCGCCCAGATCGGGCAGACCGGCAAGACTGTGGCCCCGAAGCTCTACCTCGCCGCGGGGATCTCGGGCGCGATCCAGCACAAGGTCGGCATGCAGTCGTCGGAGAACATCGTCGCGATCAACAAGGATCCGAACGCTCCGATCTTCGAGTTCTCCGACCTTGGAGTGGTCGGGGATCTAGCCGCGATCCTTCCGAAGCTCACCGCGGCCGTGCAGGCCCGCAAGGGCATTCAGAGGCAGGAAGCGCAGACGTGAGAGCCCGTTCGGGCGGTGTTGCGCCGGCGGCGTATCCGCCGCCGGTGGACACGCGGCAGGAGTTCGTCAAACGCGAGCTCGACGACGAGGGTGAGCGCATCGAGGTCGGTGTCGCGATCGTCGGTGGGGGAACCGCCGGGCTTGCCACCGCCAACCGGCTGATGCAGTTGCTCGGCGATGATCCGTCGCTCGCCGAGCAGCTCGGCGAGGTTCCGGTGGCGGTTGTCGAGAAGGCGAGCGCGTGTGGGGGACACGCGTTGTCGGGCGCGGTGATGCGGCCCGGGCCGCTGACGGAGCTGTTTCCCGAGCTCAGTCGCGACGACTGGCGCGCGGCAGGCTTTGCCTTCGGCGAGGTTCGCAAGGAGGCGGTCTATCTGATGCCGACCGCGAGGCGGGCGCTTCGCGTCCCGGTACCGGCCCCGTTTCGCAATCACGGGAACGAGGTGGTATCGGTGGCCGCGCTCGCGCGGTTCCAGCAGGATCGCGCGGAAGAGGCCGGTGCCTACGTGCTGACGGACACGGCGGCGGCGCAGCTGCTCGTCGTCGACGGCACCGTCCGGGGTGTGCGGTCGGGCGACAAGGGGCGCGGCAACGATGGCGAGCCACACGGCAACTTTGAGCCGGGAACCGACATCGTCAGCCGGTTCACGGTCCTCGGTGAGGGAAGCTGGGGCCATCTGACGGGTGCCGCGATTCGCGAGTTCGATCTGGCGACGGATCGCGAGCCGCAGGTGTGGGAGCTCGGGGTCAAGGAGGTATGGAAGGTCGCCAAGCCACTGGACCGCGTGATCCATACGCTCGGCCCCTGGCCACTGCGCCTGTCTGCGCGCTACGGCCAGGTCGGCGGCACGTGGATCTACCCGATGCGCGACGCCAACGGCGACGATCTTGTCTCGATCGGCTTGGTCGTCGACCTCGACTACGCCGACGCGACGACGTCGGCGCATGACCTTCTCCAGCTGTTCAAGACGCATCCGCTCGTGCGGAGGGTCCTCGAAGGTGGTGAGCGCGTCGCGTGGGGTGCGAAGGCACTGCCCGGTGGCGGCTATTGGTCGATGCCGAAGCTGACGATGCCCGGGGCGCTGATCGTCGGCGACGCCGCCGGCATGGTCGACACCGTCTCGCTCAAGGGCGTCCACCACTGCATTCGCTCGGGGATCCTCGCAGCCGAGGCGATCGTCGCGGCGTTGAAGCAGCAGACCAACCTCTCGTCCTACGAGCAGGCCGTCGAGAGATCGAGCATCGGCAGCGAGCTCTGGCAGGTTCGCAATACGCGCCAGCCGCTGCAGCGCGGGCTGATTCGCGGCGCGCCGCTCGTCAACGCGATGATCGCCACCAAGGGTCGTTTCCCGAAGCACCGTCGTGCGTGGCACCGTGACGACGAACGCCCGATGTTCATCGGGAAGACGAAGGATCGCTATCCCAAGCCCGATGGCAGGTACACCTTCGACAAGCTCTCGTCGGTGTTCATCTCCGGCAACGCGACCCGCGACAACGCTCCGAATCACATTCGCGTGCAGACCCACGTGCCGCGCGAGGTCGCGGAGACGTGGAGGTGGATGTGCCCGGCGGGCGTCTATGAGATCCCAGACGACGCGCCGCCGAGCGGCGACGTCGACGTGATCGTCAACTACACGAATTGCGTGCAGTGCGGAGCGATAACCGCCAAGGGAGGGCGTTTGACCGTCCCCGAAGGCGGTGCTGGCCCGCGGTACCAGATCACGTGATGTTCTCGCCTGAGATTGCCGCAGTGTCGTCACGCCGATCGGGCGCACGCGGCTGGAGTGACGCCCAGATTCTCGCCGCGATCCGCGCCTGGTATCGACTCTACGACGAGGTCCCGTGTCTCGCCGACTGGGACCCGCATCGCGCTCGAATCACCGGACAGGAGTGGCGCATCCGCCGATACCGGGGAGGGGAGTGGCCGTCTACGAGGACGGTGTTCAACCGCTTTGGGCGCATGTCGGACGCGATCACCGCGGCAGGCCTCGCGCCGCGACGACTCAAGTCTGGACGGACCGACCGCGATGCGGCGCAGCGCCATGCCTTCGCCGTGCCGGTTGAAGGCCCCGAGGCTCGGTGTCGAGAGCGCCTCGCTCGTTGCGTGCGCGCCGTGGCTGCGGCGGAGCAGACGTCCAACGGCCAAACGTGTGCCGCACTCGTGGCACTGGCGAAGGAGGCTCTGGCATGGGCCGACACGCTTTCCGTGATTGCGTGCACCGAACGCGAGCCGCCCGCTGGTGCGTCGTGTCGCGCAGCGTGACATCCGGGCGGCAATCTGAGCGTCGGAGCGGGCGTCGAACGTATCGACGGATGCCGAGGCGGCCTACTTGTGTGACCTGGCACCGCGCTTGGCGTTCGCGCCGGTGGTTTCTCGGCGGTCTCGGCGCCCCGTAGATCACGGAGTACCAGACCTCGGTGAGTCCTCGCACGAAGCGGTCGTCATCGGCGAACGGCTCGTATCCGATCGCGGCGAGGTACTGAGCGCCCTCGGTCATGACGGCGAGTAGTCCCGCGAGGACCTTCGGGTCCGCGTCGCGTATGAGGTTGAGGCCGTCGCTCCGGGCTTGGGCCGCTCAGCGGCAGTGCGCCGCGTAGCCGCCGTCGATCGTCAGCACCGTGCCGGTGACGAACGATGCGCTGTCGGAGCAGAGCCAGAGGGCGCCGTTGACGATCTCGTCGGCGGCGGCGAAGCGGCCGAGCGGATGCTGGCTGACGATCGCGGCGCGCATCTCGGTGTCCATCGTGGCGGTGGCGGGGGTGTCCGTCCCTCCCGGCGCGACGACGTTGACGCGCACGCCGGCTGGGGCAGCCTCGAGCGCGGCGCACTTGGCGAGCATCACGACGGCAGCCTTGCCCGCTGAGTAGCTGGCGTTGCCGGGCATCGCGACGTTGGCCCCGATGCTGGCGGCGATGTTCACGATCGCGCCCGGCCGGCCGTGGCGCCGGAACGCGCGCAGCTCGTGCTTCATCGAGAGGAAGCAGCCGGTCAGCGTGATGTCGATCGCGCGGCGCCACTCGTCGACGTCGGTGTCGGCCACGTCGCCGATGACCCATGCGCCCGGCACGTTGACGGCGAAGTCGAGCGGGCCGAGCTCATCGGCTGCCGCCAGCACCGCCTCGAGGTGCCGCTCGTCGGTCACGTCGCCGGGGACGGCGACGACCTGTGCGCCGTCTGCGCTGAGCTCGCTCGCGAAGTTCTGGAGGGCGTCCTCGGAAGCGTCCGCGAGCACGAGCCTCGCACCCGCGCCCGCCGCCGCGGATGCCGTTGCCCGGCCGATGCCCGACGCGGCGCCCGTGACGATCCCGACCCGGCTCTCACCATCGGACATATGGCCTCGCAGACGCTGATCGAAGGGGATCGGTCGCGCCGGTCGAGTGACGTTCGGCGCGCCCACAGGCTTCTCAGCGTACGTGCCGAGCATGCGCCTGGCGGCGATCGAGGCGACGCAACGGGAACGGCCGAACGATCGGCGCGAGTCGAGTGATCGCGCCGCGCGATCCGAAGAGTGCTTGTGAGCATCGGCCCCGGTGGTTCCGCGCAGCGATGCCTGTTGGGTGTCGCGGCGGTCGTGCCGCGTGACGTTGAGCGGCGGCGGCCGAGACCGCCGCGGCCGTCGTGGATGCTCGCCGGGAAGGGCGGCGAACGTATGTTCGGTTGCGGCCGAGACTAGATTTTTGGTACAGATTGTCGCGTCCGACAGACATTCCTAAGGAGGAGGGGAAATGCGACCAAAGGTCGTCATGACCGCGCTTGCGGTCCTCGTGGTCGCGCTTGCGACTGTTGCAGGCGCGAACGCGGCAAGCACCAAGAAGGAGACGCTGCCCGGCAAGGGCGTCAAGTTCGGGATCTCGTTCCCCGGCCTGAACTCGCCCGGCGCCGTCGGCGTGCTCGAGGGCATGAAGTGCTACTCGAGCCGCGTCGGCGGAACCCTGCGCACCGCTGATCCGGGCCAGGACATCAACAAGCAGATCTCGCAGGTCACCGACATGCTCAACGCCGGTGTCAAGGCGATCTACATCACGCCCTTCAGCCCGTCCGTCATGAAGACGCTCGTGCCGAAGGTCAAGGCGAAGAAGGCCGTGATCATCGAGTCGAACTCGCCGACGGTCGCGATGGGCTCCGTCCACTTCTTCCTCGGCCAGCCCGGGAAGCTCGCCGCGCAGTACTTCAAGAAGAGCGTCAAGGGTCAGGTCCACGCCGTCGTCATCGGTGGTCCTCCGATCCCGTTCGCCAAGGCGCTCGAGAATGGCTTCACGAACACGGCCAAGTCGCTCGGGATCGATGTGCTCGAGGTTGCGCACGCCCAGGCGTTCAACACGTCGACCGGCCGCACGATCGCCGGCGACCTGCTGACGAAGTACCCGAACGTCAACGCGGTCTTCGCGATCGAGTCGTCGCTGGGTACCGGCGCCGGTCTCGCCGTGAAGGCGCGCAACTCGGACGCTCAGGTGATCAACCAGGGCGGCACCCCGGCCGACATCAGCGCGGTCAAGAGTGGGACGCTTGCGGGCACTGTGGACACCAACCTCGCTGAGCATGGGTTCGCAGCGGCGAAGATGGGCGCGTCGCTGCTCGCGAAGAAGAAGACCAGCACGACGGTCGCGATTCCGACGACCCTGTACTCCAAGTCCAACGTCAGCAAGTGGCGCAGCCCGAAGGCTCGCTGCTCGGCTCTGGGCTAGAGATGGCCGAGGCTCCTCCGGTGATGGCTGAAGGATCGTTGGCGGAGGAGCCTCCGGCGGTGGTCGCCCCCGCGAGTCGCGTGCGTCGCGTGCTCGCGGGGGCCCCGCCATGGACCGGCGTCGGCGTCGTCTGGATCGGCCTGGTCATCGGCCTGGCGCTGACGCAGGACGCCTTCTTCACCTACACCAACCTGACCGACATCCTGCGGAACAACTCGGTTCCGCTGTTGATGGCGACCGGCGCGACGTTCGTGCTGATCACGGGCATGATCGACCTCTCGATCGGCTCGATGCTCGGCCTCTGCGCGGTGATCATGTTCGGGCTGATGAAGCTCGGGATCCCGGTCGTGGTGGTGATCCCGCTGACGATCGTCGCCGGCGCGCTGCTCGGCGGCGGCTTCAACGGCGTGCTGATCAGCAAGTTCGACCTGTCGTTCTTCGTCGTCGGCCTCGGCTCGACGTCACTGTTCCTTGCCGCCGCGCAGCTGCCGACCGACGGCCAGCCGGCTGACCTCAGCAGCCGCGCGGGCTTCGACGTCATCAACACGATCGGCGACGGCAGCATCCAGGGCTTCCCGGTTCCGGGGATCATCGCCCTCTGTGGCATCGTCGTCGGCGGGCTCGTGCTGCGGTACCTCAACCTCGGCCGGGCGCTGTTCGCCGTCGGTGGCAACGAGAAGGCCGCGAACCTCGTCGGCATTCCCGTCGTCCGCACGCGGATCATCGCGTTCGCGATGGGTGGCGCCTTCGTCGGCATCGCCGCGCTGGTGCTCGCCGGGCGGACGTTCTCGGCGGATCCGCAGGGCGGGATCGGCACGGAGCTGACGGCGATCGCCGCCGTGCTGCTCGGCGGCACCTCGTTCCTCGGTGGGTCCGGGACGATGGTCGGCACGCTCGTGGCGGTCCTCTTCGTCGGCACGCTGCAGAACGGGCTGACGTTGATCGGCGTCCAGCAGTTCTGGCAGGGCGCGGTGACCGGCGCCGTGCTGATCATCGCCGTCGCGCTCGACCGGCTGCGGCAGCGCTGACGATGTCGCTGCTGCGCCTCGAGCACGTTTCGCAGCGCTTCGGCGGTGTCCGAGCGCTGTCCGACGTCTCGCTGCAGGTCGAGGCCGGCGAGGTCCGCGGCCTGGTCGGCGAGAACGGCTCGGGCAAGAGCACGCTGATGCGTGTGCTCTCCGGCGAGCTCGCGCCCGACGAGGGCGAGGTCCACGTCGGCGGCGAGCTGCTCGCGGCCGGAACGCCGAGCGCGCGGCTGAGCGCCGGGGTCGGCGTCGTCTTCCAGGACGCGCACGTCTGCCCGGAGCTGACCGTCGCCGAGAACCTGTTCCTCGGCGACCTGCCCAAACGCGGCGGCGTGATCCGCTGGAACGAGGTCTTCGCCGAGGCGCAGCGACGGCTCGACGCATGCCACATCGAGCTCGACCTGCGCCAGCGCGTCAACCAGCTCACCGAGCAGGGAAAGACGATGGCCGAGGTGGCGAGAGTGCTCTCGCGGGCTCCTCGCGTGCTCGCCTTCGACGAGACGACGGCGGCGCTGACGACCAACCACGTCGAGGATCTCTATCGCTCGATCCGCGCGCGCAAGGAGGCAGGCTCCGGCATCATCTTCATCAGCCACCGGCTGCAGGAGATCCTCGACATCACCGACACGATCACGGTGCTTCGCGACGGGGAGGTCACCGGCACGCTCGTGACGTCGGAGACCAACGAGGACGAGATCATCCGCCTGATGGTCGGCCGCTCGATGGAGGGCCAGTACCAGCGCCGCCCGATCGGTCGCGGCAAGCCGACGCTGGAGGTCCGCGGGCTCCAGGCGGGCCGTATCGACGTGCCGATCGACGTCACGGTTCACAGCGGCGAGATCGTCGGCATCGCCGGTCTCGTCGGCAGTGGCCGGTCGACGCTGCTCGAGGCGGTCTACGGACTGGTCCCGCGCGAGGGCGAGGTCACGATCGACGGCAGGAAGGTGGCGGCCCATCGTCCGCGCGCCGCGATCGCGGCCGGGATGGGCTTCTGTCCCGGAGATCGCCGTGCCCAGGGGCTGGCGATGCACCAGAGCGTCGAGGGCAACGCGGCGATGCTCGTCACCGGTACGCGCGGCCTGTTCACGCTCGCCGACCGCGGCGAGGAGCAGCGCGTCATGCGCACGATGTACGACACGCTGGCGCTGAAGGCCGCCGACCCGTCGGCGCCGATCTCGACGCTGTCAGGCGGCAACCAGCAGAAGGTCGTGCTCGGTCGCTGGCTGGCGCGGCGTCCGCAGGTCCTGCTCGTCGACGAGCCGACGCGCGGCATCGACGTCGGCGCCAAGCGCGAGATCCACGAGCTGATGGAGGAGCTGGCGCAGGCGGGAGTGGCGATCCTGATGGTGTCGTCCGATCTCCCAGAGCTGCTCGGCATGTCGGACCGCTGTCTCGTGCTGCGCGAGGGCCGGCTCGTCGGCGAGTTCGATCACGGGGTCAGCGAGGAGCAGCTCGCGACCGCGATGGCGGCCACCGCCGTTCCGGTCGCGGCCGAGTAACCGGCCGCGCGGTTCGGCCGCTGATCAGCGGCCGAACTGGTGCAGGAACCGATCGACCGAGGCCTCGACGTACTCCTTCGTCAGCGGCTGGCCGGCGAAGAAGCCGTGCGTTATCAGCGGACCGGCGATCTGGTCGATGGCGTCTTGGATCGGCAGGTCGTCCGGGAGCCGTCCTTGGGCGATCGAACAACGGATGATGTCGCGCGTCGCGCGGGTTCCCTCGAGGTGCCAAAGGTCGCGCAGCTGCCCGAAGATCGGGTCGGTGGCCGCCCGCTCGACCACCGTCAGGATCATCCGGGCCGAACGGGGGTCGTTGATGCGCTGGGCCAGTCGCCACATCTCGTCGACGAGGTCTGCACGTAGGTCACCGGTGGGGACCAGGGTGCTCGACGGCAGCTCGCTCTCGATGACGTCATGCAGAAGGTCTCCGGGATCGGGCCAGTATCGGTAGAGCGACGAGCGGCCGAGACCGCTGTGCTCGGCGACCGCGAGGTGCGTCACGGCGTCCCATCCGCGCTCGGCCAGCAGTTCGCGCCCCGCCGCGAGCGCGGCGGCACGATTGCGATCTGGTCGCGGGTCCGGCCGGCGCTTCGGGGAGCTCGCAGCTTCGGTCACGGTGATGCGGCGTCAGCCTACGGCACCGCGGCCATGTCGCGGTGGCCGGAGTGCCTGCGCGTTCAGTCGACGTGCCAGAATCGATCCCACTCCTCGACGTCGGCGAAGTGGTCCCACATCTCGACGACCTTCTCGCCCTGGAAGCGCCAGACGACGGTGAGGACGTGATCGAGCTCGCGGCCGTCGCGCTCTGCCGTCACGCGCTGCAACCAGATCGCGAAGTGGTCGTCGGCGATCATGTTGAGCGTCTCGAAGCGCATCGTCCCGCCCGACATCTCGAACAGGATCGGGAACTTGTTCAGCGACTCCTCACGGCCGAAGTGATCGCCGCCGAGCGGGCTGTTGCCGTCGACGTGGTTGATCACGTCCTCGGAGACGATCGCCAGCAGCGGGGCGTTGTCGCCGAGCCGCGTGACCTCGGCGACGATCTCACGCACGCGAACGGCGTTGGGGTGTTCACTCGTCGGCCCTGACATATGCATCTTCCTCTCGATCTCTCGGTTCGGTGGCGTTCAGATCTGGATCCGCGCGCTCATGCCGCATGCCACGTCGAGCACGGCACCGCTGATGTAGCGGGCCTCGGGCGAGACGAGGAATGCGACGGCGTTGGCGATGTCCTCGGCCTCCGCCCAGGGCACCGGCAGCACGGTCATCTGCTTGAAGGCGTCGACGACGTCGTCGCTGGTCGGCGCCTCGAGGTCGGGCCGCATATAGCGGTAGGCCGTCTCGTTGAGGGTCATGCCCGTGGCGGTCGGTCCGGGGCAGACCGCGTTGACGGTCACGCCGGCGCTGCCGGCTTCGAGCGCGGCGGTCTTCATCAACGCGAGGACGCCCATCTTCGCCGCCTGGTAGGAGCCGGCGCTCGGCATCGTCTGGCGCCCGGCGAAGCTCGAGATCGCGACGATCCGCCCGGCCTCGCGTTCGATCATGTGCGGCAGGACGGCGCGGAACGTGTTGAACGTGCCGGTCAGGTTGATGTCGATGACGCGTCGCCAGTCGGCCTCGTCGATCTCGGCCACCGCGCCGAAGCCGGTGACGCCCGCGTTGCTCACCAGCACGTCGATGCTTCCCGTCGCCGTCAGCGCGTCCTGCGCCGCCGCGATCATCGCGGCGCCGTCGCGGACGTCGGCCGTCAGCCCGGTGTAGCGACCGCCCGCGGTCTCGATCAGGCCGGCGGTCTCGCCGGAGTCGGACAGGTCGGCGCCGAAGACGTGGGCTCCGCGCCGCGCCAGGTCGGCCGCGATGCATTGACCGATGCCGTTCGCGGCACCGGTGACGAGCGCGACCTGGCCGTCGAGGGGGGCGGGGTCGCTCATCGGCGGAACGCGAGTCGGTTCCAGAACGCGTCCCACTCGTCCTGGTCGGCGATGTGCTGCCAGATCTCGACGATTCTGCCCTCGCGCAACTGGTACACGGCGACGATCGTGGTCTCGATCACGCCGTCGTCGCCGCGCGCGGTGGCACGTTGCGAGGCGTAGACGAAGTCGTCGTCACCGACGAGGATGTGCGGCGCGAACTCGTCGAACGTGTCCGCCGACAGCTCGAGCGCGCGCATCATCGTGGCCCGGATCGCGTTGCGGCCGTCGTGCGTCCCGGCGAACGGCCCGCGGCCGCCGTGGTGGACCCGCACGTCTTCGTTCATCAGCCCGAACAGGCCACGCGGCGTGTCGTCGTCGCGGCCCGAACCGGCGTCGTCCATCTCACGCGTCGCCGCGTAGGCCTCGCGGATCAGGCGGACGTTGGGATGCTCTTCTTCCACCTCAACCCGCTTCGCTCGAGGTGCGCGCGGCGTCGACCGGGCTGGAGTCCGTCCATCCGAGCAGCAGGCCACCGTCGACGACGATCTCGGCGCCCTGGATGTACTTCGCCTCGTCCGAGGCGAGGAACGCGGCCGCCGCCGCGATCTCGTCGGCATCGCCGACGCGGCCGGCCGGGATCGTGGTGACCATCGACGCGCGCAGCACCGGGTTGTCGGTCAAGAACGACGTCGCCGGCGTCTCGATCAGCCCGGGCTGGATGTCGTTGAACGTGATCCCCGTGCCCGCGTGCTCGAGCGTCCACGACTTCGTCATCGAGCCCGCGGCTGCGTTCGCCGCGCTGTACGTCGCCGCGCCGGGGTACGGCTTGCGGTTGGCCGACACGTTGATCACGCGTCCCCAGTTCTGCGCGGTCATGTACGGAAGCGCGGCCGCGGTGCAGAAGAAGGTGCCCTTGAACTTGGTCGAGACGACCATGTCCCAGGTCTCCTCGTCGAAGTCGACGGTGGCGCCGGCGCGGAACACGCCGGCGTTGTTGACGAGGATGTCGAGACGCCCCTTCTCGGCGGCGGCCGCGTCGACGATCTTCTTGCAGTCGCCGGCGACGCTGACGTCGCCGGCGACGAACGACGCGCCGAGCGAGCTTGCCGCCTCCTCGCCACGCGCGCGATCGCGGGCGCTGACGACGACGTGTGCTCCGCGCTCGGTGAACGCGCGCGCGATTGCGAGCCCGAGGCCCGAGGTGCCTCCGGTGACGAGCGCGACGCGGCCGCTGAGGGTGCCCTCGCTCATCAGCTCGCCTCGGCCCAGAACGCGTCCCACTTCTCGACGTCCTCGAAGTGGAGGAAGACGTTCGTGACCTTGCCGTCCTCGATCCGCCAGATCGTGCAGAACATGTGCTCGATCGAGTTGCCGTTGTAGGTCGCCGTGATGCGGTTGAAGATCGTCGCCCAGTGCTCGTTCGCCAGGACGTCCTCGGCCTCGACCGTGAACTGGCCGCCGGTGAGCTCGTACACGCGGCCGAAGCCCGCGAGCACGCTGTCGATGCCCTCGTGGATGCCGCCGAGCGGGCTGTTGCCGTCGACGTCGGAGACGACGTCGGGCGAGAAGAATTCGCGCAGGAGGTCGTTGTTGCCCTCGCGTGAGATGCGCTCGACCGTGTCCGTCACCTTCTCGGCCGCGACGCCGCCGCTGCTCGGCGGGGTCTTGACGGCGTTGTAGTCGTCGAAGCGCCAGAAGGCGTCCCAGGCGGCGGGGTTGTGGAAGTGGTCGAAGAACTCGACGCACTGCCCGTCGACGAAGCGCCAGGTCACCGAGATCGGCTCGTCGAGCTCGGCGCGGTCGATGCTCCCGTCGATCATCTCGCGGCTGCGCACCGCGGTTGCGCGGACGTGCATCACGACGAAGGCGTCGGTGCCCATCGTCTGCAGCGTGTCGAGGTGCAACGACCCGTTGACGAAGGCGTCGAGGTGCTTGAAGTTGCCGAGACACGCGTCGCGGCCGCGGTGCACGCCGCCCATCGGCCCCTTGCAGTGGGCGTAGAGGACCGCGTCGGGCGAGATCAGCGCCTCCATCGCGGAGAAGTCGCCGTCGTACGTTGCGAGCCGGATCGCGTCCTCGACCTGCTTGGCGCGCGGGTGCATCTCCTTCGTGGCCGTCGCGGTGCTGTTGCTCATGTCCTTCTCCTAGTCCTCGGTGAACGTTCGAACGGGGTCCGCGACGGTCGCGGATTGCCCTGAGGCGTCAGGCGGGATTCCGCGGCCTCGGGTGGTCAGGTCGCGGTCGTCGAGGCTCGCCGCGCGCAGATGCGTCGTGCATCGCAGCGGGTGGGGGCAGCTGGCCCCGGGCCTCCTCCTCGATCCTCCACGCTTCCCCTCTTGGATTGCATCGGTTGCCGACGGAGTCGACGGCAACTCGGTGACAATCTGTACCAAAAATCTGGATAGGATTGCAAGCCGATGCCGCAAACTCATGTGCGCTCAGCAGAGACACGGGGACGTCTTGCGGGTCCGCACGGCGACGAGCAGGTCGTCCTCGTGACGGGTGCGGGCGCCGGGATCGGCCGTGCCATCGCCGGGGCCTACGCCGACGCCGGCGCCCGCGTCGTCGCCGTCGACGTCGCGTCCGAGCGGGGTTCCTCGGTCGCCGCCGAGCTGCGAGCTGCGGGTGCCGAGGCGGAGTTCGTCGAGTGCGACGTCGCGGACGACGACAGCTTCGCCGGGCTGCGCGAGCACGTCCTCTCGAGCTATGGGCACGTCGACGTGCTCGTCAACAACGTCGGCGTGCTGCAGGTCGGCAAACCGCACGAGCTCGGGCTCGCCGACTGGCGCCATGCGTTCGAGGTCGACCTGCTCAGCGTCGTGCGCGGGGTCCAAGCATTCGTCCCGTCGATGCTCGAGCGTGGCCGCGGGGCGGTCGTGAACACCTGCTCACTCGGTGCGCTGATGCCAGTCAATCCCGACGGCGCCGCCCTCGTGACGATGAAGGCCGCCGTCTTCGGGCTGAGCCAGTCGCTCCGCCTCACACTGGATCCACTCGGGATCACCGTCGTCTGCCTGTGTCCCGGCCAGGTCCGCACCGAGGCGCACGCGGGAGCCACTGCCGTGGGCATCCGCGCAGCCGGGTTCCAGGACATCGAGCTGCGCGAGCCCGAGGACGTCGCGCGAGCGGTGCTGAACGCGGTGCGCGAACGCCGTTTCCTCGCGGTGACGGACGAGTCCCACGCCGAGCTCTGGGCCCAGCGCTTTCAAGACCTCGACGCGGCGCTCGCCGCCGACATCGAATATCTGAACGACACGCCAGGAGGAGAGGATCGATGAACCAGACCGCAACGCCGGCGCGGCGCCATGTGGGGAACCCGTCATGACCACCGGAGCTCCGTCGGCCAGCGCCGTCATCGACGCCATCAACGAGGTCAGTCGCACGGGCGACATGACGAACATGGCCCCGTTCTGGCACGAGGATCTGCTGATGCACGCGGAGGGGGTAAGCCCGCTCGGCGGCGTGCACCGTGGCATCGACGACGTCCTGACGATCTTCCCGACGATGCACGGGATCTGCGAAGGCAACTTCAAGGTGACCGCGGAGGACATGATCGTCAACGACGCGTTCGCCGTCATCCTCACTCGCGTCGACGCTCAGCGTCCCGGCGCCTCCGTCGTGCAGCGGATCATCGCGATCTGGCGGCTGGAGGACGGCAAGGTCGTCGAGCTCTGGGACCACTTCTCGGACCTCGCGACGTGGGACCGGTTCTGGACCGACTCGGAGGGCGAGGCCCAGCCTGACCCGCCCGACACGGCGCACGAGGCGGAGAAGGTCCGCCGCACGGTGCGGGAGATCTCCGAGGGCGGCTCGAACGCTCCGCTGGAGGCGTTCTTCGCCGACGAGCTGGTCGCTCACATCGACGGGGAGCCGTGGTTCGGGGGCGAGAAGGACCGGGCGAAGCTGATGCAGTCGTTCCCGAAGCTCTACGAGCTGAGCGACGGCAGCCTGAAGGTGACACCCGAGGAGACGTTCGCGTCGCCGCACTTCGTCGCGATCCTCAATCGCGTCGAGGCGACGCGCGGAGACCGCGAGATCGATCAGGTGCTCTGCGCGATCTGGCGCCTCGAAGCCGGAAAGGTCGTCGAGGTCTGGACCCACATTCAGGACGCGGCGGCGTGGAGCGAGTTCTGGCGCGACGACGCGGCCATGTAGTCGTTCCCCGGCGGCTCGCCGCCAGACCACAACGTCATAACCAAGAGGGAGGAGAGGGCATGACCGAACCGAGGATGGACGTCCACGTCAGAGATGACGGGACCACGACGCTGATCAACGTCTTCACCGTCGACCCGAGCGATCAGGACGAGCTCGTACGGCTGGAGATCGACGGCATCAGCACGATCGCGAGCAAGGCTCCCGGCTTCGTTCGGGGCGCGATCCATCGCAGCCTCGACGGAACGCGCGTCGTCAACTACCTGCATTGGGAACCGGGCGCCTGGCAGCGCGCGCACGAGGTCCTCGGCGACGACCCCGACTTCGTCCAGCACATGCAGGACGTCCGCAAGGTCGCGACCGCGGACCCGCAGACCTACGAGGTCATCGCCGTCATCGAAGGCGAAGCGTCATGAGTGTCGCGCTCGTCACCGGCGCGTCGCGCGGCATCGGCCGTGCGGTCGCCCTGCGACTGGCCCGTGACGGCTTCGCCGTCGCCGTCAACTACCGCGAGCGCCAGGACGCGGCCGACGAGGTCGTCGGCGCGATCGAGGGCGCGGGCGGGCGCGCCAAGGCGTTCCAGGCAGACACCGGCGACGCGAATGCGGTTGGCGCGCTGGTCGCCGGCGTCGTCGCCGAGTTCGGTGGCCTCGACGTGCTCGTCAACAACGCCGGCGCCGGCGGCATGCGGCGCTTCGCGGATGTCACCGCGGAGGAGCTGACGGCGAACCTCGCGGTCAACGTCGTCGGGCCGTTCGTGGCGATGCGCGAGGCCGCGAAGGCGATGCGGCCGGGAGGCCGGATCGTCAACATCTCGTCCAGCCTGACCTCGATGCTGCTGCCCGGAACGACGCTCGGCGCACCGGCGAAGATGGCGCTCGAGGGCCTGACGACGATCGCGGCGAAGGAGTTCGGCGCACTCGGGATCACGGTCAACGCCGTCGGCCCCGGGCCGACCGACACCGACTTGTTCAACGAGAACGCGCCCGAGATGCGCGCCGGCGCGGCGGCCGCATCGCCGTTCGGCCGCCTCGGTGAGCCCGAGGAGATCGCCGACGTCGTCGCGTTCCTGGTCGGTGCCGGCGGCGGCTGGGTCAGCGGTCAGACGCTTCGCGTCAACGGCGCGTCCGCCTGATGCCCACGGTCGCATTCGACCCGTTCGATGCGCAGACGCAGGAGAACCCGTACCCGGTCTACGCCCGGCTGCGCGACGAGGAGCCGTTGCACCACTTCGAGCGCGAGGACCTGTGGGTGCTCTCGCGCTACTCGGACATCCGCAAGGCGCTGACGACGCCGGACCTCTTCAGCTCGACGAAGGGCACCGGCTTCGACCAGGACGACGCGCTGGGAACGGTGATCGACTCCGACCCGCCGCTGCACACGAAGCTTCGCGCGCCGCTGGTGCAGGTGTTCCAGCCGCGGCACGTCGCGGCGCTGCAGCCGAAGATCAAGGAGATCTCCGACGATCTGCTCGAGCCGTTGCGCGAGCGTGAGCAGATCGAGCTCGTCGAGGACTTCGCGGCTCCGCTGGCGACGACGATCATCGCGCTGCTGCTCGGGCTCGACCCGGCGGACTGGCGGCAGTTCCGGACCTGGTCGCACACGCTCAACAGCCTCAGCTGGGACGAGGACCCCGCGGCCCGTCGCGGCCCGCAGTTCTTCGGGCTGATCACGGAGCTGTCGGAGTACCTGCTCGAGGTCGCGCGGGCCAGCCGCGACGCGCCCGAGGGTGAGGACACGCTGCTGTCGCGGCTGTGGAACGTCGATACCGACGGTGAGCCGCTCAGCGACCAGACGATCGGGCTCTACGGCTCGCTGCTGCTGCTGGCCGGGAACATCACGACGACGTCGGCGATCACCAACGCGATGCTGACGATGATCGAGTTCCCCGACGTGCGCGATCGGCTGCGCCGCGAGCCGGAGCTGCTCGGCACGGCGATCGAGGAGTTCCTGCGCCTGGAGTCGCCGGTGCAGGGGTTCGCGCGTTCGACGACCCGCGAGATCGAGCTGCACGGCATCACGCTCCCGGAGGGCGCCCAGGTGCAGCTGCTGTTCGGCGCCGCCAATCGAGACGAAACGGTGTTCGACGATGCCGGTGTCCCGACGATCGAACGTAAGCCGAACCCACACATGGCGTTCGGCGCCGGGCCGCATTTCTGTCTCGGAGCGGCGCTGAGCCGCTTGGAGATGCGGATCGCGCTCGATCTGCTGCTGGCGGAGATGGACGACTTCGCACTCGTCCCCGAGGACCCGATCGTGCGTTCGCGCCATCCGGCGACCCGGGACGTCGACAAGGCGCCGATGCGAATCGAGTGGGCACAACGACGAACGAACAGGGGAATGTGATGAGCGAGGGCGAGGAGTACGTCGAGCGGATCCGAGCAGCGGTGGCATCCGCCACACCGGAGGAGTATTCGGCGGCGATGGGCGCGCTGATCCACAGCGACGCCGTCGCCCGCGGCGATGGCAGCGGCGTGCTCGGCGGTGCGCACCGAGGCTGGGACTCGATGTCCGGCTGTTTCGGCGAGCTCAGCGGCCGGTCCGACGACGGCTTGGCCATGGTCCCGCAGGAGATCGTCGCGGCCGGTCCGATGGTGGTTGTCATCCAGACGGCGACCGCGCGGCGCGGTGAGCGCAAGCTCGTCGCGCCGATCGCCGTCGTCTGGCGCTTCTCCGGCGACAAGGCCGTCGAGCTGTGGGATCACTTCGGCGACGTCGAGACCTGGGACCGCTTCTGGGAGACCGACGAGCCGCTCGCCGTTCGCCCGCCCGCTCTCGAGGGCGGCCCGACCGCCGCCGACATCGTCCGGCTCGTCAACGAGGTCAGCGAGCGTGGCGACATGCAGACGAACCGCTTCGTCGCCGACGACGTCGTCTTCCACGCGGCCGGCACCGACGGCTGGGCGGTGGAGCTCCACGGCAAGGGTGAGGTGCTCTCGCTCTACGGCGAGCTGCATCAGCGATCCGGCGGGACGCTGCGGGTCGAGCCGGTGACCGTCGCGGCGACGGAGGACTTCGCCATCGTCGCGGTACGGATGCGGGCGGAGCGCGAGGGTCGCGAGCTCGATCAGGTGATCTGCGGCGTCTGGCGGCTCGACGACGGCGTCGCCGTCGAGCTCTGGGACCACTACGCCGACCCGGCGGCGTGGGAGGCATTCTGGGCATGACGCGCCTCGACGGCAGGATCGCCGTCGTCACCGGGGCGGCGCGCGGCCTCGGCGAGAGCATCGCCGAGTCGTTCGTCCGCGAGGGCGCGCGCGTGCTCATCACCGACGTCCGCGACGAGCAGGGCGAGGCGCTGGCCGCCCGCCTCGGGCCGAACGCGGCGTTCCGGCGCCTCGACGTCTCGAGCCGGCAGGAGTGGGAGGAGGCGATCGCGCTCTGCGGGGAGGTGTTCGGCCCGGTGAACACCCTCGTCAACAACGCGTGGTGGAGCACCCAGGAGCCGATCCACAGCGAGACCGACGAAGGCTGGGCGAACACGCTCGCCGTCAACCTGACGGGAGCCTTCTTCGGGATGCGTGCCGCGATCCCGGTGATGCGCGACGCCGGCGGCGGCACGATCGTGAACGTCTCGGCGACGATCGGCGCGAACGTCGCGGTCCCGCGCGACGCCGGCTATCACGCCGCCAAGGCCGGGCTCACGGCGCTGACGAAGAACGCCGCGGTGACCTACGCGTCCGACGGGATCCGCGCCAACACGGTTCATCCCGGGCCGATCCTCACCCCGGCGGTGTCCGAGATCGGCGCCGAGGGGCTGCAGGCGGAGTTCGCGGCGAAGCTGCCGCTGGGCCGCGTGGCGACGCCCGACGAGGTCGCGACCGCGGTGCTGTATCTCGCCTCCGACGAGGCGTCCTACATCACCGGCACGACGATCATCGTCGACGGCGGCTTCACCGCGATGTGACGCACCGCGCCGTCGGCGTTAGGAGGGCGTGCGATCCTTGATGGATCGCTGTCTCCCCGGAACTCTGGTACATCCTGCCCTCGACTGACCGTGAGCAGGCAGTCGATCTCCTGACGCGGCTCTGCGAGCGGCTGGCGGTCGAGCCGCCGAAGATCGACGGGCAGGGCTACTTCTGGCTTCCCGCCCGCCCGGAGGAGATCGAGTCGATCCTCGGCGATATCACGCCGCCCGAGCGGCGCGGCAAGCCGCTGCTGCGCCAGGCGTAGGCCCCGGCCGCGGAGCGCTCAGCGCCGCCCGGCCTCCTCGAGCTCCTCGATCGGGAACGTGTTGCACGGCCCGCCGATCAGCGCCAGCGCCTCGGCGATCTCGTGCTGGCGCTCGGGGTGCAGTCCGGCGATCAGCCCGGGAGCGCGCCCGAGCGAGTCGAGCAGCGAGGCGCGCACGCGCCAGCCCTCGTCGGTCAGCGAGAGGATCTTCGCGCGCCGGTCCGGCGCGATCTGGCGCTCGACCAGGCCGCGTGCCTCGAGACGGTCGACGACGCCGGTGACCGTCGAGGGGTCGAGCGACAGCACCTCGGCCAGGTCACGCATCTTCATCTCTGCCCGGTCGTGCATCCGCAGCAGCGCCTGCGCCTGGACCGGCGGCAGATCGTGCGCGGCGCAGCGGGCGAGGTAATACGGCCAGAGGTCGAGCATCACCCGCAAGAGCTGTCCCCATGCGCCCCCGACGGCGGGCTCGGTGGCCGGCGGTGCGACTGCGGTGGTGTGCATCGAGCCTCCTCCGTGTTGCTTTGACTCACCAACAGTCCGAGGGTCCCTGGCTCCTCGGAGGTTGCCGGAGCAGTATGGCCGCAATGGCCGCGACCGCAAACACGGATGGCTCTGAGTGGGCGCAGGCGCAGCGGACCGCGCGGCTGCCGGCGGTGCGGATGCGATACCGGCTGCTCGGCGCCGGTACGCCGGTGGTGCTGTTGCACGGCTGGCCGCAGACGTCCCACGAGTGGCGCCACGTGGCGACGGCGCTGAGCGGCGATCACCTCGTGATCGTGCCCGACCTGCGCGGGCTCGGCGACAGCACCAGGCCGGCGACGGGCTACGACAAGCAGACCCTCGCCGAGGACGTCTGGGCGCTGCTCGACGGCCTCGGCATCGAGAACGCGGCGATCGTCGGTCACGACCTCGGGGCCGCCGTCGGCTACCGCGTCGCCTGCACGAGGCCCCAGAGCGTCTCGCACCTCGTCTCGATCGAGATGATGATGCCCGGCTTCGGCGTCGAGGAAGAGTTCGCGATGCAGGACGAGAACGGCATCTGGCACCTTGCGTTCCACATGGCGCGCGACATCCCCGAGGCGCTCGTCGAAGGTCGCGAGCGGCTCTATCTCAGCTGGTTTTTTCGCACCTTCGCCCACCGCCCCGAACGCATCGGGGAGGCCGATCTCGACGAGTACGTGCGCTGCTACCAGCAGCCGGGCGCGCTGCGCGCCGGCTTCGAGTACTACCGGACGCTGTTTCAGGACGGACGCGAAAATCGCCGCTCCAGCGCCGAGCCGCTGACGATGCCGGTGCTGGCGGTCGGCGGCGAGCACAGCATGGGCGCCCGTGTCGCCGACTCGATCCGCGCGCTCGCGCCGGGAGCCATCGGGCAGGTCATCCCCGCGTGCGGTCACTGGGTCCCCGAGGAGCAGCCGGAGCTGCTCAGCCGGATCCTCGCGGCCTTCCTCGCGGGCAGTCCGTCGGGCCGCCACGGCGCGCTGCAAGGGGCGGGATGACGAGAGCCGAGCGTGACGGCTCAGACGGGACGGCGGATCGCGCCCGGGTTCACCTTGAGGCAGTATCCGAAATGCGTACTCAGAGCGCTCCGATGGTGAATCGCGGAAGTATTCTCGCGACACGCCCGGAACGTGGTCGCGCTTACTCACGACTTCGTATCGATCGCTGTTCAACCAGCAGTATCAGGAGGGGAGATTGATGTCCATTACTCATATGCGATCGCTTCGCGGTGTCACGATTATCGTGACACTTGCGGTGATCGTCATGGCGGGTGCGATCAGGGTCACGACGGCCGAGTCGGCAAAGGTCGCGAAGCCGAAGCTCGGGATGTTGCTCGCGTTGACGGGGATCCCGTTCTCGGCGGCGACGTCCGACGGCGGCAAGGACGGTGCCAAGGCGGCGGGTGCCTCGCTGACGATCACGGGACCGCCGACGATCGACCCGACGACAGCACTGAAGAACTTCAGCGACCTGGCGGCGACGAAGCCGAACGGCGTCGTCGTCTTCCCGATCCCGGCTGACCTCTGGGCGAAGCCGCTGCGTGACGCGCAGGCGAAGGGGATCAAGATCGCCGCGATCCACGTGCCGCTGCCGACGAGCAGCAAGGTCCCGCTCTACGTCGGGATGCGGGAGAAGGAAGCGGCGTCGAAGCTCGCCGAGGTCGTCGCCAAGAAGCTCGGCAAGAGCGCCAAGGGCGAGATCGTCCTTGGCATCGGGCCGGCGGGCGAGCCCGTCAACGAGAACCGGATCCTGGGTTACAAGGAGACGCTGAAGCGGCTGCTGCCGAACGTCAAGGTCACCGGGCCGCTGACGACCGGCAACGAGCCGACGGCGAACCGCGCGGCCTGGACGCAGATCTTCAACCGCTACCCCGATGCGCTCGCCTACCTCGGGACGACCGACCAGGACAGCGGCAGCCTGGCCTATCTCAAACGCACGCGTGGCGGCGACACGCTCGTCGGCGCGTTCGATCCGTCGAAGGCCAACGGCGCGCTGCAGGCGATCGCGAGCGGCAAGATGCTCGCCGCCGTGGGCCAGCAGCCGTACATCCGCGGCTACATCGCGACGCGCGTCCTCGGCGAGGCGTCGAAGGCGGGCGTGCCGGTCCCGAAGGGCTGGTTCGACACCGGGATCGAGATCGTGACGAAGAGCAACGTCACGGCGATCGGCAAGCGCGACGCATCCCTGGCGGCCACGCGTTCCTACTACAAGGCAAGGATCGCCAAATGGTTCGGCAAGGGCCTCAGTGGGCTGCCGCTGAAGCCGCTCAAGGATGTCGCGCTCGCGCCCGTCCCAAAGAGCTGACATTCAAGTTCTGAAGTACTGACATTCAACTTCGTTGAAGGGCGGCGCTCACGGTGAGCGCCGTCCCTTCGACGCGGTTGTACCTGTCTCCGGAAAGCATGTAGCGTCGAAGACCATGCCGAGCACAGAAACCCACGAGATCGGCCCCGGCGAAGGGACCGTCACGATCTACACGTACGCCGACGGCGTCGCGAAGAAGCTGGGCCACGACCTGATCATCGGCGTCGACGAGTGGCGCGCGACCGTGTCGGTCGAGGAGGACGGGACGATCTCGTCGCTCACGTTCGACACCAGCCCCGAGGCGCTCCGAGTGCTCGACAGCGTCAACGGGCCGGGGCCACTGAAGGACAACGAATTCGGCGAGATCAAGGAGATCATCCTCGGCAAGGTGCTCGGGCGAGATCCGATCGCGTTCAGCTCGAGTGCCGTCGAGGCGAGCAACGGATCGCTCACGGTCAACGGCGAGCTCACGCTTGTCGGCGCGACCCGCCCCGCGGTGTTCGAGCTGCGGACCGGCGACGGCCGCGTCAGCGGGCGGCTGACCGTGGACCAGACCGAGTGGGGCATCACCCCGTTCAGCATCATGCGCGGCGCGCTGAAGGTGCGCGAGACGATCGAGATCAGCCTCGACGCAGCGTTGCCGTCACCGGGACAAGACTGACGACGCGACGTCGTGGCTCGAAGCGTGAGCACGGCGAAGGGCGTCAACGCAAGCAGAGGCGCGAGCGCATCGACGATGCGGCAGGCGTCAATACCAACGAGTGGGAGGGTGTGACATGAGGCTCGAAGGCAAGCGGGTACTGCTCACGGGGACCGCAGGCGGACAGGGCAAGGCGGCACAGGAGATCTTCGCGCGCGAGGGCGCGCGCGTCTTCGGCTGCGACGTGCAGGCGGGCGCCGCCGAGGCGTCGGCCAAGGAGCTGGCCGATCAGGGCTTCGACGTCGCCGGGTATCAGGTCGATCTCGCCGACCCCGAGGCTGCCGAGGCGTGGATCGAGGACGGTGCCGCGAAGCTCGGCGGCATCGACGTCCTCTACAACAACGCCGCCGGCTACGGCTTCGCGCCGTTCGCGGAGATGAAGCTCGAGATGTGGCGTCACGTGATGCGCGTCGAGCTCGACATCATCTTCCACACGACGCAGCCGGCGTGGAAGCATCTGCTGAAGTCGGGCAACGCGTCGATCATCAACACGGCGTCGATGTCGGGCTGTCGCGGCATCGCGCCGCTCGGCCAGGCCGCGCACTCGGCGGCCAAGGGTGGCGTGATCGCCTTGACGCGATCGCTGGCCGCCGAAGGTGCGGCAGACGGTATCCGCGCGAACGCGATCTCGCCCGGCTTCGTCAAGACGCCGGCGACCGACGCCGCGGTCGGTCCCGAGCTGCGCGCGTTTCAGCTCGGGTTCCACCTGATCCAGCGCGAGGGTCTGCCGGAGGACATCGCCTACATGGCGCTGTATCTCGCATCGGACGAGTCGCTCTGGGTGACGGGCCAGAACTACTCGGTCGACGGCGGCGTCACCGCCGGCTTCCGCTAGCCGCTCAGTCGAGACCGAGCAGCCGCTTGGCCTGCTCGAAGATCCCGCCCGCCGAGCGCGGGTTGAAGCCGTAGCGCCGCTCGTACTTGCGTGCCTCCTTGGGGCTCGCGAGTGCGAGCACCAGCGCTTCGCGTGACGAGCCGTTCTTGCAAGCGACCGAGTCGAGCGCCTTCAGGGCCTGGTCCTGGAGGAAGCCGTCGAGGCCGCCGCTGCTTGGGCTCGGGCGTGGCTTGCAGGGGTCCGCGATCCTCAGCGGGGCCGGCCCGGTGGAGCCGCGGATCGCGGCGTAGGCGAGCGGTGTCGCGACCGTCAATGCCAGCGCGGCCGCGAGCCCCGCGCCGAAGCGGACGCTCCCGGCTAGTGCCGCCGCTCCGAGCAGCGCCAGCGCACCGGCGATTAGGAACGCCGGCAGGAAGGCGTTGCCGATCGCCTCGACGAGCAGGTCGTCGGCGCGCCCGCCGAGGCTGTCGAACGTGCGGCGGTCATCGCCGTCGAAGCTTGCGCGCTCGCGGGCGAACCCGTCGCTCAGCGTCCGGCGCGGCTCCTGCGACTGCACCGCGGAGAGCAACTTCGGCGCGACGCGCAGCTTGTCGAGCGGCGGCAACTTGGCATCGAGCACGAGCGCGACGCCCTGGAGCTTCGCCTGCTCGGTCGACGTCGTCAGCCGGTGTGCGGCGATCGGGGCGATCAGGACCAGCGCCAGGACGATCCCGGCGTGGCGGATCGTCAGCAGCAGCGCCGCCTCGTGCCCGGTGCGCTCGGGCAACAGCTCACCGCCGAGCGCGGGCAGTGACATCCCCATCCCGACGCCTGCCAGCAGCTGCGGCGCGATCGTCCACCAGGCGCTCGCGCCGGGCAGCCAGGCCAGCGCGAGCACCCCGCCGGCGACGAGCAGGCAGCCGGCCGCCGCGCGCGTCGCCGCGCTCGAGCCGGTGATCCGGGAGCCCGCCACGGCGCCGATCGGCAGCACCGTGACGATCCCCGCGGCCGCGAGTGGATCGAGGTTCCATCCGGCGACGAGCAGCAACACGAGCAGCAGCAGGACGCCGGTGAGCGCCGCCGACACCGACCCCAGCGCGACCGCCGGCCCGAGCCGCAGCGGTTGTGCCGTCGACGGCGGCGCCTCCGGGGCCGGCTCGCGTTCCAGCAGGCAGGCCAGCGCGCCGGCGAGCGCGATAGGGATCTGGGCGATGAAGATCGCGCGCCAGTCGAAGGCCTGTGTCAGCGCGCCGCCGACGGCGGGCCCGACGGCCGTTCCGAGCACGGCGGCGACGAGCCACAGTCGCCGCCGCGGCTGGGCCTCGACGTGCAGCAGCGCGAAGATCGCCATCAGTGCCGCCGCGCCGCCGACGGCCTGGATCGCGCGCCCGGCCAGCAGCAGCGCGAGATCGTCGGCGCGGGCGCACAGCAACGAGGAGGCCGCGACGACGACCAGCCCGCCGGTACCCGTTCGTCGTGCGCCGAGCCGCCGGACGACGCGCGACGCCGGCAGCAGCGTCAGCGCGAGGACCGCGGTGTAGACGCCGATGACCGCGGCGACGCCGACGATCGTCGTGTGCAGCTCGGCCAGCAGCTCCGGCAGACCGAGGGTGACGACCGAGGCGTCGGCGAGCACGAGGCCGGCGGCGATCGCCAGGGCGACGGCGGGGACCCGGCCGCTACGAATCATCGTCGGTCATGGTGTCGGATCCTCCGGGCAGGGGCACAGACTATGCGCGGAGGCTGAGTCTGTCCGACGGCTGACCTACGTTGCTCGGACTCCGGAATACCGGAGTGACGTGGAAGTCAGCGAAGTCCGGTGTGATTCCGGCGCTGTCCCGCAACGGTGATGCCCCTCGATGGGGACGAGTCCGGTCGCCTGCTCCCCGTCGTCGGAACGCCCTCGGAAGAAGGGTGGCCCAACGCGAGTTCGCGGCGACAGGTCGCGCTTCGGGTGGTCTCCCTTCCTCCGGTCTACGCAGAGGAAGCAGATGCAGACCACGTACACGATCGGCCAGCGCACGTTCGTTCTAGACGGCGACAAGGCGCAGGCGGCACTCGACGGCAAACGCGTCGTCGGAGGGCGCGAGACCGGCGCCTTCAACCTGCTCCCGCTTCGCTACGCGTGGGCCT
>DASRHW010000114.1:0-24754 GCA_035650375.1 Solirubrobacteraceae bacterium | reverse complement strand
TTCCGCAAGGACGTCACGGCGAAATGCTACGGCGGCGACATCTCGCGCAAGCGCAAGCTGCTCGAGAAGCAGAAGGAAGGCAAGAAGCGGATGAAGCAGGTCGGGCGCGTCGAGGTGCCGCAGGAGGCGTTCCTGGCGGTGCTGGAGCTGGGAGACGCATAGCCTTGGCGAGGGACGAAGAGAATCGGTTTCGCCCTCCGGTCACCGCTGCGCGGCGACCTCGGACGACGTTACTTTTCGTCTGTCTCGGCAACATCTGCCGCTCGCCCACTGCCGAGGGAGTGATGCGCCGGCTGGTCGCCGACCGCGGCCTCGAGGACTCGATCGAGGTCGACAGCGCGGGAACCGCTGCATGGCATGTCGGCAAGCCGTCGGACCCTCGGTCGGTGGCCGCCGCGCTGCGCCGTGGTGTCGTCCTCGACGGCAGGGCGCGCCAGGTCACCGAGGCCGACTTCGAGCGCTTCGACCTGCTCGTCGCGATGGATCGCGCCAACGAGCGCGACCTGATCGACACCGCGCCTTCGGCAGCCGCGCGCGCGAAGGTCAGGCTGCTGTTGGACGACGCCGACGTGCCGGACCCTTACTACGGCGGCGATTCGGGGTTCGACGACGTACTCGACCTGGTCGAGGCTGGGTGCAGCGTGCTGCTGGACGAGCTCGTGGCTTAGGCCGGTCGTCGTCGCCCGCTCCTATCATCGAGATGGTGCTGACTCCGCGACAGGAGCTGATCCTGAGCAAGCTCGTGGCGGAGCACCAGGCCACCGAGCAGCCCGTCGGATCGAAGACGCTGGCGGCCGACCCGGCGCTCGACGCGAGCCCGGCGACGATTCGCAGCGAGCTCGCCCTGCTCGAGGACCAGGGGCTGCTGACGCATCCGCACACGTCGGCAGGGCGCGTTCCGACCGACGCCGGCTATCGCTACTTCGTCGACCGCCTGCTACCTGTCGACGCCCCGCGTAAGACGCTGGCGCTGTCGCTCGTCCAGCGCGAGGTCGACGCCGCGATGCGGCTGACGAGCGAACGGCTGTCGCAGGTCACCAACCTGCTGGCGCTGGTCTCGGCGCCGCCGGTCGATACGGCCACGGTGCGCCACGTCGAGGTCCTGCTGCTCCAGCCGCAGATGCTGATGGTCGTCGTGATCACCTCCACCGGCGGCGTCGCGAAGAAGGTCTTCAGCTTCGACGCACCGGTCGACTCCGGGCTCGCCGCCTGGGCCAGCGAATACCTCAACGAGCGCCTCGTCGGCATGGGCCTCGGCGCGCGGATGTTGCAGACGCGCCTGCACGACGAGAGTCTCAGCGCCGGTGAGCGCGCGTTCATCGAGCGGCTGTCACCGGCGTTCACCTCATTGGCGACGAGTATCGAGGAGTCGCTCTACGTCGAGGGCGCCGCCAGGCTCCTCAACGGGCGCTCGTTCGCCGATCTGTCGGAGCTCAACGAGCTGATGACGATGCTCGAGCGCCGTGTCGTGCTGCTCGGGATGCTGCGCGCGGCGCTCGACCGCCGCGACGTGCTCGTTCGCATCGGCGCCGAGAACGAGACGCCCGCGCTGCGGTCGCTGTCGCTCGTGACCGCCGGCTACGGGCTGCCGGGGCGCAATCTCGGCACGGTGTCGGTGATCGGGCCGGTGCGGATGGACTACGCCGGCGCGATCGGCGCTGTCCAGGACGTCTCGCGTGAGCTCAGCCGCTTCGTCGAGGAGCTGTATGGCTAGCGGCTCGACGACCCCGCGTGATCCGTATGACGTGCTCGGCATCGCTCGCGACGCCGATGAGACACAGGTCAAGAAGGCGTTCCGCCGTCTCGCTCGTGAGCTCCATCCCGACGTCAACCGCCACGACCCCGAGGCCGAGGAGAAGTTCAAGGAAGCCGCCGAGGCCTACGAGATCCTCTCCGACCCCGAACGGCGGGCGACCTTCGATCGCTACGGCCGCGAGGGCCTGCGATCGGGCGGATGGGCGCCGCGGTCGGAGGGCTTCGGCTCGCTCAACGACCTCTTCGACGCCTTCTTCGGTGGTGGCGGCGGCTTCGGCGGCGGAGGCGGCGCCCGCCAGGGCGGCGACATCTCCGTCGGTGTCCAGATCGAGCTCGGTCAGGCGGCGACGGGCGCCGCGGTCGAGGTCGCGTTCGAAGCGGTGGCGGTCTGCGAGCACTGCCACGGCAACGGCGCCGAGCCGGGCACCCCGATCACGACTTGCGAGCGCTGTGGCGGCCATGGCGAGCTGCGCGCCGTCAGCCGGACGCCGTTCGGACAGGTGGTGCGAGCGGTCGCGTGCGACACCTGCGGCGGCGACGGCGAGGTCGCCGAGACGCCGTGCGCGACCTGCAGCGGTGCCGGGCGCGAGATGGTGCGCCAGACCCTGAGCGTCGACATCCCGGCCGGGATCGCCGACGGCCAGCGGATCCGCATCTCCGGTCGCGGCCACGCCGGCGACCCCGGGGCGCCGCCGGGCGATCTCTACGTACTCGTCCGCGTCGCCGCCCACGAGCGGCTGCTGCGCGACGGCGATGACCTCGTCACCGTGCTCGACGTGCCGGCGCCGCTCGCCGCGCTCGGCGCGACGCTGAAGACCGAGACGCTCGACGGGCCGTTCGAGATCGACGTCCCGGCGGGAACGCAGCCGGGGGAGACGCTGACGCTCGCGGGGAAGGGCATGCCCGTGCTGCAGCGTCCAGGGCGCACGGGCGACCTGCGCGTCGTCATCAACGTCGTGATTCCGCGGCGACTCGACCGCGAGCAGCGCGAGATCGTGCAGCGGCTCGCGGACTCGATCACTGACGAGAACCTGCGCAGCGACGAGTCGATGGTGTCGAAGCTCCGGCGTTTGCTGCACGTGTGATTCGCCTGGCGCTGCGCGTTCGCCGTGCCGACGCCGAGCTTGTGCTCGCCGCGCTGCTCGACCTCGCGCCGAGCGGCGTCGAGGAGGTCGACGAGGGCGAGATCGTCGAGTACGCCGTCTACGGCGCGGCCGGTGAGCTGCCTCAGCTTGCCGAGCTCCGTGCGGCTGCCGGCGGGGGGCTCGTCGACATCGTCTCGACGGAGGTCGCCGATGACTGGGGCGAGCGCTGGCGCGAGTTCCACCAGCCGGTCGAGATCGGGTCCGGGACCACCGTGCTGCGCGTCAGGGCGCCCTGGCACGAGCCTCGCGAGGGCGACCTGGTGATCGACCCCGGCCAGGCGTTCGGCACCGGCGCCCACGCGACGACGAAGCTCTGCCTCGAGCTGATGACAGGCGTCGATCCGGCGACGGCGGCCGGGCGCGTACTCGACCTCGGCTGCGGCTCGGGCGTGCTGGCGATCGCCGCCGGCCGGCTGGGCTGGGGCGTGGACGGCGGGATCCTCGCGGTCGACTTCGACGAGCTCGCGGTCGCCGCGACGGCCGAGAACGCAGCCGCCAACCGCGTCGGCGTCGAGGCGGCACGGTTCGACCTTCGCGACGAGAACGTCCCTGCGGTCCCGGTCGTCCTTGCCAACCTGCTGCGCCCGCTCCTGCTCACGGCGCGGTTCGCGCAGCCGCCGCGGCTGCTGATCGCCAGCGGGCTGCTGGCCGAGGAGGGTGACGAGGTCTCCGCGCACCTGGCCTCGACGCTTGGGCTGCGCGAACGGCGCCGGCTCGAGGCCGGCGGTTGGGTCGCCCTCGAGCTCAGCTGACGCGGGTCGCCGGCGTCGCCGGTCGCTCCGCGAACGCGTTCGAGAACGCGGCGACGACGTGCGGGTCGAACTGACCGCCGGCGTTGCGGCGCAGCTCCTCGAGGGCTTGGGTGGCCGACAGGGCGCGGCGGTGCGGGCGCGGTGAGGTCATGTCCTCGAACGCCGAGCAGACGAAGACGATCCGCGCGACGATCGGGATGTCGTGCCCCGCGAGCCCGTCGGGATAGCCGCCTCCGTCCCAGCGCTCGTGCGAGGAGCGAACCACTCCTGCGACGCGATGCAGGCCGAAGTTCGAGCGCAGGAGCCGCTCGCCGACGAGTGTGTGCAGCTTGACGAAGCGCCAGGCGTCGTCGCTGAGCGGGCCGTCGGACAGCAGGATCGACTCGGGGAGGGCCATCATCCCGACGTCGCGCCACGTGATCGACGCGTGGACGACCTCGATCTCGTCGTGGTCGAGCCCGAGGAACTGGCTCACGGCGGAGGCGAGATCGGCGACTTCGTACGGCGAGCTCTGCAGCCGGTTAGCCGTGGACGAGGTGATTGCGCCCTCGTCGACGCCCTTGCGCTTCAGCGTCCCGCGCTCGGCTTGGAGCTCGTGGTCGGCGAGCTTCAGCGCCTCGGAGAGGTCGTGAGCTTGGCGGGGAATGACGACGGTGGCGGCGGCGCACTCGATCAGGAAACCCTCGCCGGCCTCGCGCAGGTGCGTCGCGGTCTGTGCCCGGAGCTGGTGGCGCTCGCCGACTGGCTCGGTGCTCAGCAGCGCGAACTGCGCTCCGCGCAGGCGATAGACATCGCAGCGATGACCGACGGAGGCGATCAGGCGCTGCGACAGGTGACGGAGCAGCGCATCGCCGGCGGCGAACCCGTAGGCGTCGTTGTACTTCTTGAAGCCGACCAGGTCGAAGAGGTGCAGCGTCAGCTGCTCGTCGGGGTTGCTGCGGCCGGCGATGAACCCGGCCACCTCGGAGGCGAGCGATGCCCGCAACGGAAGCCCGGTGAGGTCGTCGCGCACGGTGGACGTCGGCGGCTGTGCCGCGCGGTGCCCGTGCCAGTGGGCGACGCCGCCGGCGACGAGGACGATCGGGACGAGCGCGATCGCGCCGGCGATTCCGGCGACGCTCGTCAGCGCGAGCGCCACGAGGGCAAGGACGAGCAGGGCAACGAGCTCCCGACGGGCTGACACCCATCGTATGTCGGTCGCAGAACGAAAAATCTTGAGTGATTTTCGCCCAAGCCCGCCGGCCACCGTGCCTTCGCGCCGCGTGCGCCGTCCTCGCTGGTCGTAGACTGCGAAGCGAATGGCGATCGTCGAGACGGTCAAGCAAGACCTCACGGCCGCGATGAAAGCGGGCGAGAAGGATCGCGTCGGCGCGCTCCGGCTGGTCCTGTCCGAGCTTCAGAAGGCAGCCAAGGACGGCTCCGACGACGAGCTGGCCGTGCTGCGGCGAGAGCGCAAACGCCGGCTCGAGGCAGCGACCGCCTTCCGTGACGCCGGGCGCGACGAGCTCGCGACCGGCGAGGAGGCCGAAGCCGAGATCATCGCTGCCTATCTTCCGGCCGAGCTGTCCGACGACGAGTTGCGCGCGATCGTCGCCGACGCCGTCGCCGAGTCCGGCGCCAGCTCGCCCAAGGACATGGGACAGGTGATGAAGCTGGCGATGCCGAAGATCGCCGGCCGCGCCGACGGCAAGCGCGTCAGCGCGATCGCCGGCGAGGCCTTGCGATGAGGCGCCGGATCGAACTCTCGAATGTCGCCGCCGCGGCGCTGTCCGGGCACGGCGACGCGATCCTGCGCGCGCTTGAGACGCATGTCGCGTGCGAGGTCTACCTGCGCGGCAACGTCGTGACGCTCGACGGCGAGCCCGCGGCGGTCGAGACCGCGGCGACCGTCGTCGCCGAGCTCGCCGAGCTCGCCGACCAAGGCCACGAGATCGCTCCCGGCACGATCACGGCCGTCACCGGCGCGCTCGCGGCGAGCGAGTCGCCGGCGCGGATCCTCGAAGACGTGGTCTGGCGCCACCGCGCGACCAAGGTCGCGCCGAAGACCGTCAACCAGAAGCGCTACGTCGACGCGATCCGCAACAGCACCGTCACGTTCGGCGTCGGGCCCGCCGGCACCGGAAAGACCTTCCTCGCCGTCGCACTGGCCGCCGCCGCGCTCAGCCGCCGCGAGGTCAACCGCGTGATCCTCACACGCCCCGCCGTCGAGGCCGGCGAGCGGCTCGGCTTCCTGCCGGGTGACCTGATGGCCAAGATCGACCCGTATCTGCGGCCGTTGTTCGACGCGCTGCACGACATGATGGATCCCGAGCGCGTCTCGGCCTATCTCGAGAAGAGCGTGATCGAAGTGGCTCCGCTGGCGTTCATGCGCGGGCGGACGCTCAACGACTCGTTCGTGATCCTCGACGAGGCGCAGAACACGACGCCCGAGCAGATGAAGATGTTCCTGACGCGGCTCGGCTTCAACTCGAAGATGGTGATCACCGGCGACATCACCCAGGTCGACCTGCCGCGCGACCAGCAGAGCGGCCTGATCGTCGTCGGCGACATCCTGCGCGAGGTCGAGGGAATCGAGTTCGTCCGCTTCGGCGGCGAGGACGTCGTGCGTCATCGGCTCGTGCAGCGGATCGTCGAGGCGTACGGCGAGCATGCCGAGCGCCAGGCGCCCGAACTGCGCCCGGCCGACCGCAAGCGAGCCTGAGGCCGTTATGGGCCTTGACGTCGAGGTAACCGGGAACGCGCTTCCGCACGCCGAGATCGAGCGCCTCGTGACGCTCGCCGTCGCGACGGCCGCGGTCGACTATGGCCACGTCGCCGTCGCCTTCGTCGGCCCCGATGCGATCGCCGAGCTCAATGTCGCCCACCGTGGGCACGAGGGCCCAACCGACGTGCTCTCGTTTCCGGTCGACGGGATCGACGATGTCGCGGGCCCGCCCGGCCTGCGCGAGCTCGGTGACATCGTGATCTGCCCGGAGCACACCGTCGATCTGCGTGAGGCGGTCGTCCACGGGGCGCTGCATCTGGTCGGGATGGACCACGAGACCGACGACGGCGAGATGCTCGCGGTGCAGGCGGAGATCCTCTCCTGGTGACCCACGCCGGCTTCGTCGCCCTCGCGGGCCGGCCGAACGTCGGCAAGTCGACGCTGGTCAACGCGATCGTCGGGCACAAGGTCGCGATCGTCTCCGACAAGCCGCAGACGACGAGGCGGGCGATTCGCGGCGTCGCGACGACCGCGACCGCGCAGCTGGTGCTCGTGGACCTGCCCGGCGTGCAGCGTCCGCTCGACACGCTGACCGAGCGAATGCAGCACCGCGTCGAGCGCGAGCTGGCGGACTCCGACGTCGCGCTGATGGTCGTCAACGGTGAGGAGGGCCCCGGCCCGGGCGACCGCTTCATCGCCGCCGCGCTGGTGACCGCCGGTGTGCCGGTCGTCGTCGCTGTCAACAAGGTCGATCGCCTCGACCGCGCACATACCGTCGCGGTACTGCAGGCGGCGGCCGATCTCGAGGTCGGCGAGGAGATCTTCCCGATCTCGGCACGTACCGGCCGGGGCGTCCCTGAGCTCGTCGCGCACCTCACGTCGCTGCTGCCCGAGAGCCCGTTCTACTTCCCCGTGACGGACGTCAGCGACCAGCCCGAGCACGTGCTGCTGGCAGAGCTCGTGCGCGAGCAGATCCTCCGGCGGACGTTTCAGGAGGTCCCACACGCCGTCGAGGTCGTGATCGAGGCGATCGAGGACCCGCGCGACGATCTCACCGTGATTCGTGCGCTCGCCTGGGTTGAGACCGATTCGCAGAAGGGCATCGTCGTCGGCAAGGGCGGGCGGATGATCAAGGCGATCGGCACTGCGGCTCGGCGCGAGCTCGAGCGCGAGCTCGCGCACCGGGTCCATCTGGAGCTCACGGTGCGGGTTCGGCGCGACTGGCGGGGCGACCAGCGAGCACTGGATCGGCTGGGAATCGAATAACCCTCAACTCATTTGGCGTGCAGCCGATAAGCCTCGTAGGGGAGAGGCGCCTTCCCCCAATCCAGCATGCCCGAGATCAGCCATATCGCCCCCGCCTCGGCCGAGCCGCTCGGCGACGCCGAGGTGCGGTACCGACAGCTCGTCGAGCGGATCCCCGCCGTCGTCTACCTGTGCGACAGCAGCGAGTCGAGCTTTCCCTTTCGCTACATCAGCCCGCAGGTCACCCAGCTGCTCGGGGTCACGCCGGAGGAGCTGCTCGCCGACGACGAGCTCTGGTATCGCTCGATCCATCCCGACGACGTCGCGCGCGTGCGAGAGCAGGAGGTCTCCTGCCTTGCCCGCCGGGTCGACTTCGAGTGCGAGTTCCGGATGATCGCGCGCGACGGCAGCGTTCGCCACGTCTGGGAGCGCGAGGCGCTGTTGCCGTCGCCCGACGCTGTCCCGGCGCTGGCCCAGGGCGTGATCGTCGACGTGACGCCGCTGCGCGTCGCCGAGAACGAGCTGCGGGCCGAGCGCGATCGCGTCCAGCGCTACGTCGACGTCGCCGCGACGACGCTGCTCGCGCTCGACGCCGACGGTCGCGTGACGATGCTCAACCAGGCCGGGCACAAGATGCTCGGCTACGACGACGGGGCGCTGCTCGGCGTCGACTGGTTCGAGACCTGCGTTCCGGCCGCGGAGCGCGACCGCGTTCGCGGCGCCTTCGAGCTGCGCATGGCGCATGACGATGAGCTCTTCATCGAGGACGAGGGCCAGCTGCTGCGCAAGGACGGCATCGAGCGCACGATCGCCTGGCACACCTCGGCGCTGCAGCACGACGGCCAGAACGTCGGCCTGCTCTGCTCCGGCGTCGACATCACCGAGCGCCGCCGCGCCGAGGAGCAGGTCGTCTACCTCGCGTACCACGACAGCCTCACCGGGCTGCCCAACCGGACGATGCTCCAGGAGCACCTCGAGCTGGCCCTGGCCCGGGCGCGGCGTAACGGTTCGACCGTCTCACTGCTGTACCTCGATCTCGACGACTTCAAGCTCGTCAACGACGGTCTCGGCCACTCCGCCGGCGACGAGCTTCTCTGTCAGGTCGCGGCGCGCATCCGCCGCCATGTGCGCGAGCCCGACATGCTTGCCCGCCAGGGCGGCGACGAGTTCCTCGTCCTGCTCGCGGACCTCGAGGACGACGGCGAACACCGTGCGCTGACGGCCGCCGAACACATCGTCGACGCCGTCCGCGAGCCGTATCGGATCGGCGGTGTCGAGTTCGAGATCAGCGCCTCGGTCGGCGTCTCGTTGTTCCCCGCCGACGCGCAGGATGCGATCTCGCTGCTCGACCACGCCGACGCCGCGATGTACGCGGCGAAGGCGGAGAGCCGGGGCCAGGTACGAGTCTTCCGCACCGTCGCGCCGCGTCGCGAGCAGGGCGTCGAGCGGCTCTCTGAGAGCCGGCGACTGCGCCGCGCGATCGAGGCCGGCGAGCTGACGCTGCACTGGCAGCCGATCGTCCGGCTGGCCGACCGCATCCCGGTCGCCGTCGAGGCGCTCGTCCGCTGGAACGACCCGACGCGAGGCCTTCGCACCGCCGCCGAGTTCGTTCCGGTCGCGGAGCGCAGCGGCACGCTCGACCAGCTGGACGACTGGGTCCTGGGCGCCTTCGGTGAGCAGCGCCGGGCCTGGCGTGCGGTCGGGCTCAACCCGCATGTCTGCTTCAACCTGTCGCCGAACCAGCTGCGCCCCGAGCGGATCTCGACGTTGCTCTCCGCGCTCCGCGACGGTGGCGATCTGGAGAGCGTCACGGTCGAGCTGACCGAGGGTGCCGCGGTGCGCCACGACGAGGCGGTCGCGAGCGTCCTCTGGATGCTGCGCGACGCCGGCCTGACGTTGTCGCTCGACGGCTTCGGCGTCGCCTACTCGTCGCTGAGTCAGCTCGCCGAGCTGCCGGTTCAGTGGATCAAGGTCGACGGCACCTTCACCCGCGACGTTCCCGAGGTCACCGCGGCGACGCGGCTGCTGCACTCGATCGGCGGCCTGATCGAGGCGCTGGGCCTGCGCGCGATCGTCGAAGGCGTCGAGACGGAGCGCCAGGTCGTGCATATGGTCCAGCGCGGCTGGCTGATCGGTCAGGGCCACTACCTCGCACCGCCGATGCCCGCGGCCGAGGTCGAGCCGCTGCTGCGCGCGTCGCCGGCGTTCGCGGTGAACGCCAGCGCCGCCTAGTGCGGGCTCTGACCCGCTTGTCGGTCAACTTCTAAGCTCTCCGCCATGGAGATCGCTTACGACGACCGGGGTCTGGTGCCTGTCGTCGTGCAGGACTGGACCAGTGGAGAGGTACTGACGCTCGCGTACGCGAACGCCGAGGCGATCGCGCGCACGCGTGACAGCGGCGAGCTGCACCTCTGGAGCCGTTCGCGTGGCGAGCTCTGGCACAAGGGGGCGACCTCGGGCAACATCCAGAAGGTCCGCGCGCTGCGGATCGATTGCGACGGCGACGCCGTGCTCGCGCTCGTCGAGCCGGCCGGTCCGGCCTGTCACACCGGTGAGCGGACGTGCTTCCACAACGGCGAGCTCGAGCCGCCGGCGCCGCACGAGGCGCTGCCGGGCCTCGAGCGAACGCTCGCCGAGCGCGCGGCCGAGCGTCCCGCGGGCTCCTACACGGTGAAGCTGCTCGACGATCCGCCGTTGATCGGCGAGAAGGTGATGGAGGAGGCCGAGGAGGTCTCGCGCGCGGCGCGCGAGGAGAGCGACGATCGCGTCGACAACGAGGCCGCCGACCTCCTGTACCACCTCGTCGTGCTGCTGCACGGCCGTGGACGGCGCCTGCGTGACGCCGAAGAGGTGCTCGTTGCCCGCCGAGGCTGACATCGCCGCCGGCGGCGGTCTGCACGTCGAGCCGGCGTTCGAGGAGGTCGTCGAGCTCGCGCGGACGCACAACCTCGTGCCGTTGCGACACAGCTTCATCGACGACTGCGAGACGCCGGTCAGCGCCTTCCTCAAGCTGCGTGGGCGAGCCTCGACGGCGCCGGCGTTCCTGCTCGAGTCGGCGGATCGGGGCCAGCAGGTCGGGCGCTACTCGTTCATCGGCGTGCGGCCGCGATCGGTCGTGCGCTGGTCACTCGGCGACGACGGCGACCCGTACGCGCTCGCCGAGCGCGAGGTCGGCGCCTACTCACAGGCGGTCTGGCCCGACGCGCCGCCGTTCATCGGCGGCGCCGTCGGCTACTTCGGCTACGACCTCGTCCGCACCGTCGAGACGACGCTTGCGTCTCCGAACCCAGACGTGCTCGGCCTGCCCGACCTGGCGCTGATGCTGTCCGACGCGCTCGTCGTCTTCGACCACCTCAAGCACACGCTGACGATCGTCGCCAACGTCTACGTCGACGACGGCGCCGGCGAGCGCGACGGTCTCGAGCGGGCGTACGCCGATGCGCTGAAGACGATCGGCGAGATCCGCGACCTGCTCGCCGGCCCGGTGCCCGATCTCGGCACGCGCTCGCACGCGACGAAGCCCGCGTTTCGCTCGAACATGCCGCGCGAGCAGTTCGAGGGGATGGTCGAGCGGATCGTCGAGTACGTCCACGCGGGCGACGCGTTCCAGGTCGTCCCGTCGCAGCGCTGGTCGGCGGAGATCGACCTCGACGCCTTCTCGGTCTACCGCGGCCTCCGCGTCGTCAACCCGAGCCCGTACATGTACTTCCTCGACTTCCTCGACTTCCAGGTCGCGGGGGCGTCGCCGGAGCCGCTGCTGACGGTCAGCGGGCGCCACGCGTCGTCGCGGCCGATCGCGGGAACGCGTCCTCGCGGCGCGAACATCGCCGAGGACGAACGGATCGCCGAGGACCTGCTGGCCGACGAGAAGGAGCGTGCCGAGCACGTGATGCTCGTCGACCTCGGCCGCAACGACCTCGGCCGCGTCTGCGAGTACGGCAGCGTCCACGTCGACACGTTCATGTCGGTCGAGACCTACTCGCACGTGATGCACATCGTCTCGAACGTGTCCGGTGAGCTGCGCGACGACGTCGGCGCGATGGACGCGCTGCGCTCGATCCTCCCGGCCGGCACGCTCAGCGGCGCGCCGAAGGTCCGCGCGATGCAGATCATCGACGAGCTGGAGCCGGTCAAGCGCGGCGGATACGGTGGCGCGATCGGCTGGCTCGGCTACAACGGCGACCTCGACACCTGCATCCACATCCGCACCGTCGTCGTCAAGGACGGCGTCGCACACGTGCAGGCGGGCGGCGGCACCGTCGCCGACGCGAAGCCCGCGTACGAGTTCGCCGAGTCCGAGGCGAAGGCGAGCGCCGTCCTGCGCGCGTTCGATCTCGCTGCGGAGCAGCCGGAGTGGCCGTGAGAATCCTCGTCGTCGACAACTACGACTCGTTCACCTACAACCTCGTCCAGTATCTCGGCGCTCTGGCGGGATCGGATGGGGGTGAGTTCGAGCTCGACGTCGTCCGCAACGATGTCGAGACGATCGATCAGCTGCTCGATCGCCGGCCCGACCGTGTGGTCGTCTCGCCGGGCCCGTGCACGCCGAACGAGGCCGGCGTCTCCGTCGCCGCGATGCGCCGCTTTCCCGAGGCCGGCGTCGCCACACTCGGAGTCTGCCTCGGACACCAGTCGCTGGCGCAGGCGTTCGGTGGCGCCGTCGTCGAGCACGCCCCGGTGCACGGCAAGACGACGACGATCGAGCACGACGGGGAGACGATCTACGCGGGCCTCGAGGCGCCGATGGTCGTCGGTCGCTACCACTCGCTCGTCGTCGACGAAGGCTCGCTGCCCGACTGCTTCGAGGTGACCGCGAGGGGTGGCGGAGTTCTCATGGGGATCCGCCATCGCGAGCTTCCGGTCGAGGGCGTGCAATTTCATCCAGAGTCCGTGCTGACGCCGTCCGGCATGCAGCTATTGGCCAACTTCCTTGCCCAACCAGACGCTCACTGACGCCATTGACGCGCTGGCGTCGCGTCGGGACCTGTCTCGCGAGCAGGCCGGCGCCGTCCTGCGCGAGATCATGGAGGGCGAGGCGAGCGAGGTCGAGATCGCCGGCTTCCTGATCGGCCTGCGCACGAAGGGGGAGACCGAGGACGAACTGGCCGGCTTGGCCGGCACGATGCGCGATCTGGCGACGCCGGTGCGTCCCCGTCGCGACGACCTGCTCGACACCGCCGGCACGGGCGGCGGCCGGACGACGTTCAACGTCTCGACGACGGCGGCGCTGATCGCCGCCGGCGCCGGGTGCGCCGTCGCCAAGCACGGCAATCGCTCGGCGACGAGCCTGTCGGGCTCCGCCGACCTGCTGGAGGCACTCGGCGCACGGATCGACGTCGCGCCGGAGGGAGTGGCCCGCTGCATCGACGAGGCCGGCTTCGGCTTCCTGTTCGCGCCCGCCCATCACGCCGCGACGCGATTCGTGGTTCCGGTGCGCCGCGGGCTCGGCGTGCGGACGATCTTCAACCTCCTCGGGCCGCTGACGAACCCGGCCGGCGCGCGACGGCAGCTCGTCGGCGTCGCCGACCCCGCATACCTCGACGTGATGGCGGGCGCGCTCGCCCGGCTCGGCGTCGACAGGGCGGTGCTAGTGTCCAGCGAGGATGGGCTCGACGAGATGAGCACCTCCGGCGCCACCCACGTGGTTGAGGTCAACGGGGAACAGATCGAGCGGTACACGGTGACGCCTGGCGACGTCGGGCTGTCCGACGCCGATCCCGCCTCCGTCGCCGGTGGTACACCGGCGGACAACGCGGCGACGACGCGGGCGATCCTCGCGGGCGAGCCCGGGCCGCGCCGCGACCTCGCGGTGCTCAACGCCGGTGCCGCGATCTACGCCGCGGGTGCCGTCGAATCGCTCGCCGCCGGCGTCGCCTCGGCTCAGGCGGCGATCGACGACGGTGCCGCCGCGGCGGCGCTCGACCGCTACGTCACACTGAGCACGGAGCTGGCGGCGGCATGAGCAGGCTCGACAGGATCGTCGACGCCACGCGCGAGGAGCTGCGCGGCCGGCGGCGAGACACGCCGCTGGCGGAGCTCGAGGCGCGCATCGACCGCTCCGACGAGCGGCCGTTCTCCGAAGCGTTCCATCGTCCGGGCGTGTCGATCATCGCCGAGCACAAGCGGCGCTCCCCCTCGGTCGGCGAGATTCGCGCCGGAGTGACCGTCGCGGAGATCGTCAGCGCCTACGAGCGCGGCGGGGCGGCGGCGCTGTCGGTACTGACCGAGGGCCCGAACTTCGGCGGCTCGCTGGAGGACCTGCGCGAGGCGCGCGCGGCATCGGCGCTGCCGATCCTGCGCAAGGACTTCATCGTCGATCCGTACCAGGTCTACGAGACCGCCGCCTGGGGTGCCGACGCGCTGCTGCTGATCGTCGCCGCGCTCGACGCGGACGAGCTCGCGACGCTGCACCGCGAGGCGCGCGGGCTCGATCTCGACGTGATCGTCGAGGTGCACACCGAGGAGGAGCTCGAGCGAGCGCTCGAGGAGATCGATGCCGACATCATCGGCATCAACAACCGCGACCTCGGCGACTTCTCCGTCGACGTCAGCCGCACGTATGAGCTGCTCGCCGACGTCCCCGCGGGCAAGACGGTCGTCGCGGAGTCGGGCTTCCGTGACCGCGAGCAGCTCGAAGAGCTCGAGCGCGTCGGCGTCGACGCCGTTCTGATCGGAGAGACGCTGATGCGTGCTCCGGACCCCGAGCAGGCCGTGCGCGATCTGCTCGGTGAGGCGCCGGCAGGCGCCGATTCCGAGCTCTAGCGCGGCCGTCGCCCGTGCCGCTCGTCCTCGCCACCGGCCAGGAGGCAGCGGGGCCATCTAGGCTGCGTGTAATGGTCCGCGTCAAGCATTGCGGCATCACCAGCGTCGACGACGCGGTCCTCGCGACGGAGGCCGGCGCCTGGGCACTGGGGATGATCTTCTGGCCGGGGTCGCCGCGCCGTTGCGCACCTGACGTCGCGGACGAGATCGGCCGTACGCTGCGCCGCCAGGTCGAGCTCGTGGGCGTGTTCGTCAACGCGTCGCTCGACGAGATCGCCGCGCTGGCAGACGTCGTCGGCCTCAGCATGGTGCAGCTGCACGGTGACGAGGGTCCCTCGTTCGCCGCCGAGGTCGCCCGCCGCACCGGCACGAAGGTGATCAAGGCCGAACGGATTCGCAACCGTGCCGATCTTCAGGCTTTGCAGGCGTTTCGCAACGTCGACTATCACCTCGTCGATGCCTACGTCGAGGGCCTTCGCGGCGGCACCGGCGAGACCGTCGACGCGAGCCTGATCGCGTCGCGCGAGTCGGAGGTGCCGCTCGTGCTCAGCGGCGGCCTGACGGCCGCCAACGTCGCCGAGTCGATCCGGGTCGTCGCGCCGTTCGCGGTCGACGTCGCGTCGGGGACCGAGGCGGCTCCCGGCGTGAAGGATCCCGCCAAGATCGCTGCCTTCGCCGAGGCGGTCGCCGAGTTCGACGAGCCGGAGCCGGCTTCCGAACCCGACTCCGCGATCGAGGCGAGCGAGGTATGAACGACCGCGTCGAAGCCGGCGTCGAGCATCGCTTCGGCCCCTACGGTGGCCGCTACGTCCCCGAGACGCTGATGCCGGCGGTGGTGGAGCTCGAGGCGCTGTGGACGGCGACGCGCGACGATCAGGGCTACCGCGACGAGCTGGGGCTCCTGCTGCGCGACTACGTCGGGCGCCCGTCGCCGTTGTATCTGGCGGAGCGGCTCAGCGAGGTCGCGGGTCGCGAGGTCTGGCTCAAACGCGAAGACCTCAACCACACCGGCTCGCACAAGATCAACAACGCGCTCGGTCAGACGCTGCTGGCCAAGCGGATGGGCAAGCCGCGGATCATCGCCGAGACCGGCGCCGGCCAGCACGGTGTCGCGACCGCGACCGCGTGTGCGCTGCTCGACCTCGAGTGCGTCGTCTACATGGGCGCCGAGGACGTCCGCCGCCAGCTGCCGAACGTGCAGCGGATGCAGATGCTCGGCGCCGAGGTCGTCTCCGTCACGGCGGGTGCGCAGACGCTCAAGGAGGCCGTCAGCGAGGCACTTCGCGACTGGGTCACCAACGTCGCGACGACCCACTACGTGATCGGCTCGGCTGTCGGTCCGGCGCCGTATCCCGCCATGGTCCGCGACCTGCAGCGCGTGATCGGTGACGAGGCGCGGGCGCAACTGCTCGAGCGCCGTGGCCGCCTGCCCGATCGCGTCCTGGCCTGCGTCGGCGGCGGCTCCAACGCGATCGGCACCTTCGCCGCGTTCTACGAGGACGAGACGGTCGCGCTCGTCGGCGTCGAGGCGGGAGGAGAAGGTCTCTCCAGCGGGCATCACGGCGCACCGCTGACCGTCGGCGGTCCCGGTGGAGTGCTGCACGGCTCGTTCTCGGCGATCATGCAGGACGCCGACGGGCAGATCCTCGAGGCGCACTCCGTCTCCGCCGGGCTCGACTACCCCGGTGCCGGGCCCGAGCACGCCTGGCTGCGCGACAGCGGGCGGGCAACCTACGTCGCCGCGACCGATGTCGAGGCGCTCGCGACGTTCAAGCAAGTCGCGCGGCTCGAAGGGATCGTGCCGGCGCTCGAGACCGCGCACGCGCTGCACTACGTGCTGCACGAGCCCAGCGACTCGCAGCTTGACCTCGTCTGCCTGTCAGGCCGCGGCGACAAGGACCTCGCCGAGGTCCTGGCGATGGACGCGTGAGCGGCGCCGAGCGGATCGCCGGCGCATTCGCGAAGCCGGACAGGCGCGCGGCGCTGATGCCCTACCTGATGGGGGGCTTCCCGACACTCGACGCCGCACGCCGGATCGGCGCTGCCTACGTCGCCGGTGGCGCCGACCTGATCGAGCTCGGGGTCCCGTTCTCCGATCCGCTCGCCGACGGTCCCGTGATCCATGCCGCGGGCGTCACGGCGCTCGCGGCGGGGGCGCGGGTCGAGACAGTGCTCGAGCTCGGAGCGGAGCTCTCGAGCGCCGTCCCGGTGGTCGTCATGTGCTACGCGAACCTCGTCTTCGCGCATGGCGCCGAGGCGTTCGCCACCGGGCTCGCGCAGGCCGGCGTCAGCGGGCTGATCGTGCCCGACCTTCCGCTCGAGGAGGCATCGCCGGTTCGCGACGCCTGCGACGCCGCCGGCGTGGCGCTCGTGCCGCTGGTCGCGCCGACCACGCCCGACGAGCGCTTCGCCGCGATCGGCGCGCAGGCACGCGGCTTCCTCTATGCCGTGTCCGTCGTCGGGACGACCGGCGAGCGTGCGGACGGCGACGTCTCGGCGGTCGTCGATCGCGCCCGTTCGAACACAGCCGTCCCGGTCGCCGTCGGCTTCGGCATCGCCACCCCGGAGCGCGCGGCCGAGGCCGCGGCGGCCGGGGCGGACGGCGTCATCGTCGGCAGCAGGCTCGTGCGGGCGGTCGCCGACGGCGAGGACGTCGAGGCGCTGGTGCGGGACTTCTCGGCGGCGCTGACACGCTGACCGGGCCCGCCGGTCGACGCCGTCGGATAGAGTTCTCGCGGTCATGGCACTGCTCGTTGCAACCGTCGTCGGCCTGCTCACCTGGATCGTGCTCTGGTCGCTCGGCGCCAAGGGATTCGACGCCTTCATGGTCTTCGCGCTGGTCCTCGCGGTCGGCGCCACGGCACAGATGCTGGTGCCGTACCTGCCAGGCCGGCGTAGGTAGGCAGCGCCGGTCGGTCGTGCGCTGCGTCGCGCTCGCTGTCCTGGCTGCCATCGCGGTGGCACTCGCGGGCTGCGGATCAGCCCCGAGCACCCGCGTCACGTCGAGCACGCTCTCGATCTACACGAGCCTGCCCTTGCGCGGCGATCGCGCCGCACAGTCGCGGGCGATCCTCCGCGGCGAGAAGCTGGCGCTGAACGAAGTCGGGAGCCAGATCGGCGGCAAGACGATCGGCTTCTCGGTGCTCGACGACGCCGGGCCGAAGGCCACCGGCTGGACGCCCGAGCAAGCGGCGAAGAACGCCAAGACCGCTGCGACCAACCCAACGACGATCGCCTACATCGGCGACGTCGACTCCGGCGCGACGGCGGTCTCGCTGCCACTGACCAACGAGGCTGGGATGCTGCAGGTCTCGCCGCTGAGCGGCTATACCGGATTGACCCGGGCCTCCGACAAAGGCGAGCCGGCGAAGTACTACCCATCCCAGGAACGGACCTTCGCGCGGCTGACGCCGAACGGCATCGTCGAGGCTCGCGCGCTCGTCTCGTGGCTGAGGGTGATCGGTGCCGAGCGGGTGGCGATCGTCGCCGACGAGCATCAGGACGGGCAGGGCACGGTGCGCGACCTGAGCGTCGCACTGGCGAAGGACCGCCTCGACGTCGTCGACGACGTCCGCATCTCGCAGCGCAAGGAGGACGTCTCGAAGCCCGTGCGCGAGCTGGCAGCGCTGCATCCGCAGGCGGTGATCTATGCCGGCGCCTCGCCGGACGCGGCGGCGCGACTGCTGCGCGCCGCGCACGCGGAGCTGCCGAACGCGAAACTGATCGCGACGAGCGCGGCGGCGCAGGGCTCGCTGGCGAAGCTGCTCGGGTCGGCCGCGCCGGCGGTGCACGTGATGAGCCCGATCCTGCCGCCGAACGCCGGCAACGCCGAGGCGCGGCGAGTCGCGCGCGCGTACCGGCGGCTGTTCGGGGAGGCGCCACCCGCGGCCGCGTTTTACGGCTACGAGGCGATGCGGTCGGTGTTGCAGGCGATCGCCGACGCGGGCACGCGCAGCGGTGACCGCAAGGTGGTGATCGCCAAGTACTTCGACGGCCGTCGCCGCGACTCCGTCCTCGGCAGCTACGAGATCGGGCGCCAGGGCGACACGACGCTCGACGAATATGGGCTTTACGGGGTGAGCGGCCACGAGCTCACGCTCGAGGCGACCCTTCGCGGAGGGCCGGGGTAGCAATGCGGACGGCCCCGCCACGCGCGCTGGCGGCGACGGTCGCGGCGCTGGTCCTCGTCGCGGGGTGCGGGGGTGGCGACGACAGTGGAAACCGCCGGAGCGCGGTGCCGCCGGTGACCGGTGGCACCGTCTACATCTACTCCAACCTGCGGGGCGCACCGGCACGCGAGCGGGACTCGATGGCCAAGGCGATCCGGCTCGCCATCGACGGCTCAGGTGGGCACGCAGGCTTGTTCACCGTGAGGTGGCGAGAGCTCAATCACTCCGCGAGCCCGAGCGGGGCTTGGACTGAGGAGCAGGTCGACGACGAGGCGCGGGCCGCGGCGGACAACAAGCGCACGCTCGGCTTCATCGGCGAGTTCGACTCCGAAGCGACGAAGATCGCCGTCCCGATCCTCAACCGCGCGGGGATCTCGGTCGTCTCGCCGGCGAGCACGTACGTCGGCCTGACGACGAACGAGGATCCCGGAAGGCCGAAGGGCGATCCCGAGCGTTTCTACCCGTCGAAGCAACGCACGTTCGCTCGCCTGATCCCTCGTGACACCGTCCAGGCCGCGGCGCTGGTCTCGACGATGAAGCGCGACGGCTGCAAGAAGGCCGGCTTCGCCGCCGACGGCAGCGATCAGGGCGAGCGCCTGGCGCGGCTCGTGCAGCGCGAAGCAAAGGATTCCGGCGTCTCCCTGCAGGCCAAGCAGGAGTTCACCGCGAAGACGAGCGCGCGGGACGTGGCGGCGACGGTCAAGCAGCAGAACGCGAACTGCTTCCTGCTCGCCGCCGGCACGGCGAGCGCAGACGCCGCGCGGCTCTACCGGGCGGTGTTCCGGAGCCTCGGTGCGAAGGCTCACCTGTACGGCACAAACGTGCTCTGCGACCGCGGGTTCGCGGCGCCGCCGGGGATGCCGGTGGCCGTGGGCAGGCGCTATGCCTGTGTGCTTCCCACCATCCCGGTCACGGCGCTCCCGGCCGCGTCGTCGTTCCTCAACTCGTATCGGCGCAAGTGGGACGAGACGCCGAGCGCCTACGCGGTCTACGCCTACGAGGCGATGAAGCTCTATCTCGACACGATCGAGGGTCTTGGCAGCCTCGGTTCCGACCGGGAGTCGGTCGCGTCGGCGCTGCACGCGACCGGCGAGCGCCGGTCGGCGCTCGGGACCTACTCGATCGACATCAACGGCGACACGACGTCGACCGCGTACGCGCTCTATCGCGTCGGCGCCCGCGGTGGGCTGCGGTTCGCCGACACGGTAAGGCCGACGGTCCGGTAGCCGCTCCGGACGACGGCGACCCACCTCCAGCCGCCGCGTCGCCCCGGCGCGGGTAGGGTGCTGGCCGTGGCGCCAGGCGACGTGGACAAGCCCGACGAGCTCTACCTGATCGACGGCAACTCGCTCGCCTACCGCGCCTTCTTCGCGCTGCCGGAGTCGATCGCGACGAGCGAGGGATTCCCGACCAACGCGATCTTCGGCTTCGCCTCGATGCTGGTGAAGCTGCTGACCGAGCACGGCTCGAAGCCGACGGTCGTCGTCTGGGACGCCGGGTCGTCGGGGCGCAAGGAGGTCTACGCCGAGTACAAGGCGACGCGCACCTCGCGCCCGGACCTGCTCAAGCAGCAGTGGCCGCATCTCGAGCCGATCGCCGACGCCTTCGGCTACCGCAACGTGTCCGTCGACGGCTTCGAGGCCGACGACGTGATCGCGACGCTCGCCGAGCGCGCGCGCGACGAGGGGATCCAGGTGACGATCGTCACCGGCGATCGCGATGCCTTCCAGCTGATCGACCCGGATTCACGCGTGAAGGTGATGGCGACGGCGCGCGGGATCACCGAGACGAAGCTCTACGACCACGGCGCGGTGATCGAGCGCTACGGGATCGCCCCGGAGCAGATCCCGGACTTCTACGGCCTCAAGGGCGACAGCTCCGACAACATCCCCGGCGTCCCGGGGATCGGCGACAAGACCGCCGCGGACCTGTTGCAGCGCTTCGGCGATCTCGACACGGTGCTCGCTTCGGTCGACGAGATCTCGGGCGCGAAGCGCAAGGAGAACCTGACGAACCACGCCGGCGACGCGAGGATCTCCCGTCAGCTGGCGACGATCCGCCGCGACGTGCCCGGCGCGCCGGAACTCGACTGGGCGGCGCTGGCGGGCGAGCCGGACCGGTCGAGGCTGCGCGAGGTCTTCCGCGAGTTCGAGCTGCGTGACCCGCTGCGCCGGCTCGAGGAGCTGCTCGCCGACGACGGCGAGGTCGCGCTGCCGTCGGCGCCCGCCGACCGCACGCTCGCGGCGAGCGTCCGCGAGGTCACGGTCGCCGACCTGAGAGCGCTGCCGGCCGACGCGGCGGTCGCGCTCGTGGTGCTGCCACCGGAGGTGACCGAGGGGCAGCTGTTCGCGAGCGAGGGGATGCCCCGCTTCGGCGTCGCCACCGCCGATGAGGTGCTCGTCGGTGACGCGCGGACGCCGGAGGAGGTGGTGCTGGCGCTCGCCGGCCGGCCGGTCAGTGCGCATGACGCCAAGTCGCTCGGGGCGGTGCCGGCAAACCTGGCCCACGACACGTTGCTGGGCGCCTTCCTGCTCGAACCGGCGCGGCGCGCGTTCCCGCTCCAGGAGCTGTGCGAGGAGCGCGGCCTGGCGACGCAGATCGAGGACCCGGCCGGCGCGTCCGCGCTGCTTCTGCGCGACCTCGCGGCGTGGCAGCGCGAGCGGATCGAGGAGCGCGGGCTGGCCCAGCTGATGGACGAGGTCGAGCTGCCGCTGGTGCCGGTGCTGCGGGCGATGGAGGTCGAGGGGGTGCGGCTCAACGTCGAGCGGCTGGACGAGGTCGGGCGCCGCGTCCGCGACGAGGTGACGACGCTCGAGCGCGAGATCTGGGCGCTGACCGAGACCGAGTTCGTGATCGGCTCGCCGCAGCAGCTCGGTGAGGTCCTGTTCAACAAGCTCGGGCTGTCGAAGAAGCGCCGCGGCAAGACCGGCTTCTCGACCGACGCCCGCGTGCTGCAGGCGATCCGTGACGAGCATCCCGTGATCCCGAAGATCGAGCGCTGGCGCGAGCTCAACCAGCTCGTCAAGACGTATCTCGACGTGCTGCCGTCGCTGACGGACGCGCGCGGCCGGATCCACACGACGTTCCTCCAGGCGAACGCGTCGACGGGGCGGCTCGCGTCGACCAGCCCGAACATGCAGAACGTGCCCGTGCGGACCGAGCTCGGGCGCGAGATCCGCGGCTGCTTCGAGGCTCAGGAGGGCATGCACCTGATCAGCGCCGACTACTCCCAGGTCGAGCTGCGGATCCTTGCCCACGTCGCCGACGAGCCGGTGCTGAAGGAGATCTTCATCCGCGGCGAAGACGTGCACACGGCGACCGCGTCGCAGGTCTTCCAGAAGGACGCCGCGGAGCTGACGCCGATGGATCGCTCGAAGGCGAAGATGATCAACTACGGCATCGTCTACGGGCTGTCCGACTACGGCCTCGCCGACCGGCTGAACATCTCGCGCGAGGAGGCCAAGGCGTTCATCGACGCCTACCTCGAGCGGTTCGATCGCGTCGCCGCGTTCATGGCGAGCACGATCGAGCGCGCCAAGGAGGACGGGATGGTGACGACGCTGTTCGGCCGTCGCCGCCAGATCCCCGAGATCCGCGCCCGCAACTACCAGGTGCGCACGCTCGGCGAGCGCCTCGCCGTGAACACCGTGATCCAGGGCACGGCCGCTGACGTGATGAAGCTGGCGATGGTCCATACGCACCGCGGCCTCACCGATGCCGGCTTGAGCACGCGGGCGATCCTCACGATCCACGACGAGCTGCTGCTCGAAGGGCCGCCCGAGGAGCTCGAGGCGGTCACCGAGGTGTTGGAGCGCGAGATGGTCGCTCCGTGGGGCGATCGCGAGCCGCCGCTGGCGATCGATGTCGGGGCTGGGCTGACGTGGCTATCAGCCAAGTAGTCGCCCGTCTGCCATTCGGATCGCACATTCGTCGAAGTTCGCGCAACCAGAGCGCCTGGGTGACGGGATCCTTGCAATACCGGCTCGCGAGGTCTACACCTTTCCGGACGGCGGCTTGCAAAGCTCGACCGCCGCGACCAAGGGTCCGAGATGAGGCTGAGATGGCTGATCGTCCGAAGGATTCTCCGTTGGCGCTGTCCGTCGACGAACGGACGCGCGAGGCGAACGCTCGCCGTTTGAAGCGGGCGATGCGAGCCGAGCGCGCGTATCTCGACCGGCTCCAGCGGTTCGGCACCAAACCCAAGGAGCGGGTCGCCGCCGGGCCCGCAAAGCCGTCAATCGAGGATCGGATCAGCAGATCGGGGCGGGCCGCGAGCCAACCGCGCGCGTGAACCCGATGCGGGTCGGGTAGCGGTAGCGAGTGCTCGACCAGCGACCCGGGGCAATGGCGCCGAAGCGAGGCGAGCGCTGCGCCGACCAGCGGAGCCGCCCGGAGGCGTCGAGGGCGAACGCGTACTCGTTGCCCGGGCGGTCGCTGTCGCCGGCGCCGTGGGCGAAGACGATGCGACCGTCGTCCCGCGAGTGCGCGAGCACGCCTTGGAGGTCCTGCGGAACCACTCCGCGGCGGATGTCGACGGTGTCGGCGTGGTTGAACACCGTTGTCCGCTCGTAGCAGCGCTGCACCGGCTGCCAGGTCAGGTCCTCCTTGGCCGTCGTCCACGAACGGACGCGGCCGCGGCTGACGAGGACCGTGAGGTTCTTCGATGAAGCGGTGAACGAACGCGAGCCACCGGCGATCAGGAACGGTGCCGATTGCGTCGCATGCCGCGCGTCGTCCAAGATGTCGCTCCCGCTCTCACCGCAGCCGGCGATCATGACGCTGATCAGCACCGCGGTGAACGCTGTCGGTCTCACGCGCGCAGTATTCAGGACCCGGCAGCGGCTGCTAGGCGGCGACCGAGGCGCGCGCGTCGCTCGTGGGCGGGGTGCCCTCGAGCGCGAAGTCGGGCGGGGCGACCGCCAGGTAGCGCTCGAAGAAGGGCCGGACCAGCCATGGCCGCGAGACTGTCGAGAGGATGAGCCGCAGCAAGCGCTCGCGCCCGACGACGTGGCCGACCATGTCCTGGACCTTCAGCAGCCAGCGGAACGCGCGCCCGTGGCGGTCCGAGAAGGCCCCGTAGCCGGCCAGCGCCTGCTCGCGGGTGCGGCGACCCTCGATCACGGCGCGCAGCTCGCGGCCGCAGGCCAGGCCGAAGTACAGCGCCGTGCGAATTCCCTCCGCGGTCGTCGGCAGGCAGTGGCCGGCGCTGTCGCCGACGAAGAAGATCCCGTCCTGGGTCGCCGGCCGCAGCTCGTGTGGGATCCAGTTGCCCTGGAAACGTTCCGCCGGCAGCCCTTCGGCCTCGGCGAGCGCCAGCGTCGGCGCCTTGACGTGATAGCGCGGGTCGAACGACCCCACGCCGACACGCAGCTCGCCGTCGGCGGGAAAGCTCCAGGAGTAGCCCGATCGCACGTAGCGGCGATCGAGGAACAACGTCAGGTCCGGCGACGGCGGGTTCGGGTCGTCGGGATGGATCTCGAGCCCTCGCGACAGGCGCGCGTCAGGCGGCTGCACGGTCGCGCCGTCGAGGTCGCCGAGGACCCGGCGCCAGCCGAGCCCGTCGACGACCAGCGGGGCGCTGAGATCACCGCGGTCGGTGTGGACGACATGATCGTCACCTCCGCGCGTAATCCCCTCGACCTTCGCCGTCTCGAAGCGGACGTCGCCGCCGGCGCTCGCCTGCTGCCACAGCAGCTCGCAGAGCGTGCGGTAGTCGAACGTCGAGAACGTGAACGGCAGCGGCCAGCGGTACGAGCGGCCGGGGGAGTGGACCAGCAGCTCGCCGAACGTCTGCCGGATCGAAGCGCCGAGCCCGAGGTTCGTGAGCCATTCGGTCGGTGCGGCGCAGGCGGACGTCTGGCGCTCACCGATCTCGTAGCGATCGATGATCAGGACGTCGGCGCCGCTCCCGGCGAGCTCGCGCGCGACGGCCAGCCCGGCGAAGCTGGCACCGCAGATCAGCACGTCGAAATCGCCGTGCAAAGGGGTCCGTTCGTCCCCGCGCTTGGTCGCTCGGACCGGCATCGCGCAGCACCATAGACAATGACCGGGCGCCGCCGGCGACGGATGCCGGTCGGCGATGGTTCCATCGCGGTAGTCTGGACGCACCTATGTCCGTGACCACTGAACCTACGACTGACGTGTCCGCCAAGATCGTCGAAGGCAGCGATGGCCTGCTGCTCGAGATCGACGGCCAGATCGTCCCCAACTACGACGCGACCT
>DASRHW010000113.1:0-11922 GCA_035650375.1 Solirubrobacteraceae bacterium | reverse complement strand
GACGTCGGCGCCGGCCTCGTGGCCCTCGAGCGGCGGTAGCCCACGAGACTCGGCCCAGCGACCGTTGCCGTCGGTGATGATCGCGACGTAGCGGGGAACGTCGGGCACGAGTCGAGCGCTGGAGGTCTCAGACCTCCATGAGCTCCTCTTCCTTGTGCTTCAAGGCAGTGTCGAGCTCGGCGATCCGAGCGTCCGTCGTCTTCTGCAGCTCCTGCTCGGCCCGCCGCTCGTCGTCGGCGCCGGTCTCGCCGGCCTCCTTCAGCTCACGCAGGTCGTGCATCACGTCGCGGCGGATGTTGCGGATCGCGATCCGCCCCTCCTCGGCGATCGTGCGGATCACCTTGACGAGCTCGCGGCGGCGCTCCTCGTTGAGCTCGGGGACCTGGAGGCGGATCAGGTTGCCGTCGTTGTTCGGCGTCAGCCCGATGTCGGACTCCATAATCGCCTTCTCGATCGCCTTGATCGAAGCCTTGTCGTAGGGCTGGACCGTCAGCAGCCGAGCCTCCGGCGCGCCCAGTGTCGCCAACTGCTGCAGCGGCGTCGGGGCGCCGTAGTAGTCGACGACGATGCGGTCGAGCAGCTGGGGGCTCGCGCGGCCCGTGCGGACGCTGCCGAACTCGGTCTTGGTCGCCTCGACGGACTTGGCCATCCGCTCGCCGGCGTCGGCGATCAACTCGTCGGTGATGTCGCTCATGGCGTGGCCACCAGTGTCCCCACTTCCTCACCGGACACTATCCGGTCGATGTTCGTCTCATCGTCCATGTTGAAGACACGAATCGGCAGCCGGTTCTCCGCGCACAGCGTCAGCGCCGTGCCGTCCATCACGCGCAGACCGCGCTGAAGCGCCTCCATGTGCGTGATCGCGGGAATGAACGAAGCGTTCGGGTCGAGCTTCGGATCGGCGTCGTACACGCCGTCGACCCCGTTCTTGGCCATCAGGATCACCTCGGCGTGGATCTCGACCGCGCGCAGCGCCGCCGCGGTGTCGGTCGTGAAGAACGGGTTGCCGGTGCCGGCCGCGAAGATCACGACGCGCTGCTTCTCGAGGTGGCGCATCGCGCGGCGGCGGATGTACGGCTCAGCGACTTCGGCGATCGTGAGCGCGCTCTGGACGCGTGTGTGGACGTCGAGCCCCTCGAGCGCGTCCTGCAGCGTCAGCGCGTTGAGCACCGTCGCGATCATCCCCATGTAGTCGGCGGTCGCGCGGTCCATCCCGGCGGCCGCTCCCTGGACGCCACGGAAGATGTTGCCGGCGCCGACGACGATCCCGACCTCGACACCGCGCGCATGGACGGCGGCGACCTGCCGGGCCAGGAACTGCACCCGGTCAGGGTCGGTGCCGTGCTCGAGGGAGCCGAGCAGCGACTCCCCCGACAGCTTCAGTAGGACACGTCCGAACGCGGGTTCCGCCATTGCGCGGTGAGCCTATTCGGTCGCTGCTTGCGCGGGTTGGCTACTCGCCGACCTGGAAGCGGGCGAAGCGGCGGATGACGACGTTCTCGCCGGTCTTCGCCGACAGGTCGCCGCGAAGCTGCTCGATCGACTTGCCATCGTGCTTGTCGCCGTTGACGTGCGGCTGCTGGAGCAGCACGACCTCCTCGTACCAGCTGCGCAGCTTGCCCTCGGCCGCCTTCTGACGGGCGTGCTCGGGGACGTTCTCGAGCTGCTGGCTGTAGACCTTCATCTCGGCGTCCTTGGCGTCCTGCGGAACCTCGTCCTCGGACACCCACTTCGTCTGCGGCATCGCGGCGATGTGCAGCGCGATGTCCTTGGCGAAGGCGATGAAGTCGTCGTTCTTGGCGACGAAGTCGGTGTTGCAGCCGACCTCGACGAGCACGCCGACCTTGCCGTTGGCGTGGATGTAGGACTGGACCGTGCCCTCGGTGGTCTCGCGCCCGGCGAGCTTCCCGAGCTTGTTGCCCATCTTGACGCGGAGGATCTCGACGGCCTTGTCCATGTCGCCGACGGCCTCGCTGAGCGCGCCCTTGCAATCCATCATCCCGGCGCCGGTCTGATCGCGCAGCGCCTTGACGTCCTGAGCGGTGAAGTCAGCCATTCGTCGTCTCGCTTTCCGGCGTCGTGGCCGGCTCGGTGGTTGCCGCGGCGGGCTCCGCCGGAGCGGCTGCGGGAGCAGCCTCGGGCGCGGCCGCCGCGGGGGCGGCCGGCGCCGGCTCGGCGGGTGCTGCGGGGGCAGCGGGCGCTGCCGGTACTGCGGGTGCTGCAGCGGCAGGCGCCGCCTCGGCGACGGGCTCCGCGCCCTGCACCTCTCCGGCGGCGACCGCGGCGGCATGCGCCTCGGCCTCGCGCTTGGCCTGCTCCTCCGCCTCACGGGCAGCGCGAGCGGCGGCCTCAGCGGCTGCGCGTGCCTCGGCCTCCTGGCGCGCACGCTCCTCCTCGGCACGGAAGCGGGCGTAGTTCTCGGCGACGACGTCGCCCAGCGCGGCCGTGATGATCCGGCACGAGCGCATCGCGTCGTCGTTGCCCGGCACGACGAACTCGATCCCGTCCGGATCGCAGTTGGTGTCGACGAGGCCGATGATCGGAATCCTCAGCCGCTGCGCCTCGCGGACCGCGATCTCCTCGTTGTTGAGGTCGATCACGAACATCGCTTGGGGCGGGCGCTGCATGTGCTTGACGCCGCCGAGGTTCGCGCGGAGCTTCGCCAGGTCGGCCTCGGCCGCGAGACGCTCACGCGTCGGCAGCAGGCTCAGCTGGCCCTCGGTCTCGTAGCGCTCGAGGTCGTGCAGCCGCTTGATCCGCTGGCTGATCGTCTGGAAGTTGGTCAGGAGTCCGCCGAGCCAGCGGTGGTTCACGTACGGCATGCCGGCGGCTTCGGCGACTTCCTTGATCGCGTCGCGCGCGGTCTTCTTCGTGCCGACGAACAGCACGGTGCCGCCGCGGCCGGCGATGTCGCCCGCGAACACGCGTGCCTGCTCCAGCAACGCCTGCGTCTTCAGCAGGTCGATGATGTAGATGCCGTTGCGCTCGCCGTGGATGAAGCGGCGCATCTTCGGGTTCCAGCGACGAGTCTGATGGCCGAAGTGAACGCCGGCCTCCAGCAACTCGCGAATGCCGACGTCAGTCGCCATGCGGTGTGCTCCTTAGGTATGTGTGATGCGAATCCGCTCCGGAGCTTCGGCGGACCGGGCGTCGAGCGCCCGGCAGGACCCGCCTCGCCACCCGGAGTGGGTAGACGAATGGATGAGCCCGTCAGTGTACGAGCTTGCGATCACTCGTCGCGCGCCCGTTGAAGGGCGGCGGCGAGGTCGTCGGGCAGCGGCGAGCGCACGTCGACGCGCGCTCCCGTCAGCGGATGGTCGAAGGCGAGATGCGCCGCGTGCAGGAACTGCCGCTCGAGCCCGAAGACGCCCGCGCTGCCGTAGTCGGGGTCGCCGCAGATCGGCAGCCCGATCGCCCGCAGATGGGCGCGGATCTGATGCGTGCGTCCGGTCTCGAGCCGCACCAGCAGCAGCGTCGCCGCCGGCAGCGGCTCCTCGATCGAGAAGTGCGTGATCGCGTCGCGCGGTTCGTCGGTGTCGGTCGACATCAGCACGCGGACGCGCCGGTCCCGTCCGAGCGGCGCGTCGATCGTGCCCGCGCGGGCTGCCGGGCGCCCGCCGACGAGCGCCAGGTACTCGCGTGTGACCGCCCGCGACTGGATCGCGGCCTTCAGGGCGCGGTGGACGACCTCGGAACGCGCGACGACGAGCAGGCCGCTGGTGTCGCGATCGAGCCGGTGCACGATCCCGGGGCGCTCGGCATCACCCCCGGCCGCCCCGCGCGCCTCCAGCGCCTGCGCCAGCGTTCCCTGCCGGTGCCCGCGCGCCGGATGGACGACGACACCGGCGGGCTTGTCGACGACCAGCAGGTGCTCGTCCTCCCAGGCGATCGCGAACGGCGCCGGAGCGTCGTCGGACGGGCGCGGCGGCTCCGGCGTGTCGTCGATCTCGATCCGCTCACCGCCGTGCAGGACGTAGCGCTTCTGACGGATCCGGCCGTCGACGAGGACGCGGTCGTCGTCGATCAGCCTCTGCGCGCGGGCGCGCGACCCGAGCGGGCCGGCGAGATGCACGTCGAGCCGCTCGCCGGCGGCCTCAGACGGCGTCGTCAGTTCCATCGCTGCGCTCCAGGACCAACAGCAGTGTCAGCACGCCGAACGTGATCGCCGTGTCGGCCAGGTTGAACGCCGGCCACGCCGGCAGCTTGACGAAGTCCGTGACGGCGCCGGCGCGGACGCGATCGAGCACGTTGCCGAGCGCACCGCCGAGCAGCAGCCCCGTCGGCAGCCACACGAGCGGCCGGCTCGCGTTGCGCGCGAACCACGCGATCAGCCCGGCGAGCGCGGCCAGCACGACGACGAGCACCAGCCCGCTGCCGGCGAGGGCGCCGAAGGCGACGCCGTCGTTGGTCACGTGCACGATGCGGGCGCCGAGCATGACGCGCTCCGAGTCACCGGCATCGATGCTGTGACGGACCAGCGCCTTCGTCGCCTGATCGGCGACCAGCACCAGCGCGAGCACGAGCGCGGCGCGGCTCCACGCCGGCGTCGCGCTCACCCCCTGATCGCACTCGCGGCGATCCCGCCGACGATGCCGAGGAAGAACAGCGCCACGATCGGCGAGAGATCGAGCGGGCCGAACGACGGCAGCAGCCGCCGGAACAGCCGCAGGTAGGGCTCGCTGACGTCGCCGAGGAACTCAAGCAGCGCCGACGACCAGCGCGCGTACGGGAGCCGGCCACCGAGCTGGAAGAACATCCTGCTGAGGATGTAGGCGACGATGATGATCCAGTAGACCGTGACGAGCGCCACGACGTAGTCGGCGAGGTTGTCGCGGACGGTGGCCAGGACGAACGTGCTCATCGCAGTCCGCAGGCTACGGCTTGACCACGGCGTCGAGCGCGTCGAGGAACGCCGGGCGCAGACCTCCGCGCTCGAGTGCCGCCAGCCCGCGCGCCGTCGACCCGCCCGGAGAGGTCACCTCGCGGCGTACCGCGAGCGTGTCGGCCCCGCGCGCGGCCAGCAACGCGGCGGAGCCTTCGAGCGCGCCGACGACGAGCCTTGCGGCGAGGTCCTGCTTGAGCCCGTGCTTCACGCACGCCTCGATCATCGCCTCGGCGATCAGCGCCACGTAGGCGGGCGTCACCCCGGAAGCTCCCGTCGCGACGTCCATCAGCGCCTCGGGGACGAGCACGACGTCGCCGACCTTCTCGAGCAGCGCCGCGACCTGCTCGCCGGGCGGTGCCTCGGCCGCGACCGCGATGACGCCGCGGCGCACCTCGACGGGCGTGTTCGGCATCGTCCGCACGACCGTCGCGTTCGGCAGCGCCGCGCGCAGCCGAACGAGCGGCGTCGCGCCGAGGACGGAGAGGACGTCGCCGGAGAAGCCCTCGAGCTCGCCGCTGACGGTGTCGAGCTGGTGCGGCTTGCAGGCCAGCACGAGGACGTCCGCGCGTTCGGCGACCGCGGTCACCGACGGCAGCGCCTCACCGCCGAGCTCCTCGACGAGCACTCGGGCGCGGCCCGACCCGCCGTCGACAGCGAGCACCGGCTCGCCCCACCCGCGCGCGAGCGCACGAGCCATGTTCCCGGCTCCGATCAGGCCGACGAGCATGGCCTCAGGACTGGTTGAAGAAGCCCTTTTCGATCAAGCGGGCGCGCTCTTCGGCCGAGATCTCGACGTTGCGCGGGGTCAGCATGAACACCTTGTCGGCGATCCGCTGCATGCCGCCGTCGAGCGCGTACGTGAGCCCGCTCGCAAAATCGATCAGGCGCTTGGAGAGGTCGGTCTCGGTGCCCTGCAGGTTGAGGATCACCGGGACGTCGTCCTTGAAGCGATCGGCGATCTGCTGGGCGTCGTTGAACGACTTGGGCACGACGAGATGGACGCGCTGCTCGCCGTTGCCGCCACCGCGCCCACCGGCGACGGGGCGCAACACGGCGGTGCCGCGGGCGCGCGGCTCGTCGTCGGCGAAGATGTCGTCGAAGTCGTCACGGCGCCGCCTGCCGCTCTGCAGCCGGCGGACGTTCGGGCGCTCGCGGTAGCGATCCTCGAGTTCGGCCTCGACCTCCTCGCCCCGGCCGGCGGGCTCATACTCGTCTTCGTACGGGTCGCGGTCCTCGGCAAGGCCGAAGTACACGAGCGCGCGGTGCCACGAATCGCGGAACGCCATAGCTGCGGCATTCTACGGCGTACGCAGCATTTCTCCTGCATTTTCGCAATGACCGGGCCAACGGCGCGGATCCGGTGCGCGCTCAGCGCAGCAGTCCGGAGCCGATGCGGACGATCGTCGCGCCCTCGGCCGCCGCGACGGCGTAATCCTGCGTCGTGCCCATCGACAACTCGCGCAGGCCGCGTGTGGCGGCGAGCTCGCGCAGCGCCGCGAACCAGCGCCGGCTGTCGTCCGGCGCCGACGCACGCGGCGGCATCGTCATCAGACCGGCGACCACGAGCCTCGCGCGGCGCGCACGATCGATGAAGCCGTCGAGCTCAGACGGTGCCAGGCCGCTCTTCCCGGCGTCTGCGGCGACATTGACCTCGATCAGCACCTTCGTCTCCGGCGGTGCGTGGCGGCCGAGCTGGTCGAGCGCGGAGTCGGTGCAGAGCGAGTGGATCAGGCTGACGTGCGGCACGACCTGGCGCACCTTGCGGCTCTGCAGGTGGCCGATGAAATGCCATTCGAGCCCGGGCTGCGCCGCGACCTTGCGCTCCAGCTCCTGGGCGCGGTTCTCTCCCGCGAGATCGACGCCGCCCGCGACCAGCGTGCCCAGGTCGTCGGCCGATACGTACTTGACGGCTGCCAGAACTCGCGGTGGCGAGCCGGGAGCGGCCACGGCGAGCTCCTCGCGCAGCCGCACGAGGTTGCGCCGCACGCGGTCGGCCGTCAGATCGCCGGCGCCCGTCACCTCGCCGGCGCCCGTCACCTCGTGAGCCATGCCACCGCCGCCTGGCGGCCCGCCGCGTCCCCCTCACGGCGATAGCTGAAGTAGCGCGAGTCGCAGACCGTGCAGACGCCGGCGTCCTCGACGTGGTCGACGCCCGCGGCGTTGAGGCGCCGGCGGGCGCTCGCCTTGAGGTCAAGCGTCGGCTCCGTCGTGCCGAACAGCGCTCGGACGTCGTCGCCGACGACGTAGCAGCACGGTCCTGCGCCGGGACCGATCGCGGCCGACAGCGGGCCGGTCACGCCCAGCCGTCGCACGGCGGCGATCCCCTCTTCGACCACACCGGCGTGGAGCCCGCGCCAGCCGGCGTGCACGACCGCGAGGGCGCCGTCGCCGACGATCACGACCGGCAGGCAGTCGGCGGTCAGCACCGCCGGCGCGACGTCACGGCGCGACGTCGCCTGGCCATCGGCCTCGACGAGCTCGTCGCCCGTCTCGGCGGTCAGCGAGCGGACCTCGGCCCCATGGACCTGGCGGACGAACACAAGCGGTCTGCCCGCCGCCTCGGCGAGTGCCGAGGCGTCCGCCGGCCGGCGGATGTCGCCCTGCTCGCGACCGGTGAACAGGATGCGTCCTCCCGGAAGGTTCAGCGAGATCACGAGGAATCACCGCCCTGCCACCGCTGCCGGCGTTGCCACATCGACTCGCACCCTAGGCCAGCGCGGCGGCAAGCTGCGCGTCGCGGTCAACGGCGAGCCCGTCGAGCCTCGCGTCGAGCGCCCGTGCCAGGCGCTCGCCGAGCTCGGGCCCGGGCGAGATGCCGGCGGCGATCAGGTCGCGACCGTCGATCGCGGTTCGTATGTGCCGCAGCTCGCCGAACCAGGCGCCCGCCGGCGTCGCCGCGCCCAGCGCGCCCGCAAGCGCCACGACCTCGGGCGGGTGGACGCGCGCCGCCGCGGCGACCTGCGACGGACGCGTCGCGGCGAGCATCCGGTGGGCAAGCGCCTCGGCGACGGTCACCGCCGCGAGGACGACGTCGCGCTCGCGAGCCCCGACCGCCAGCGCGTCGAGCCAGCCCCGCAGCCGGCCGGGCGCGACGCCCCCGCACATCGCCGACAGCGCGATCAGCCCGGCATCCGCATCGTCCGGCGCCAGCGCGAGCGCGTCGCGGACCAGGGCGCGACGGTTACCAGCGCCGGCCGGCAGCAGCCCGAGCTCGGCGGCTGCCGCCAGCGCGGCGGCCGGATCGGGCTCCTGCAGCGCGAGCTTGAGCTCGTTGCCGAGCCGGGCCCCGCTGACCGTGTCCATCGCACCGGAGGCAACGGCGTTGCGGGCGAGCTGCTCGGTGTGCGAGTCGAGCGCGAATCCGAGCCGAGCCGCGTAGCGCGCCGCGCGCCACAGCCGCGTCGGATCGTCGCTGAACGAGGCGTCGTGCAGCACGCGCAGGCGGCGGCCGTCGAGATCCGCACGCCATCCGTCGACGCCGTGTAGTTCGCCGTCGAGCGAGACGGCGACGGCGTTGACGCTGAAGTCGCGGCGGGCGAGGTCGTCCTGCAGTGACGCCGCGGTGACCTCGGGCAGCGCACCCGGGCGCGCGTAGCGGTCGTGGCGGGCGCCGGCGATTCCGACGCCGAAGCCGCCGACCTCGATCTCGACGGTGCCGAAGCGCTCGTGCTCGGCGACGAGATCGCCGAGCTCCGCCGCGAGCGCGGACGCGTCGCCGTCGACGACAAGATCGAGGTCGCGAGGCACGCGGCCGAGCAGCGCATCGCGCACGGCGCCGCCGACGATCCAGACGTCCGCCCGCTCGTCGAGTACATCGAGGACCGTCGCGGCGCCCGGAAGCGCGCGCAGCGCGGTGAGGACGTCGGCTGCCATCCCCGCAGTCTGGCTGATTTGGCCGCCCTCCCCACCCTTTACGATGCAACGATGCCTCTGCGCCACCGCAGGCGGTGGCTGCTGTGGGCCGGTCTTGCTGGAGCGCTCGTCGTGATCGCCGCCGTCGTGATCGTCGTCACGGCCTCTCGCCGCGAGGGCGATGTCTCGAACCCCGGCGTCGAGTTCGACCGCGGAACCACGCAACCGACGGTCACCGAGCAGTCCGGCCCGCGCACCGGCCACCCCGCCGACGACGGCTTCGCGTGGCCGATCTTCGGCTTCACGAAGCAGCGCACGCACGTGCTGCCACTGCAGACGCCGCTGCGAGCGCCGTTCCGTGGCGCCTGGGCCGTCCGCGGCCGGACGCTGATCGAGTTCCCGCCCGTGCTCTGCGGGCGCTCGCTGTACCTGCTGAAGAACAACGGCGCGCTCTACAAGATCTCCCGCTGGACCGGCGCCGTGGAGTGGAAACGCAAGCTCGGCGCACTCGCCGCCAGCTCCCCTGCGTGCGGCCACGGCGTCGTCTACTCGGTGCTGCTCGAGCGCAAGCACAGCGACAACGGCCGCGTCGTGGCGCTGTCGGCCAAGTCCGGCGAGATCCGCTGGAGCCGCTCGCTGCCGAGCCGTGCCGAGTCGTCGCCGCTGCTCGACCGTGGGCGCCTCTACTTCGGCAGCGAGAACGGCACGGTCTACGCGCTGCGAGCGAGCGACGGCGCGGTGCGGTGGACCTACAAGGCGGCGGGCGCCGTCAAGGGCGCGCTCGCGCTCGATCGCGGCCGGCTGTTCTTCGGCGACTACAGCGGTGCCGTCTACGCGATCCGGCAACGCGACGGCGCGAAGCTGTGGAAGGTCCGCGCGGCCGGCTCGCACGCGTTCGGGCTCGGCGGCGGGCGCTTCTACTCCTCGCCGGCGGTCAGCTACGGCCGCGTCTACATCGGCTCGACGAACGGCGCGGTGTACTCGTTCGCGGCCCGCAACGGCAAGCTTGCCTGGCGGAAGCAGACCGGCGCCTACGTCTACGCCTCCCCCGCCGTCGGCGCCGCCCCGGGCGGCCGGCCGACGGTCTGGATCGGCTCCTACAACGGGACGTTCTATGCGCTCGACGCGCAAAGCGGCCGTGTCCGCTGGTCGCGCGACCTCGGCGGCAAGATCTCGGGCTCGGCGACCGTCGTCGGCGATCTCGTCTTCGTCTCGTCGCTCGGCCTCAAGAGCTCGTGGGCGCTCGACGCCGGCAGCGGCGCGATCGAGTGGAAGACACGTCGCGGCGCGTTCAGCCCGGGGATCAGCGACGGCCGACGGATCTACTTCAACGGCTACTCGTCGCTGTTCGGCCTCGATCCGGCCGGCGTCCGCTTCTCGTCGGCACCGGCCCACAGCGCCGCGGCGGCGAAGCGCAAGCGTGCCGCCGACCATGCGCGCGCCCGACATCAGCGCTACCTGCGCGCGAAGGCCGCGCGCCACCACGCCTACCTGCGGGTGCTCTGCCGGAGCATCCAGCGCACCCCAGACGACCGTCGGGCGCGCCTCCGCGCCCACGGCTGCTACGCCTACTGGGACTGGGTCGCCCGCGAGCGCAAGCGCCTGCGCGGCTAGGCCCGGCGGCTAGTGCCGGACCGGGATCCCGGCCGCGGCGAGATGCGCATGCGCCTGCGCGATCGTGAACTGGCCGTAATGGAAGATCGAGGCCGCCAGCGCCGCGTCCGCTCCGGCGCGCAGCGCCTCGACAAGGTGCTCGAGCGTCCCGGCCCCTCCTGAGGCGATAACCGGCACGCCGACGGCGGCGCAGACCGCGCTCGTCAGCTCGAGGTCGTAGCCGTCCTCGGTGCCGTCGCGGTCCATGCTCGTCAGCAGGATCTCGCCTGCCCCACGCTCCGCGCCCTCGGCGGCCCAGGCGACGGCGTCGCGGCCGGTCGCGGTGCGACCCCCGGCGACGAAGACCTCCCAGCCACTCGCGTCGCCGGCCCCCGCGTTGCGGCGAGCATCGATCGCGAGCACCACGCACTGCGCTCCGAAGACACCCGAGAGCTCGTCGATCAGCTCCGGCCGCGCGACGGCGGCGCTGTTGATCGCGACCTTGTCCGCACCGGCGTCGAGCACCGCCTGGGCGTCATCGACGCTGCGGATGCCGCCACCGATCGTGAACGGGATGAAGACGTTGTCGGCGGTCCGCCGTGCCAGCTCGACGATCGTGTCGCGACGCTCGTGCGTCGCGGTGATGTCGAGGAACACGAGCTCGTCGGCGCCCTCGGCGTCGTAGCGCTCGGCAAGCTCGACGGGGTCGCCGGCGTCGCGCAGGTCGACGAAGTTCGTGCCCTTGACGACCCGACCGGCGTCGACGTCGAGGCACGGGATCACGCGCTTGAGGTGCACGGCGGCGGTGCCGCTCCTAGCCGCCGAGCGCGTCGTGCGCTTCGCGGATCGTGAAGCGGTGCTCGTACAGCGCCTTGCCGACGATCACGCCGCCGAGGTTGACCTGCCGCAGCGACGCGAGTCCCGCGAGATCCACGAGCGCGCCGATACCGCCCGAATAGAGGAAGCGGCCGCGGACGACAGCGGCGATCCGCTTGACCTCGTCGAGGTCGGGGCCCTCGAGCATCCCGTCCTTGTCGACGTTGGTGTAGACGAACGAGCGCACGCCGCGCTGCTGCAGGCGCTCGATCACACCCTCGGCGGGCTGTGTCGTCGTCTCCTGCCAGCCCGACGTCGACACGTTGCCGCCGCGGGTATCGATCGAGACGATGATCCGCTCGCGGAACGAGCCGAGCACGTCGTCGAGGAAGTCGACGTCGCGCAGTGCCGCGGTGCCGAGGATCACGCGCTCGGCCCCGGCGCGGAGCGCGTCGCGAACGGCCGCGAACGAGCGCAGGCCGCCCCCGTACTGGACCGGGATCTGCAGCTCCTGCGTGATCCGCTCGAGGTGATGGAGATTCTGCGGGCTGCCGTGGCGCGCGCCGTCGAGATCGACGACGTGGAGGAAGCGAGCGCCCTCCTCGACCCACGTCCGCGCCGACTCGAGCGGATCGTCGCCGTAGACGGTCATCGCGTCGAAATCTCCCTTGACGAGGCGAACCGCCTTGCCCTCGGAGATGTCGATGGCGGGATACAGGATCATGCGGGCACCTTTGCGCAGAGCTGTGTGAACGACCGCAGCAGCGCTAGGCCGG